>CAYYBO010000349.1:0-4918 GCA_964470125.1 uncultured Planctomycetaceae bacterium | reverse complement strand
AACTCCGATCTCGACATCCTGATTGTCGCGCCATACGTCGGCGAATTCGGCTGGGAGCTGATGAACTGGCAGGCCCGAGTCCGCTGGCTGATCGACCACGGCCACTACCACCGCATCATCGTCTGCGCCGAACCCGACCGACGCCTGCTGTACGCCCGTGAGAACACGGGCGGGCGAGTCGTGTTCTGTCCGATGCCTCCGTTGCGCGTCCCCGGTCATCGCAACGAGGATCACCGGGTCGATGACGGCGGACGCCCCATCGCCGCCGCCGATCTGCGCTCGGCCGTCCGCGCCCAGACCTATCAGGCCTGCGAGCCGTTGGGCCTTCCTCTCGGAAACACAGCCATCTTCATGCCGGAGTTCAACTCGGCCCTTTGGCCGACAACGCCGGCTCACCAGACGTTTGTGAGCCTCAGATTGAAGCAACAAGTGACCACGGACATCGTTCTCATGCCGCGCCATCGAGCTCTGAGCAGTGAACGAAACAAGCCCGCGGCGTGGTGGGGCGAGCTTGCCGGCCGGCTGCGCGACTTCGGGCTGTCGGTGGAGCTCTCGGTGCCACGCCTGGATGAGGCCGTCCGGCAACTATCGCGGGCACGCCTAGCGGTCGGAGCCTCAACCGGCGGCCTGCACTTGGCCAGCCTGTGTTGCTGTCCGCACTATGTCTGGGGCTGCGGCGCCGAGGACCGTTGGACTCGACTCAACATCACCAACCGGCAGCGCTACGAAACCATCTGGAACCCGTTCGGTACCCCATGCCGGTATGACGAGTGCGGCTGGCGGCCCTCTCTAGCACACGTTCTTGACCATTGTCGCCGGGCCTTGGACCAGATCGGCTTGCCCGCGGGCCGAAGCCGGCCGGCATGGTCCCTGAGGCCAAGCTGGCGGATGAAGCGACGTCTGGCTCGTCTGCTCGAAACCGCCGACGGAAGCGGGCCATGGCCGTGGCGATTGCGAAACCTTGTGCGCGAGCACGTTGTCTGAAGCGACCAACGCCACAGAGGCCAGACGGGCGCCCGTGTGCTGGGATGACAAGCGATGAACGTGTCCAAGTGTTGACCGCTGAGCTGCAACCCTGCTGCCATCCCTACGGTCATTACTTCGTGCGAGGTGGAGTGACACTGCCGTGACGCTGAGGAACCTGTTGCTGGTCTCTTATCACTTTCCACCTTTCGGTGGAAGCGGCGTCCAGCGATCCGCAAAACTGGCTCGCTACCTGCCCCTTGCCGGTTGGCGCCCGTTCATCCTCACCGCCGCCCACCGACACTACCCTTTGCGCGATCCGACCTTGCTGGCCGGGCTTCCGGGAGAGGTCGTGGTGACTCCGGTCTACGGGCTCGAACCGGGATCGCTGGCCGCGATGATCGGCGACCAGTTCAGGCTCAACGGGCAACCGGCTCCTGCCGTGGACTTCCTGGAGGACAGGCTGTATTGGCGGCTGCATCGCGCGGCGGCGGTCCTGCGGCTCCCCGAGGTTGAGCTGCTGTGGATTCCTGCCGCAATCAAGCAAGCCCGGCGGCTTATCCGCCGGCATAATATCGAGGCAATCATCACCACGTCGCCACCCAACGCGGCTCATCTGGTCGGTCTTCACCTCAAGCGACGCCTGGGCATCCCCTGGATTGCCGACCTTCGGGACCCGATCACCGACAACTTTGCCTGCGACCCGACGAGTCACCTGGCCGGCTGCTTCAGACGATGGCTGGAGCAGAGCACCCTGAGCCGCGCCGATCACGTCGTCGTGACCTGCCCCGACCTCGCCGATCGGCTGCTAAACCGCTGCACGGCGCTGCAAGCTCATGGCGTGTCGACCATCACCAACGGCTATGATCCGTCGGACTCACCCCGCCGGGGAGAGCCTCCGCGACACGCTCTCGAATCTGCGGACGAGGACTTTCGTCGTTCCCGCCCGTGTCGCCGATTCACGCTTGCCCACGTTGGCGCGTTCTACCGCCAGCAAAGCGTCTCGCCGCTGCTGGATGCCGTGCGAGCAGTCAGAACGGCAAGGCCGGACCTTGCCCGTCATCTGACGCTTCGGATCGTCGGGACTATCGCCGCTTCGCAGCGGTGCGTCATCCGGGACAGCGATGAAGCCTTTCTGGAGTACCCCGGGTACCGTCCCCATCAGGAGGCCCTCGACGAAATGGCCCGGGCCGACACCCTCGTTTTGATGACCCCCTCAAATGAAGGCGGCAGACTATGCATCCCCGCCAAGACATTCGAATACCTGGCCTTCGGAGGCCATATCATCGCCGTGGTCCACCCTCGGACCGCCTTGGCCCGCATTCTCACGGAAGCCGGCAACGTGACGCTCGTTGCGCATGGCGCCCCTGGTCAGCTTGCCATGGCCATCGAATCGCGGATGGACGCCTGGCTCGCGGGACGCCCTGATCCTTTGCGCGACCGGGACGCGATCGATCGATTCCGTCGCGACCGGCTGGCTCAGCGGTACGCGCGACTCATTGAGGCATGCGTGGATGGGGCGCCCGGCCTATGTCTGGCCGGCGAGGCGCGACTGGCGGAGGAGGCGGCATGATCGTCAATTGGCACATGCCGACCTTGCGGCGGTCTTCCTGCGGTTTATCCATTCGCGCCCTCCGCCTGGCTCAAGGACTCATCGCTGCGGGCCACTGCGTTACTTTCTTCGTCGAAGCGGACAAGACGGACATAGACACGCCGATGATCGACGGGATTCTCGTGAATCGGCTGCCCGCCCGCAGAACCCACCCCCTACACTGGTGTCTCCAGGCGACCGCCCGCATGGCGGCGGCCGGTAAGGTTGCCCCTCGGGTTGTGGGGGGCTGCGATTTGGTCGTATCTTGCCAACCAGAGGTTGTAACCGCCTGCAGCGCTGTTGCTTGCCGTCCACCGGTGGTCTTCGTCTGCGGCTCTTCGACCCTCCTGCACGACGAGGCCAACTGCGCCGACCAAGCCGCGTTGCCTTTCTTCCGCCGATGGCCTTACGCAGTCGACCGGTTATTGAAGCGGCGGAATGAAGAACTCGCCTTTGCCGCTGCCGATCTGATTATCTTCGACAGCCTACAGACCCGCGATCGAGTGATTGCCGAATACTCGGTGACGCCACGGCTGGCCCACACCGTTCACGGCGGTGTGGACGCAGAGTGCTTTGACCCGCCGACCACCACGGTGCGACGAGCGGAGCGAAGTCGTCTTGGCTTGGCGGACGATGAAACCGCCGTCGTCTGGACAGGCCGATTTTCGCCCGAAAAGAACCTCGGGCTGCTGATCGAGGCCATGCCCCGCTGCCGGCGGCGTCTGAGCCTGCTGCTGATCGGCGAGGGAGAACAGGAGAATCGCCTGCGGCGATTGGCCAGAGAAAATGGCGTCGACGACATCGTGCGATTCATCGGCCCGCAGTCTGACGTGCGGCCCTACCTTCATGCCGCCGACATCTTCGCTTTTCCTTCCCGAAGTGAGTCGTTTGGCGGCGCCTTGGCGGAGGGTCTTGCCTGCGGTCTGCCCGCCGTCGGGCTGCGGCCCAACGGTCACACGATCTCCAACGCCAACCGAGAGATCATCGAGCACGGCCGATGCGGTTTGCTGGTCGATCACCCGCGAGCGCCCGATTTCGCCGACGCTTTGAACCGGTTGGCGGCGGATCGGGCCCTGCGCGCGCAGCTTGGGGCGGCCGGACGCCGCTGGGTCGCCGATAACTTCACTTGGAAGCGGGCAGCTCACCGCTTTGGCGAGTTGTTATCGGCTTTGCCGGCGGGACCTGGCGCCCGCTGCCGCCGCTCGCCGCGACCCAGTGGTCCTGGCGAGGGGAACCGGATGACAGACTCCGAGGGCCGGGGCAACTCCCGGCTGATCGAGGTTTGATATGCGTTTCATCTTGTACGTGGGCATCCTGATCGCACTGTTGCCGCTTGTACTGACGCGGCCGTTCTTCGGTCTGTGCGTCTACTACGTCGTATCCTTGATGCAGCCCAAGTTTCTCTGCTGGCGCGGCGATTTCCAGGACGGCATGCTGATCGGCGTGCCCCTGGTGGTGGGGGCAATCGCTCTGGGGGTCAAGCGGCTGACGCTCACGCCCGCTTTGAGCCCGAAGACCGGGCAAGTCATCGCCATCAAGAATGGCTACACTCGGAACCCACTGTTTGAGCTCAACTGGGCTTTGGCCTTGATCGTCGTTCTGGTTGTGTACGTCAGCATCACCCGGCTTATCGTGCCCTTCCCCCTCTCGGCCAACTCCTACCACTATCGAAGTCTGCTCAAGCTGCTGCTGGTCGTCTTCCTGCTGACCGGATTGGCCTCGGATCTGCCGCGTTTCCGCACGCTTTACATAGTCGTGGCTCTGGCCACGGCTTTCTGGGCCATCAAGGGCGGATTCAAGGTGATTCTCCTCGGTCCCCATCAGGTTTATGGCAAGACCTACGACAACAACCTCTTCGCCTTGCTCAGTGTAATGAGTCTGCCGATGGTCTTCTATTTCGCCCTCTCGGTCCGGCACGCACGGTGGCGGGCCGTCCTGCTGGCCTGCGCCGCCTTGATCTGCCTGGCAATCATCGGTTCTCGCTCGCGGGCGGGGTTCGTGGCACTCGTTTTCGTCCTGGCCTGCACGGCATGGAGCAGCCGGTACCGCATCCGAGCCATTTTTGCCGCCGGGCTGGTGGCCCTCATCGCCTGGACCATGTCCAGCCAGGAAATCCGCGACCGCGTCACCTCGATCATCGAGTATCGCCATGACAAGTCAGCGATGTCCCGCTTCGCCACCTGGAATGTGGCCCAGAGGATGCTTGCCCAGAGTCCGCTCATCGGCGTCGGCTTCAACAACTTCGAAGTGGCGAAGGATCGCTACATCGGCGGACGGAAGGCCGCTCACAACATCTTCCTTCAGAACCTCGCCGAGCTTGGACTGCTCGGTCATCCCATCTGGCTGGCCCTAATCTTCGGAACC
>CAYYBO010000348.1:0-4919 GCA_964470125.1 uncultured Planctomycetaceae bacterium | reverse complement strand
CCAGCGGCCGGCCCACCGCAACAGGGCCTGTCGGACAGGCCTTCAGGGCTGCACCGCCGGAGATCGTGACGGATGACGCTGCGGAGGCTTGCGGCAACGCCGTCGATGGCAGGGCGCCGCCCGCCTCGGGCTCTGCATTGAACACCGATTATTCGGCAAAACCACATATGCTTCCTCAGGCGCCGGCCTCATCCGCGGCCCGGCAACCGTTGTCAGATGTCCCACACGCTTTCAGAGAGCTTCTTCGTTAGCCATATGGAAGCCGGGATCAAATAGAATACTCCATACGCCATCGCTAACACTTCCGCTGGCAGCAGCAGCAAGAGGAAGCAACATGCCTCCGTACTGACCACCCATGAGGCGCGCCAAGTTACGATCGCCAGGGCAACAGCCCCCGCACAGACACAGGGCGAGCCACTGAGAAAGAAGAAGCTGGCCAGCAGGTTGGCCCTCCGCCGCGCCTGATTCGGCGCGGGGTCGCCAACCCACCGGCGGCGAATTCCCGCGGCGATGGCCAGCATCTTCATCGCAACCAAGATCAGCAACAGGTGCATGCCGATGGGCAGCGCCGCATGGACAGTGTGGAAGAGCCAGGATCGCCAGTCCATCCTGACAGCCCAAACATGCCCGACCAGCGGCCAAGGGTTTACTGACCTGGCGAAGCTGCCCAGCAGGATGGTTGCGTCATCGGCCGATCCCCAGTTGGCATTGCGGGCAGGTTCCTGGATCGAAGGCCGACCGACGAGTGAGTACCCCGGAGGAAAACGGCGCGGGTGCTTTCGGGTCCCAAAGGTCTCGGCTGGAGAGGGCTCGGCGCACCAGTTCATTAACCAGCCAGTCCCGACCATGCCTGGCAAGTACACGCAGAGCGCCAGTATCCACATGGACAAGATAGCGGTGTGGGCCAACAGTCGCCGCCACCCACAAGCGGGTCGAAGGGGAGCCCGAGCCGCCGGAGGAGGCGGAGGGGGATCCGGGACAGCCACCTGCTGGGGCGGTGGTGCCGGGCGCGGCACCGGCCGCCGCTGTGCCGCCCTCCTCCTCGCGTGGCACACGGCTCCGGCCTGGATCACCGGCGCGGCCGGCTGCGGCGCCGCCGGCGACTGAAATCGAACCCCGAGGTAGGCCCTGCGGAGTTCCTGGCGCTTCCCAAACGCTTTGCGATAGCGCTCCGACTGGCACATGCAGTCCTTCGCGGCCAGCAGGTTCAAGGCCGTTCCGCTCCGCGGAAGCCTCAGCGTGTCGAATTGAAAGACGTTGGGCTGACCTTGCGGCAGGCTCCAGCCATAGGCCCGGCGTCAGACCAGGTCGGCCGCCATAAAACTCGCCGGCATGAGCGCGACAAAACTGATGGTGGCGGCCTGCAGTAGCCTGTTGGGCTGCAGTGTGGAACACATATGGGCAACTGCTTGTTGGAAGGTCATCCCCGCGTAGCGAGCGACAGCCTGTCTGGCGGTGTCATCGCGTTGATTCCCTTGCGCAACGGCGATCATGGCGGCGTCCAGGCGTCCACCCCGCTGAGCGATCTGTCTCACCTGCTCCACGGGGAGCCCCAGCCGATGGGCCAGTTCGCGTTCGGGATCGAAGGCCGTCGCCGGCGGCTCCGGATAGAGGTCGCACAAACAGGCGTTTTCGGGCCGGTCGAACTGGTGGAGCGAAATCATCCAGCGACCCAGATGAGTGCCCGAGTTGACCAGCGTGCTGATCAACTCTTGTGAAAGGATCCGGCGCGCCGGGGCGCTGTCCAGGCAGCACCACACATACCCGAGTCGGTCGCGAGCCATGTCCACGTAACGCTCAAAGGGCATCTGGTATGAAAAGGTGTGTGCGTCGGGTTGGAGGGAGCGAAGGAACTCCTGGGCATGAACCGTCTTGGGCTTTCCGATATCTCGGGCAGGATCGGCGCTGCTGAAAAGCCTCTCCTCATTGCTGGGCTCGATCTGATCCAAATCGACATAGTCGATCGACATCCGCATCCGCGGCAGGCAGCCGAGCACATAATTGACGCCGCTGCCCGTGGCCCCCAGACCGAACACGCACACATGCGCAAGGTCGAGGCCCGACGGCAGCGCGGGGTTCTCCGGTTTCTTCGGGTCGACGCTCAAGTCGTACGCCGAGACAACGCAGCGCCGGTTAAGAGGTTCAATTACGGAACGGGAGTCCTTGATCGGCAGCCACAATCGCTTAACCAACTCCGTGCTGCCCATCGTCGCCGCCAGAAGGATGCCAAACGAGGACTCGTTATCCCTGACACTTTCCTTGGAGCCTTCCGGACTTACCGCAGCCAGCCACCTGTCGGCCCCGACGGTAATCGCGTTTGTCACGTCGGCCGTTACCTTGCCGATGAAGAGACCGTGGTCATAGCGCAGACCGCGCTCGGCGGGTTGGCGGACCGGCGGACCGGGTTGGAAAGCAGCCATCCTGCGCATAAAGTCGATGAGGCTTCGACCCAGAGGTTGACCGGAAGGCAACAGTGGCATCCGGTCTAGAACAACGGCGTCGTCCGGAACATCCAGGTAGAGATTAGGGGCCAGCGCACCGAGGCGAGTGAGGATATTCACCGCGGTGATCAGCCCGATCTGACCCTGGCGGCACCCGGCCACGTCATCCGGAATGCCGATCACCACTTTCTGCTCGCGCAACGAAGCTTTGATCCGCTCGGGATCATTCCCGAGTGTTTCTTTGGCGAAGAGCTCGGCTCGGCTATTGGGAGGCATCGAAGAACCTCTGCGATCCGACGGCGAACACCCTGACGCGGTGACGACCGCGGCTAGAAGATGACCCGGAAACTCGGGACAACCAGGAACCGCTGCCGAACCTCGGTGGGTGCCAGAAGTTGCCATCGTCCTGTCGCAAGGCGCTCATGAACGGCGACACTGCCATCGAACAGTCTTCGCAAACCCCAGCGGCCGAAGCAGGGTACAACAAGGCTGAAAAGACCTGGGCAATCCGAGTAAGCCCAGTGATCATCGGTGCCACTGTGGCCGCAGCCTCTTCCGGGGTGTGTATGAACCTGTGCCAGCAGGACCTGACCTGCACGGGCCATGGCGTCGCTGCAGTCCAGTGTCACGTCCAGCGGCAACTCACATGCGGCGGCGGCGTTTTCCGTGTAGGGCAGCAAGACCGTGGTCGCGACGCCTATCGAGCCGTTGATGACGTAGCCGGCGATGAGGCCCGCCTCCTCGCGATGGTCGCGGCCGGTTTCGCGAAGATGGTTCTCCAGCGGAGCGATGATTGATTCGCACAGAAGTAGTTTATTGATCCGATCCGGCCGTTGTTTCCGAACGGGAGCGCATCGTTTCATTTCCTCACCTCCTACCCAGGCCGGCAAGCACTTGGGCGTGGCCAGCGCAACAGAGAGCAAGCACCTCCAGAAGCCTCGTGAGGCTGCGGTCCTTACGGCTTCCCCGATGACTGTGCGTCATTTCAAACCAGCGTGTCCCGGGGACACACAAATGCAGTGAACCGTTCCACGCGTGGACGGGACTATGTGGAGGCCAATCATTCGGTTGGGTAGATACGGCTCTTGTTCCCGGGTCGAGGAAGACAAGGTCTGGCGCAATCGCGGGATAACCCTGACACTCGAGCTTGGCCAATAGGCGTCGATTTCCAGGACTAGGAAGCTCAAGAAAGACGTAGTGGCCCTCCTGCCAGACTCTTGCGTCGTAGAAGCCGGCAATCCTTGCCACCTCTGCATACTCGGTATTGAAGTCCGCGATTTCCAGCAGGGGATCAGGCATATCTGAAAACCTCCCTCGGCATACCGAACGCGACCTGGGGCAGCAATCTAAAGTAGAGTGTCTGACCCTCACCCAGGAGTTCGTCCATCGTCCGCTGATCTCTGACCGGCTGGCGCCCGGCGCCGATCACGACGTATTTGCTCGGATCGGTGGTGAGAATCTGCATCTCTGCAAGCGCCGCCCGCCTGACCTCAGCGACTGTGTCGGAGCCCTGCACGGCCAGTTGCGTCTGCCGGTCGTCACAGGCCACCTCGACGATCAGGCTGCTGTTCTGACTTGTGCCGGTCAGTCCGCTCGATCGGCCAGTCACCGTCTGACGTTGTTGTTCAAGCATGAACGGTTCTCCTTATCTCTCATGGACACCTGATTTCTATTCCAGGAAGATACGTCTAGCCGCCTCGCGATCGATGCGCTCGACAGCCACCACCCTTCTGTCCTCCGGCAATCCCAGGTAGTGCAGATGGGCATTGGCCGCCGTGATCTCGGCGATAATCGAGCAAAGCTGTTCGCTCAGCGATTCCTGAAGGTCCTCGAACCGGATCCCGCCCGGTCGACGGCACCCGTTGGATCGATCCCGCCTGATGGCACGGAGCGATGCCCCTCGAACCGCTTCCGCGAGAATCGCGCCGTTGAGAATCCGCGGTGGGAAGATCTCCTCATGGCCGGAGTCGGCGAAATGGACCCGCATGAGAAGATTGTCATCCTGGGTACTGAACAGACATTGCACAGCTCGATCGGCCAGATCCTGAGCGGTCGTCCCCTCCGCCAGGGGCATGCCGCGCAAGTGAACCAGGAAGATCTGGACGGCCGCCTCCGGTCCGGGCCGAGGCACCGTGATTCTCTTGCCGAATCGGCCTGGCCTCAGAAGGGCGCTGTCCAGAAGGTCGGCGCGATTTGCGGTGGCTGCCCACAGAACCCGGGAGGAGCGATCATCGATACCGTCCAGCTCGGCGATCATGGCTGATGACAAGGCGGAGTATGCTGGTGAGCTCGCGTCTCCAACTCCACGAGAGAGTCCGCCGCCATATTCAAAATCGTCAAGCATGATGATCGCCGCGCCGTATTCCTGCGCGGCCTCCCGCGCCGCCTTTGCGAGAGCGCGGACCCGCGCGGGCCCCTCACCCACATATGAGCTCTGGAGTGCGGTTCCCTTGACCGTGAAAAGCACAGGCGCGTCCT
>CAYYBO010000347.1:0-4948 GCA_964470125.1 uncultured Planctomycetaceae bacterium | reverse complement strand
CAGTATCTGGCCTCCGGCTGTTCCACCTGCGGCAGCACAAGCCATTTGTGCGGCCAGTTGCTTTCCGGCATTGTGTGGAGCATTCGCACCAATTTGATGGCCACGGAGCCGGTGGACTACTTGAACATCATCTCGACCCTCACGGTCAACTCGATCCTCCTGCACACCGGCACCGGCATCAACGCTCAAATCGCCATCGACTTTCTGACTCTGGACGACATCGACGGCAATCTTGCGAACGGCACTCCGCACTGGAGCGAAATATGCAGCGGATTCAGCGCCCACGGCCTCTCGTGTCCGGCGTTAAACCCGATTTCCTTCCAATATCCCAGCGGCCGGCCGGAGATGGCGACACCCAACCAACCGACCGTATTCCCGGTGAACGTGGTGGCGCTGGGCGGGACGCCGGTTCCCGGAAGCGGGCAACTGCATTATTCATTTGACGGGGGCGCCTATACAGCGGTTCCTATGACCCAGCTTACGCCAAATCACTATGAGGCTGTGCTGCCCGCCGCCGGATGTGACCACTGGTACAACTGGTACGTCAGCGCCCAGGCCTCCGGCTCCGGAACGTTCACTGATCCGTCCAACGCCCCCACGAGCAAGTACCGGACGGTCGTAGCTACTGAAGCAGTGACGCCGTTCGAAGATGATTTCGAGACCGACCAAGGCTGGACCGTAGGCGATCTCGGCGACGACGCCACCTCCGGCATCTGGAGCCGCAACGTACCCCAGGCGACCACCGCCCAACCGGGCGAGGATCACACGCCGCCGCCGGGGACGATGTGCTGGGTGACCGACTACCGCGCCGGGTCGAGCGCCGGCCAGTATGACGTAGACGGCGGCAAGACTACGCTGAAGTCGCCGACGTTCGACTTATCAGGCGTGAGCGAGCCGGTGATCAGCTACTGGCGATGGTACTCCAATGACAAGGGCGCCGCCCCCGGCGCGGACGTTTTCGTGGTCGACATCTCCAACAACAACGGTTCCTCCTGGGTGAACGCGGAGACGGTAGGCCCCAGCGGCCCGGGAACGACCGGCGGTTGGATTTACCATGAATTCCGCGTGGCCGATTTCGTCACGCCGACCCCCCAGATAAGGTTGCGTTTCGTCGCCTCCGACTATGGAAGCGGATCGCTGGTTGAAGCGGCCCTTGATGACTTTGAGATCAGGGCCTACGACTGCGAAGAGGCTCCCGTGTGCGCGACGCTCTTAGGCGACATGGACGCCGATTACGACGTGGACGGTGAGGATATCCAGGCGTACCTGGACTGCCTGATTCACGGCGGGGCCGGATGCGCCTGCGCCAACCTGAGCGTTTCCGCCTTCGTGAGCTGTCTGCTCGACGCAAGCTCGTGTCCTTAGCTCAAAATGCCGAGTAACAGACAAGCGGCAGGGGATGGGCCCGCTGCGGCGGGTCCATCCCCTCGCCATGGCGGGGCTTCTTTCTTTTTGAAGAAGCTTCGGCGGTCTTCTGGACATCGCCAAGCCGAAGCGGTATCATGGCTTGCGCAAGGTGCGAGCACAGGGAACGGAGTGGGGAAGGTTGCTTGGTCTCGGATTCTCGGTCTCACCCCTACGGGCTTCTCCGCCCGGCCCTCCAAACCCTACTCCTGAATCCTTCCGAGCATCTCCCTTCAAGCACACAGCCAGACTGTTCGCAGAGCTGACTTTAAGGAGACATAACATGAAAGTCCGTGATTTGATGCTTGCCTTCTTTTCGGCAGGAATGTTCCTGCTTGCGGCGCGGGCTCAAGACGGTTCCGCCGGGGGATCCGCCGCCGCACCAAGAACCGTGGAGGAGTTGAGGGCCTTGGCCCAATTTCAGCAAGCCCATCCTGGGGCCTTGCTTTACAGGGAGGCCGGACAGCTCGTGCGGGTATACGGCGCCACCCTTCAGACGGGCCAGAATCCCGTTGATACCGCGGCCCGCTTTGTCGACGCCAACAGCATGATCTTCGGTTGCCCGGCGAGCGACCTGGTTCCCATGAGCCGTTTGCCCGACGCTCGCCACACCCAGCCGTTGATGTACAACCACGAAACAGGCACCTACAAGTTCACCTTGGTCTACTACTCACAATATCGCGACGGCTTGCCGGTGTTCCGCTCCGACCTCCGCCTGCTGGTCCGCAATGAGCCGGGTTATCCGCTTGTTCTCGCCGGCTCCAGCTTGCAGAACCTGGGCGACTTCGGCGTCGATCCGCTCTTGGCCCACATGCAATTCGACCCGGCTTCTCAGGCCGACACCGGCATGACCCGCTTCACGGCGCCTGAAAGGGTGATTTGGGCGGGCTACGACGGCAAAGCGGCCGAGCCGACGTTGGCGGTCACTTTCGTCGGAGAGAACGACCGCACCGACGCGGGTTACGAGTGCTGGCGATTCGTCTGCGACGCCGCCACCGGCGAGGTCCTCCACAAGGAGACCATGATCCACTTCGTTGACGTCACCGGCACGGTCCAGGGCCTGGCCACGCCCGGTGCCAAGGCGAACATCTGCACCGATGAGATCCTCTTTGTCTATCCCTGGGCCAAGGTGGATATCCAAGGCGGCAGCACGGTCTACGCCGACGCCAACGGCAACTTCACCATCCCCAACTCGGGCAGCAGCGCCGTCACCGTCCGTTCGTATGTGGACGGGCTTTACTTCACCATCGACAACCGGGCCGGGGCCGAAGAGACCCTGACTGCAACCGTCACACCGCCGGGGCCGGTGAACTTCGTCCACAACCAAGCCAACACGGACATGATCCTGGCACAGACCAACATCTACATCTCCGGCAACCAGTGCCGCGACTGGCTGCTCTACTACAACCCGAGCTTCCCGGGCGTTTCCACGGAGACGGGCGTGCCCACCATCGTCAACCGCACGGACTACTATTGCCCCTGCAACGCCTGGTCCAGCAGCAGCGACGGCTCGATCAACTTCTGCCAGCCGGGCACCAGCGGTAGTTGCACCTGCCCGAACACCGCCTGGCAGAGCGTGCTCAACCACGAGTACGGGCACCATTGCATCGACTTCACCAGCAGCGGACAAGGCGAATACGGCGAAGGCATGTCGGACTGCTTCAGCATGTTGCCCGTCGACGACCCTAACCTCGGCTATGGTTTTTGCAGCAACTGCAATGCCGGCCTGCGCACGGCGGACAATACTTGCCAGTACCTGGCCTCCGGCTGTTCCACCTGCGGCAGTGAGATCCACGATTGCGGCCAGTTGCTTTCCGGCATCGTCTGGAGCATCCGCAACGAGCTCACTGTCACCGAGCCGGTCAATTATCTGAGCATCCTATCCGACATCGTGGTCAACTCGATCCTGCTGCACACCGGCACGGCCATCAACGCCCAGATCGCCATCGACTTCCTGACGCTCGACGACAATGACGGCAACATCTACAACGGCACTCCGCACCGCACCGAGATTTGCGCGGGCTTCAGCGCCCACGGAATCCAATGTCCAGCCCTGTCGGTCGGCATGACGGTTGTGCCGACCACCGGGTTCACCGCGACCGGTCAGACGGGCGGCCCGTTTACACCCTCCAGCATCAACTACACGGTCGAGAACCTGGGCCCCACGAGCACCATCAATTACAGCGCGACGAAGACCGCCTCCTGGCTGACCCTGACCAACGCCACGGGTTCGTTAAACATCGGCCAGACGGCGACGGTCACTGTCGCTCTCAACGCCAACGCTGACTCGCTGCCGGACGGCGACTACTTCGACACCGTCCAGTTCGTCAACACCACGGATCACGTCGGCGACACGACCAGACAAGTGGCTTTGCGAGTTGGCATCAATGATGATTGCGTCTACGCCAAGCGTGCCTGCCCGGGCCAGAACTACACCGGCACAACTGCCGGCATGACGGTGGACGGCGCGACCAGTTGTGGAACGTCCAGCGGCACACCTGATGTTTGGTACAAGTACACCCCGGCCACCGCAGGCACGGCGGTCTTCAGCTTGTGTACGGGGACGAGCTACGATGCCGTGCTCTCCGTGCACTCGGGTTGCCCAGGCACGTCGGCCAACACCCTTGGATGCGACGACGACGGCTGCGGAACCACAGGCGGCCCTTCGAAAGTCACCTTGAGTGTCACCGCCGGAACGACCTATCTGATTCGCGTGAGCGGTTGGAGCGGGGCCACCGGCAGCTATACGCTTAACATCTCCGGGCCGGCCTGCGGCAGCACTGCCCTGGATGTCGCCCTGCCTGGCGGCGCTCCGGCCGTCATCCCGCCAGGGACGCCGAGTTCGTTCAACGTGCAGATTATTGACCGCGACGAGACCTACGTTCCCGGCTCGGGCCTGCTGCACTACCGTTTTGGAGGCGGCTCATTCCTGACGACGCCGCTCACGTCCATAAGCGGAAACATCTATCAGGCGACACTGCCCGCGCCCGTGTGCGGTCAGACAGCGCAGTTTTACGTCAGTGCCTTGGGCAGTGGCGGCACGACCGTCACCAACCCAGTCTATGCGCCGACCGAGTTCTACTCCGCCGCGGTAGGCACCCTCACCACGATCATGAGCGACGCCTTCGAGACCGATCAGGGCTGGACCATCGGCGATACCGGCGACGACGCCACTTCCGGAATTTGGAGCCGCAACGTGCCACAGGCCACGACCGCTCAACCTGGCGAGGATCATACGCCGCCGCCGGGCACCATGTGCTGGGTGACCGACTACCGCGCAGGGTCGAGCGCCGGCCAGTATGACGTGGACGGCGGAAAGACCACCGTGAAGTCGCCAACGTTGAACCTGTCCGGCTACAGCCAGGCCACCATCAGCTACTGGCGATGGTATTCCAACTGCGCCGGGGGCGCGCCCGGGGCGGACGTGTTCACCGTCGACATCTCGAGTAACAACGGGAGCACGTGGTCCAATCTGGAAACCGTCGGACCCACCGGTGACGGCACCTGCGGCGGCTGGTATTACCATGAATACAATGTGCCCAGC
>CAYYBO010000346.1:0-4983 GCA_964470125.1 uncultured Planctomycetaceae bacterium | reverse complement strand
TGACTGGGGCGGTCGCCTCCTAAAATGTAACGGAGGCGCCCAAAGGTTCCCTCAGTACGATTGGAAACCGTACGCAGAGTGTAAAGGCACAAGGGAGCTTGACTGCGAGACTGACAAGTCGAGCAGGGACGAAAGTCGGGCTTAGTGATCCGGCCGTGGAGAGTGGAATCGCGGTCGCTCAACGGATAAAAGGTACTCCGGGGATAACAGGCTTATCCTCCCCAAGAGTCCACATCGACGGGAGGGTTTGGCACCTCGATGTCGGCTCATCGCATCCTGGGGCTGAAGTAGGTCCCAAGGGTTGGGCTGTTCGCCCATTAAAGCGGTACGTGAGCTGGGTTCAGAACGTCGTGAGACAGTTCGGTCCCTATCTGCTGTGGGCGTTGGAGATTTGAGAGGAGTTGCCCCTAGTACGAGAGGACCGGGGTGAACAGACCTCTGGTGTATCAGTTGTCGTGCCAACGGCACTGCTGGCTAGCTACGTCTGGAAGTGATAACCGCTGAAAGCATCTAAGCGGGAAGCACGCCTCGAGATGAGATCTCCCACCAGCTTGACTGGGTAAGGGCCCAGGTAGACCACCTGGTTGATAGGCTGGATGTGTAAGCACAGCAATGTGTTTAGCAGACCAGTACTAATTGCCCGAGGGCTTGACTTTGAACTTCTTTGCTGCTCTGTAGTTTTCAGGTCCGTGTCCGCGTGTCGGCACGAGATTTGTGCGCCTTGTGTGACGGCGCCAGGTTTTCGGCGGCCATAGCGGAGGGGTCACACCTCTTCCCATTCCGAACAGAGTAGTTAAGCCCTCCAGCGCCGATGGTACTTCGGGGGCAACCCCGCGGGAGAGTAGGACGCCGCCGGATTATTCCCGACAGGGCCCGGTGAACCTGATGGTTCACCGGGCCCTTCGTCGTTCGGGGGTCATCCGTCCCAGAAGCTGCAAGGATCGACGGAAGCACGAGGAGCCTGCCCGCCGGCCTCGCGGAGCCGCCTCGGCGCTCAGCCCCGGGCGGTCGTGCGCGCGCTCGCCGCGACGTCGTCGCGGATGGCGGCGCGCATGAGGTCGAGAAGCGTCGCGGGCAGGTCGTCGAGGTGCCCGCGCCGCTGCAGCACGGTCCAGAAGCGCAGATGGTCGAACGGCCGCAGGAGCTCCAGTTCCGGACGAGGGCCGAAGTAGCCCTCGCCGACTGCTCGCATGACCTCCGCGCGCCGCGCCCGTAGTGCGGGCGAGTAGGCGCGGCGCGCCACCGAGGCGGCGAGCACGTAGTAGTCGCGCAGCCGGTACCCCAGGGCCCGTGTGAGCGGCGTCCCCTGTGCGGGCAGCGGCTTCAATGCGTCGAGGTCGTGAAGGACCACCTGCTCGCCGGCGGCTGAGAAGTTGCCGAGATGCGGGCCGCCGCCGGCGAAGCCGGCGGCGTGCAGGCGGCGCTCCAGTGCGGCGGTACGCCGCGCCCACGTGGCGAGCCACGCGAGGGTCTCCGGGGCGTCGCGGGCCCGGCCGTCCGGTCCGGATGCGAGCGAGCCCAGGATGGCATCGGCGTCGTCGGCGAGTCGACGGTCCAAGGGGTCGGCGAGGCCGATCATGACGAACCCGGTGCGATGTCCGCGGAAGCGGAGGTCGGGGTACTCACCGTAGCCCAGCGGGACCGGCGCCGGGAGGCCGGCCGCGCGGACCGTCGCCAGCATCGCGTCCTCGTTGCGGGCCCGGCCCAGGAGAAGGGCGCCGGTGGGTCTGTCTTCTGCCGGGGCCAGGGCCAGCCGGCCGCTCGCGGCGAAGTCGACGTGTGCCCAGCGACGGGGGCCGCCGTCGAAGTAGCTCCGGGCGCTCGGCGGCTCGAACGCGCCGCATGGGGTCTGGACGCCGACGCCCTTGAGCTTGACGGCGTGCACGGTAGTCCCTCCCACCAGTGCCGGAGGCACGTCGATGAGGGCAGAGCGGCCGCGGACTCTATCGGGAGGACGGCGGTGCAGCGCGGTATCGACGAGGCGGGTCCCCGGGAGAGAGAGGGAGGTGACGGCTCCGCGCGCCTGGAGGCGCGCGTCCCGAAGCGGAGTCACCTCAGCTGATGGTGGAGTAACTGCCGGGGCTGAAGGGTTCCGGCTCAGACGGCTCTGTCGACGCCGTACCGCCGTTCATCCAACTGAGTTCATCCTCAGAGAGGCCGTCTTGAGCACCCTGGTCGTTCCCGTCCGTCTGACGGTCATCCTCATCCATCGACGTTCTCCTTCGCGGGTCCGTCTCCCCGTGTCAGGAATGGCTCCTGCTCGCTGGGTTCCGTTCCGGAGCCGCGCATCCAGTCCAACTCGTCGTCGGTCAGCGGATCGTCCGCCGTCTCGTCCGGGCGATCGTGGTGCTCGTCCTGGCTGTTCGCTGTCAAGGTGTCCTTGCCCCCAGGGCCTCGTGGCGCGGGTCGACGAGGTCCTCGAGTCAGGCGAGCAAGGCGGTCAGGACGGCTCGACGATCCCGCCGGTCTTCGGCGCCGAATAGGCTCCGGGGACGTAGGTGCCGCCCACGACGCCCTCGACGTCCTCGTCCGTGAGTTCCTGTCCCTTCGGGTCGATTCTCTCGTCGTCGCTCATATTGACTCCTCCTCCGCCTGTCGCTTCGGGCCGGCACGTCCGACCCTCTTTGAGTGTATCGGCAGTGTGGCGCCCGGCCTGCAGCACCGGCCTCTCCCGGTCAGGCATCACGGCGATTCAACAAGGCCGTCGCCGCGAGAGGGATTCCAGAGCAAGCCGCCGGTCACTGCGTCGAGTTCGTCGTCCGCGAGCGCGCCCGACGGCGGCTCGATCTCGTCCGCCGTGAGGTCGAAACCGGCGGCCCTGATAAAGCGCAGCCGCGCGTCGACGTCCGTCTCCGCGAGTACTTCCTCGCGGAAGGTCCTGTCGCTCTTCATGCGCTCGATGAACGCCTTCGACGCGCTCTTCTCACCACCCGGTACGCTGTGGAGGCTCGGCTTCTCCGGTCGTGCGGTCGAATCGCGGTCTTCCATGGTTCCGTCCTTTGTCCGCGCCGCCTCATGGCGGATCTGAGCGTCGATCACTACCGCACGTACACCCCCGAGCCGACGCACCAGTCGCCGTCCGTCTTGATGACGAAAGACCGCTTCTCCTGCTGCTCGCCGGTCTCGGGGTTCTCCCACACGCAGCTGACCCATCCGCGACCCTTGTCGCGCGCCGTGGCGATGAGCTCCTTGACGAGGTACACGCCGTTGGCGTCCTGCAGGTCCCGGACCGGACATCTTGGGGCTCCTTCCTCGAGGCATCCGGCGAGGTGCCGGCGCGGCCGTCGAGTCGCACGCGTGCGGATCTCGCGTGCTGGTGGAGCAACTATAAGATATCGCCGATATGTCCCGCCATGGGACATCTGTCCGGCAGCGGCGGTATCCCTCAGTGCGGAGCGGCGCGAAGCGTGGCGAGCGTGCGAACGGACGTCGCCTCGACGGCTCAGGTCTGCGGCGGCCGGTGCTCGGCCGCCGGCTCCCCGGCGGCCGAAAGAAGGTCCAGCTCGTCGTCGCGCAGGGCACGGCCTGCGTGGGTCGCCGGCCGCAGCCCGCCGTCGCGTACCTGTGGGTGGAGTGCGCCCAGGATGCCCTCGACGGCGTGCTCGAACACCGGTGTTGGGTCGGCCCAGTACCGGGGCGGCAGCCGCCGGTTCAGCGCCAGTTCGACGGCGCCGTAGACGACTGCGAACCCGAATGTGGCTTCGAGATCGACGTCGGCGATCGCGAATTCGCCGGTGTCGCGGCCGAGCGCGTAGACCTCGCGGAGTCGGTCGAACGACGCGTAGGAGCGGCGGGTGAACTCCGCGTCGAGTTCGGTGGGAGCAGGGAGCGCCTCGAACACGAGGGCGAAGGCGTGTGGGTTCGCGAGCGACCACGAGACGAAGGCGCCGGTGATTGCCTTGACCTGCTCGGTGGCGGTCGCCGTGTGGTCGAGGCCGGCGGTGATCGTGGCGTCGAGCTCGTCGACGGCGCGCAGCTTCGCCGCTTCGAACAGCCCCGCACGGTTCTCGAAGTAGTAGTGCACCGTGGTGGTGGTGACCCCGGCGAGGTCGGCGATCTCGCGCAGGGTGACGTTGGCCGCGCCTTTCTCGGCGATCAGGTCGGTGGTGATCGTGAGGATGGAGTCGACGAGCTCCGGGTTCGGCGGTCGCGTCATCGGATCACCGGTGCCGGCCCGGGCTGTCAGCAGGGGTGCGGATCGGGCATGTCGCTGGTCTCTTCATCGGCTGGCGGGACTCGAACCCATAGCATAGCAGGGCGGAGTTCCCTCGCGCAGGCGGGACTGCCGCGCGCCGTGTGAGAGAAGCGGCCTCCACGTATGGTCAGTCGAATGAATCATAACTTATGTACTATAGCAGGAACAGGGGAACACTCGTCGTCGTGTGGCGTGAGCGCGTTGGAGAGAGCGCGCTGTAGAGGAGGTGCTCGCCACGCGCGGCGTCGAACGCACGGGAGTACGCGGACCAGTGGAGGCTCACCGCCTCAGACCAGCTGGCGTTCCGCGAGCCGGCGGAACAATCCCGGCTTGCCGATGAGCTCGTCGTAGGAGCCGCTCTGCACCACGGCGCCGTCCTCGAGCACGTAGATGCGGTCGGCCGCGCGCACCGTGCTCAGCCGCTGGGCGATGACCACGCGCGTTGCGTTCAGCTCCTCGAGGCTGTGCATGACGATACCCTGGGTGCGGTTGTCGAGCGCGCTCGTTGCCTCGTCGAAGAAGAGGATGGCCGGCCGCGTGCTCAGCGCCCGTGCGATCAGCAGTCGCTGACGCTGACCTCCGGAGAGCGTCACGCCGCCCTCGGCCACGAAGGTGAACATGCCCATGGGCATGGCCTCGATGTCCTCGGCGAGTCCGGCGGCCTGGGCGGCGTTCCACAGGTCGTCCTGGGTGAGCTGTCTGCCCCCGGCGATGTTGAGCTGGATGGATCCGGAGAACACACGCCCGTTCTGCAGGACGGTGCTGATCTGGCGGCGCAGGGCGGAGAG
>CAYYBO010000345.1:0-4984 GCA_964470125.1 uncultured Planctomycetaceae bacterium | reverse complement strand
CCCGGCGGCCATGTCCAGGCGGACGACCGCGACGCCCTGGCGGCCTGCTACCGCGAACTCGCCGAGGAGGTCGGCATCCCGCGCGCGGCCGTGGACTGTCTCGGCAGCCTGGGCTGCTTCTCGACCCAGACGCACAGGGTGGTGGTCAAGGTCTTCGTGGGCTGGTGGGATGGCGTCGCTCCGCCAAGGCTGGACCGCGCCGAGGTCGCCGCGGCGTTCGAAGTCCCTGTCGGGCATTTGTTCGACCATCATCGCCGGCGGGGCTTTGACCGGCAAACTGCCGATGAGATCGGCGACGAACTGATCTATCCCTTGCCTGGGGCAGACCCCAAGGCGACGGACGACCCCAATGCGGCGATTTGGGGCGTGACAGCCAGGATTCTCCATTCGCTCCTGGGGGTTGTCGCGAATCTGACAGGCGCGCAGTAGGCAACCTCGCCAGAGGGTCCGGTCGCCCCGCGCCGCCACGATGTCACCGGCTCGACCGGTGGTGTTCCGCAGAGATGCCGTGCTTTCGGCGGGACTTCCACGGACAGTGGGATCGCGATTGGACCACTTTCGTCCTGGCGGAGCCGTCCGGACTGACCTCCGGGGTTTGTCTTGTTGCGCCGTGCTCGACTCGGCCCCAGCTCTCGACTTTCGTATTCCCGGCCGTTGCCGTAATCTACCCGCATGGAACGCCGCAAGCGAACCAGGCTGTGCGTGTGGCTCATCATCCTTGGGCTGGCCAACTTCCTTGCCTACGCCACGGTGTACGCCATCATCGGCGGAGATGCCCAAAACGGCGGCATCCGCGAGGACGGCACCTGCTTCGTCCGCGGCCACCACATCCACCGCGTGCTGGGCTACGAGCAGGACGTGCCTCGCTGGGTCTGGCTATACAGCTACATGCACTCCATCAGCATCTGGCCGTCGATCGCCATCGTCTTGCTGGCCATGCTGACCATCGCCCGGCCGCATATCATGGCCACCTACCAGCAGGGCTTCATACAGGGCGCCACGGTGGTGACCGCCATGACCACGGTTATCGTCTTCGTGACCAGCATCATCATGATCTGGTTCATCGTCGGCTTCGTTTCGACGCTAACGGCCAACTGACGGAGCGACGACTGCGACATGGCCGACGACCCTTCGATCGCCTCTGATCCTGAAGCCATCATCGCCCGGGCGATCGCCCAATACGAGCATCGACCCCAGCAGCTCGCCATGATCGAGGCGGTCGCAGCCGCCTTCCGCCAGCCGCGACACCTGTTGGTGGAGGCCGGCACGGGCGTCGGCAAGAGCTTCGCCTATCTCCTGCCCGCGGTGGACTTGATCGTGCGGCATGGCATACGAGTGGTCGTCTCCACCTACACGATCGCACTCCAGGAGCAACTCATCCACAAAGACATCCCCGCCTTGGGGTCGGCGGTCGGCGGCAAGTTCAAGGCCGTATTGGTGAAGGGGCGGCAGAACTACCTCGGTCTGCGCCGGCTGATGCAGGCCAGCCGTCGGCAACAGGCCGTCTTCTCCAGCGCGAAGGAGTTGAAGCAACTGCACGAGATCGAGGACTGGGCCTATCGCACCGAGGACGGCTCGCTGTCCGATCTGGATTTCCAGCCGGATCCGCAGGTCTGGTCGCGCGTCCGCAGCGAGAGCAACAACTGCATGGGCTCGCACTGCGAGTTCTACAACCGCTGCTTCTATCAACGGGCCCGGCGCGAGATTGAGGACGCGGACCTCCTCGTCGTCAACCACGCCCTGTTCTTTTCCGATCTCGCCCTACGCCGCCAGGAGGTCACCTTCCTGCCGGATTACGACTACGTGATCCTCGACGAGGCCCACAACATCGAGTCCGTCGCCGGCGACCATTTCGGCGTCAGCGTTTCGAACGTCCAAGTCCGCTACCTGCTGAACGGCCTGTTCAACGAGCGGACGGGCCGAGGCTTCCTGGGCATGTTGGAGGCACCGGATGCGGTTCGGCTGGTTGTGGACGCCCACGCGCGGTTGGATGCCTTGTACCACGAGATCGGTCGGCAATACGGGCGAGTTCGCGGCACTGCCGCAATGCCCGCGCCGCCCAACGCTCCGAACCTGCTGAGCCCCGTGCTCAAGGAACTGGCGGCGGAGCTCAAGCGGATGAAGAAGCAGTTCCAACGGCCCGACGATCAGTTCGAGATCAACAGCTTTGCCGAACGCTGCGCTGAGACGGCCGCGCAGATCGAGGCCGTGCTGTCGCAACAGTACAAGGACTGCGTCTATTGGCTCGAGTCGTCCGCAGGCCGCGAGGGGCGGACGACGTTGCACGCCGCGCCGCTGAAAGTCGACCAGCTCCTCCGCGAACTGCTCTTCGAGCGGGTCAAGTCAGTCGTCCTGACCAGCGCGACACTGTCCACCGGCGGCGAGGACGGCTTCGGCTACCTCCGCGGACGCCTGGGCATCGACGAGCCCGCCGAGCTGTGCGTCGATTCGCCGTTTGACTATGCCAAGCAGGCGACGCTCCACCTTGAGACCCACCTGCCGGAGCCGAACGAGGATGGCTTCGTCGACAAGGCCTGCGAGAAGATCATGGACTACCTGCGCCAGACGGGCGGGCGGGCCTTCGTCCTCTTCACCAGCTACGACGCGCTGAATCTCGCAGCGGAGATACTGGAGCCGTTCTGCGAGCAGAATGGCATGACCCTGCTGGTGCAAGGCCGCGGCCTGCCGCGCGGTCGGATGTTGGAAAAGTTCAAGCGGGCCACGGCCGGCGTGATCCTCGGGGCGGAGTCGTTCTGGCAAGGCGTGGACGTGCCAGGCCAGGCATTGCAGAACGTGATCATCACCAAGCTACCCTTCGCCGTCCCGACGCAGCCGTTGATCAAGGCCCGCATTGATGCCATCCGCGCCGCCGGGGGCGATCCGTTCTCCGAGTTCCAGTTGCCCGAGGCGGTGTTGAAGCTCAAGCAAGGCTTCGGCCGGCTGATCCGTACGCGAACCGACCAAGGTATCGTCGTTGTGCTGGACAAGCGGATCCGCACCAAGCCCTACGGTCGCCGCTTCCTCCAGGCCCTGCCAAAGTGCGCAGTCAAGGTGCATTAGGCTCTGCCTCAAGATGCCGAAATCGCCCCATAGTCGGTGGAAAACACTGGAAGCCGGGGCTGGACCGGCCGGCCGGCGAAGGAGCCGCGGCGAACGCTCAAAGGCATGTTATGGATCCGGGCACCGATGCCTCCCACTACTCCATCAGTGCCAGGAGGTGGGCAGCAACGGAGTGTTGCAGGGCGTCGAGGTTGTAGCCGCCTTCGAGGCAACTGATGATCCGGCCTTTGCAGTACTCGGCGGCGAGTTCCCTCATCCAACGGGTCAACTGGGTGAAGCCGGCCTCGGTCAGGTTCAGGCTGGCGAGAGGGTCCGCCTTGTGGGTGTCGAAGCCAGCGGAGATCAGGAGGAAATCCGGACCGAAGGTGCGGAGGGGGAGCAGGACTTTGGACTTGAAGATGGCCAGGTACTCATCCTCGGACGTACCGGGCGAAATGGGGACGTTGAGGGTCATGCCCAGGCCGGGGCCGTCACCCTGTTCGCTGGCCAAGCCGGAGCCGGGCCAGAGCGGATGTTGGTGGAGAGAGGCATAGAATACATCGGGGTTCCGCCAGAAGATGTGCTGGGTTCCGTTGCCGTGGTGGACGTCCCAGTCCACGATGGCGATCCGCCCGATTCGGTGCTTGTCCTCCAGATATCGTGCCAGGATTGCGACGTTGTTGAAGATGCAAAAGCCCATGGCGCGAGCCGGCAGGGCATGGTGGCCGGGGGGGCGCATGGCGGAGAAGGCGTTGTCGACCTCGCCGGCCATGACCGCGTCCGCGGCGGTGAGGAGGGCGTCGACAGAGGCCAGGGCGGCGTCGTAGCTCCGGCTGCTGACGACTGTGTCGCCGTGGTCGAGGAGGGTGCGCCCCTCCCTGCACGTGGTCGCCACCCAGTCGTGGTACTCGGGGTCGTGGATGCGGCGAATCCAGTCCGGGGCGTTGTGGGGGATGATCGGCCTGGCGTCGAGATTGGGGATCAAAGTCCGCATGGCTTGGGGGGCAAGGCGTTCGGCTCTGGCGATGGATTCGACGTGAAAACCTGTGTCGTGCTCAAGGCTGAGGGGGTCCCAGTAGTAAGCAGTGCGGCTCATAGCAGTGGCTTCCGTTGGCTCGATGCCGGCTTGGTCTGAGGCAGTTTAGTCGCTTTTACTGAGCTGAGACAACCGAGCCGAACGAGGGCGGCTGTCTATCCGAGCCGCGGTCGCGAGCGACCGGCATGCCGCTGCGAGGGGCGACTCCTTGGGGGGAGGGCCCCCGTCCCACGCGCTTCGGGTTCTGGTTGGATGGGGAGGTCTTGAGTCCGCGTATGGATCGCGTATCGTGCGAGACGGCGCGAGGAGGGCATAGGGGCGGCGGAATGCCGCGGATCGGCGTTGAAGCACTGACGATGGGCGATTCAATCGAAACCCAGCTAGCCGAGGCGGTCCGGTCGGGAGATCAGGCTGCGTTTGAGCAGGCGTATGATCGCTACCGGCAGCAAGTCAGCCTTGTCGCCTGGCGGATCTCGCACCGGGCGGACTGGGTGGACGATCTGCTCAACGAGGCTTGGTGTCGAGCCTTCGGCCAGCGGCAGAGTTACGACCCGGCTGTACCGTTCCCGGTCTGGATCGCGGGGATCGTTCAGAACGTCTACCGGGAGCAGTGCCGCCGGTCACAGACGGCGGCCAGGGCTCAAGCCGATCCGAAGGTCCAGAGGGCCATGCAGTCCGGTGCCGAGGCGAGCCCGGCGGAGGTCGCCGCGGAGGCGGAGATGCTGGAGGGGCTAAACGACTGCGTGGGCCGCCTGCCAGCGGAGGATGCTCGAATCGTCGAGCTACGATTCTTCAAGGGAATGCCGTTAAGGTCTGTGGCCAAAGAAGTTGGGATCCCCGAATCGACGCTAAGGGAGGTTCGACTGCCGGCGGCCTTCGAGGCTCTCCGGCGTTGCCTGGAGCGAAAAG
>CAYYBO010000344.1:2075-4993 GCA_964470125.1 uncultured Planctomycetaceae bacterium | reverse complement strand
TAAAACCGCCACCCTTTCTATTTAAGGGGGGGGCCCGCCCAAACACCAAAAAAAACCATCGCTCGGTAACCGGCGGGGGGATGAAAAGAGAACCTGTCACGTTTCGTCTGTCCCGCGAGGCGATTCGTAGCGACGAGCTGGGGGCGGTAGAATCGGGGCATGCCCCGCGCAGGACGCCATCATTCGGAACGGCAGGAGGAATCGGTTGGCCGGAGGATTCACCGGCTGCGACGGCAGCTCGGGCTGACGCAGGCACAACTGGCGGGGGAGGCCAACGTGAACCAGGGGCATCTGTCGGCGATCGAGCGAGGCTCGCATCTGCCGAGGCCGGCGACGTTGCGGGCGATCGCCGTCGCACTCGGCGTGCCCGAGGGCGTGCTGTTGGGCGAGGGGGAAGGGCATGATGCCCCACAGGCGTTCGAGACTCGCGACTTGCCGCTCTTCGGCACGATACCGAACGGTCCGCCGGCCGAGTCGCAGGAGCAGCTCGAGATGTTCCCGGTGCTGCGGCACTTGTGGCATCGCGACCGGTACTGCTTGCGTTGCGAGTTCGACTCGATGGAGCCGACGCTGAAGCGCAACGACATCATCCTGGTGGACTACCGGCCGGGGGTGGCGCCGGAGTTCGTGCAGGGGCGGGTGTGCGCGTGCCTGGTGGACGGCCGACCGACGCTGAAGCGGGTAAGCGTCGAGGAGCAGGGGGGGCGGCGGCTGGTCATTCTTCGGGGGGACAATCCACAGGTGCCGCCAGTGATTATTGGTGACGAACGTGAGTTCTCAGTCCAAGGCGTCGCCGTATCTCTCGTCAGCAGAGAGCTTTAGGAAATGCAACACCTCCCGCCAGCAATTGGCCTCACAAGAAGATTGGAATTATTGACTTTTATTGGTTTCTGGTGTATCGTGCATGTTAGGTTAATGTTTGGTATTTCAGGAGGACTGCCATGCACCGGTGGGAAGCCCAAGCGACCGGACGACGTGCGACGGAAATCAATTTGGAACTCAATTTGGAGGCGATTCGCGAGCCAGCCTTCGTGCCCATGTCGCCGAGGAAAAGGGCAATCTGTTGGGATTTCGGGATCCCCCCTCGCGAGCCGCCGTTTGTTGTCGCGGATCGGCTTTCGGTGACGCTCTCGCCGGGTTCCATCGTCTTGGTCCTCGGACCCTCGGGCAGCGGCAAGAGCACCGTCCTGCAGGCGATTGCCGAGCAGGCGGAGGGGGCCATCTGGGTGACGGAGAGGAGGTTTCCGGACGAGCGGGCCATCGTGGACGCGGTGGCCCCGTCGGCCGACTTGGCGGCGGCGATGGAGATCATGACCGCCTGCGGGTTGGGCGAGCCTCGGCTGTGGATTCGGCGGTTCAGCGATTTGTCGGAGGGCGAGCGGTTTCGGGCCTGCCTGGCCAGGGCCGTGGGTACGTCGCTCTGTGGCAGGCGGGGCCGGCCGATTCTCTGTGACGAGTTCAGCGCGGTTCTTCACCGGCGGATGGCCAAGGCCGTGGCTTACAACCTGCGGAAGCTGGTCAGTCGGCACGGCCTCACGCTGGTCGTCGCCGCCGCCCAAGCCGACATCATTGACGATCTGCAGCCGGATCGGACGATTCGCCTGGGCGCGGGCGGCCCGATCGGAGAGCATGGGCGGCGTCATGACAAAGCTGTGTCACTGAGGCGGCGGGCGGTCATTGAGGAGGGCTCGCTGCGCGACTACGGGCTGTTTCGCTCCATGCACTACCGCCACCGCGACGGGCTCGGCTTCGTGGACAAGGTTTTTTTGTTGAAGGAATCATCTCGCGGCGAGGCTCTGGGGATTCTGGTTTTCGCCCACGCCCCGATGGAACTGGCCCTGCGAAACCTCTCGACCGGCGGGCGATTTGTGCGGAACGCCCGGCGGTTGAACCGTGAGCTGCGGATTCTGCGGAGGCTGGTGATGCACCCGGACGTGCGCGGGTGCGGGCTGGGGCACTGGTTCGTCGCCGACACGCTGCCGCGAGTCGGCGTGCGCTTCGTGGAGTGCCTGGCCGCGATGGGGGCGGTGAACCCGGTCTTCGAGAAGGCGGGCATGAACCGCGTGGGCCGCTGTCCGCCGCCTCGCGGGCGGAGCGAACTGCTTCGCCGAATGCGCGACCTCAAGGTTGATCCGTTTTCGCCGGAGTTGCCGAGCCGGATCGGGCGGTGTCCGCGAGTTCGGCGGCTGGTCTTGAAGACGATCGGGGACTGGCTGGACATCATGCGGGGCGGAACCAAGTGCGCTGTCGAGGGCCGGCGGCCGATGGAGCTGGCGCTGGCGTTTCGGCAACTGATTGGGGAGCCGCCGATGTACTACCTCTGGGACCGGGAAGGCGTCTATCCGCGGCGAAGGAATGATGCGACCGCCCCCCGGCCCGTCGATTCGCCGGCCTGTCGGTCGTCGGGTTGGGACGACCTCGAAGCGGGCCGGCGAACTTCAGACGCCGAGGCGCGGCACACGCCTGATGGCGGCGGGAGGCATGCGGTCTGACCGAGAGGAACGAACTACCTCGCGGTCTCGTGTGGATCCGTGTCATGGCGGGATAATTATCGCGGCACCGTCGCATCGGCACGCGGTTCGAGAAACTGGCGGTGAATTATCATGGCATGCTGCAGTTGGCCATGATCCGGAGATGTCTGCGAATGCTGTTTGGAGACGAAGCCCAGTCCAGTCGCGCATCTCCACGGAAACCAGGCCTGGAAAAATTTTGTTACTTAACTTGGCAAATTTATAACCCGATGCCGCCCCTTTTAAAAATTGTTTAACAAAGTGGTGGCCCCCCCCGGAAAACCTTCCCCCCCGGTATTGGTTAACCCCCCCTGTTGTTTTTTAAGCCCCCCCCCGGGGTTCCCACGCTTTCAAGAAGAGGCACCGGGAGCTGGGGATCGCTTAAGGGGGAAAGATGGGAGATCGGGA
>CAYYBO010000344.1:0-2065 GCA_964470125.1 uncultured Planctomycetaceae bacterium | reverse complement strand
AACAATTATGTGTCCTTACGTCTGCAAATTATGACACGCATGCGCTCCGATGTAACATTAGTTGATGGGCAGCGTCCTCGCAGCGTGGCAACCGGGCGAAGGGCTCGGCCCTTGACACTCTCGGTCCGAAGCTGATAGGGTTGATTAGGCGGCAGACCGGCGACGACCGGTTCACCTTGAAGAGCAGGGTGGGTCTCCCGGCATTCTTTGGATCGCGCACCCGGCCCGCGGCAGCGTCTGCGGGCGGCGTTCTGTCGGCCGGTGGTTCGGTTCGCGGCGGAAGGTGGGACAGAGCGGCGGGACCGTCGGCGGTCCAGGCGCGCGGCGATGATGGGGCCGTACCGACGGCAGGGGGGGCTGGTTA
Organism: uncultured Planctomycetaceae bacterium; assembly: GCA_964470125.1. Lineage (GTDB taxonomy): Bacteria > Planctomycetota > Phycisphaerae > UBA1845 > UTPLA1 > DATKKX01. The sequence goes on along the minus strand of CAYYBO010000344.1, from coordinate 1,701 downwards.
TCAACATGAAGTGGCGGCAGTTGTTTCCTTCGGCGATCGTGATCTTCGCCGCCGCGGCGATTGGGCCGTCGACGGCCCTCGCCCAGGATCGGCTGGCGAGCATCATCACCAAGCAGAAACTCACCAGGCAGGACATCGCTCAGATCGAGGCGGAAGTACCGGAGCGTGCCAGGAAGCTTGCGGATGCGGCCTCGAACGAGAGGGAGCGAACAAGAGCGCGAGAGCGGCTGCTGAGCACCGCCAGGACGCAAGGAGCGACCAAGGCAGCCCTCGATGTCTATGCCGAAGTGTGCAGCAAAGAGCTGGAGTCCGCGGCGGCGAGCCAGAATTTCACCGTCGGCTTCGATGCCGTCGGCGTACTCATCGAGTTGGACCACCCGAACGCATCCGGAGCGCTCGCCAAGGGTTTGACCTCACCGCACGCGGCGGTCCGCTACCGGGCGGCCAGGGGCTTGCGCCTTCTGCAGAGCAAGTTCAAAGACGATGAGTCCAAGTGCAGGACGATTATCCGAGCATTAGCGGCGGCCGGCGCCACCGAGAGAGACCCCGCCGTGCTGGGGATGATCTATCAGGCGATCAACTTTTATCCTGATGTGCCGGATTTCAAGTTTGGCGATGAGTCCGCCCGGGCCCTCAACGTGCTTCTTGAGGGCCGCCTGAAACGGCTTCGCGAGGGCGGCCTGGACGAAAGCCTGGACCTGCCGGCCTTTGATCTGGCCGTCGCCTGTCACGCCGCCGCCGCCGAACCGGAGCGAATTCGGCTGGCGCAGCATCTGGCGCCTTTCCTCTCACATGCAGTGCTCCGATACCTGGACGGCCACGCCTCCGAGGAGCAGTCGGCATACCTGAGCACAGTGGTGAAGCGGATGGAGGAGTCGATGCACGCCCTGATCAAGTCCTCCAAGAAGAGCGTTCCCAAGACCAGTCTCGCAAGCGAATTGGCCTCCAAGTCGGCCCCCGAGAGGAAACGGCAGGCCGTTCGCGCCGCCCTCGACGAACTAAGCAACATCCTGAAGGGCGAGCCCTGGAATCTGAGATGAGACAGAAGTAATGCCGTTGTGCCGCTCCACCTGGCGGCCCGGCCGTTCACAGAGTCGTGGGGGGCGGTTCCAGCACGCTCCAGCCGACAAGCCAAGCAAACCCGCTGCTGCACCTGTTTACCCTTGTTACCCCACTCAAGCCGGAGGTCCGTCGGTAGAACCCGTGTAATGCAGCCGGCGTCACCGTGTTGGAGATGGCGCCCGGCGGCGCGGAGGGAATCTTGGCTGTTCTGGCGACCGGTCCGACACAAACTGGCGAGGATGCCGTGAACGGCGGCTCGGGCAACCGCGGGAGACCGGCTCAAACACCGCCCACGCCAGGGGAAGGCAGCCGGTAGGGCCTCGATCACCCATAGTCAGCAGCCCGGACGATGCTCGCAGCGTGCCCCCTCCAGGGGCTACCCATCCCATACCGAAGCCGGTGACCCCGGCCCTGCGCCGATTTCAGCGGTATTCTCTGCACCTCGCCGGGCGATCGTTTGGCGGATGGCGCCCGAATCCGACCTACCGTGAGGGGCGACCAGCCCTTGCGTTGTTCGATCTGGGGAGTTTCGGGCGGCGGACCTTCCCTGGCGAGGCTTTACCAGGGACTTGTGGCCCCCGTCCGGGGTGGCTAGAGTCTTGGTCCTTGTGGCTTTCGCCGGACGCCGCCCCAGGCCCG
>CAYYBO010000343.1:0-5011 GCA_964470125.1 uncultured Planctomycetaceae bacterium | reverse complement strand
ATCCTGGCCCTGCTCGAAGAGATGGGCGAGCTGGTCGATCTCACGATGACCGCCGATCTGCTCGTGCGCCGCATGAAGGCGTACAAGACCGGCGAATTGAAGCGCCCCGATCCGCCGCCCGCTCCCCCGGATGCGGAAGGTCACGACGAACCGCCCGACATCGAGGACGGGGAGATCGTCGAAGACACCCCGGACGAGCCGCCCGCCGCGCAGATGTTGGACGGCATGATCCCCACCGTCGCCCAGATGCGCGGGCGGAAAGGGCCGTTCACCGCCGCGCTGGTCCGCGACTTCATCGCCGAGCAGGTGGCCCAGATCACCGGCGGCAAGCCGGGCTGGATGAAGATCGTGCCCACCGACCACCAGAAGCGCGAGCTGGCGCAGTTGTTCGCCGAGGCGTCCGCCGCGAAGAAGGCGAAGGACAAGGAGGCCGAACGGCACACGATTATCCACTGGTTGATCGGAAAGGGGGGTATCTCTGAGCTTAATCTCGCTGAGTGGCAGGCGCTGATGTTCTGGCTAGAGGGTGAAACCGAAGGTCAGATACATCCGCAAGCCTATCTGGAATACGCCCTGGTCCTAGAATCCGCGAAAGCGGAAGATTCAAAGGATGTGCCATGGTAGCTACAATGGGGACGGGTGTAATCCCGTCCCATCTCGCTCAATATGAGTTCAACGCCCTAGAGGACCTGCTCTCCGCACTGGCCGTTAGCGTTGAGGATGAACGCACAGCCGTCTGGCTGCGTTGTGATCTGTGCGCCGTTGCTACCCTGACCTGGCCGGGGGACCGCATCACCGGCAAGCTGGCCGAGACCCTCTCTTGTTCCAGCCAAGCCATTCGTCGCTACGCCGCGACCGGACGGACCTTCCCCCCGGACGTGCGCGCCCCCGATCGTCCGCTCAACCTATATTACTACGCCCTACAAGCGCCCGATCCCCTGGCCGCCGTACAGTTGGCTTTAGACAAGCAATGGTCGCCCCGGCAACTGCGAGAATATCTTCGCCGGGGCGATTCCAATCCACAGAAGTGGTGTGAAATCCTTCATCTTGAACGCACATTCGGACAGATGGAGGATCAGCAGATTGAACAGATAGCCACAGAGATCGCCGCTACGCTGTGGAATCACCGCACTGGATTGCTTGTTCTCAAGGTTCACATCAGCGGCCTATACCCATCCGACCCCGACACTGCCGTCGATAAGTGAAAGGAAAGGAGTAAGGCGTATTCCTCTATCGCCCAAGCGCCGTAATCATGGCGTAAAGATGATAGTCCCCTACGCCGCTTCGTATGAGTATCGGGAGAATGACCGCAGTTTTTGAGGAATCGAAACAGCCCGGAAGTAAACGGCTACTGTTGCTGGCTATCGCCGACAACGCGAATGACTATGGTCACGCTTTTCCGGGTATTCGCCGCTTGGCCCGGAAAACCATGATGTCAGAGCGCACCACTATGCGCGCCATTGAGGAAATATGGGTGACTAGCGATGAATTGTTAGTATACAAAGAAAACGGTGAGGTTAATCACTACCTGGTGCTGACCGGGTTTTCTCCGGCGCAGCGTGAAATGGCGATTGCCCGATTCTGCGAGAAACTCAGGATTACCCCTACTGACCTAGATCAACAGCGCAACGAAGCGATAAAGACATTCTACGAACGAAGGCAACGAAAACGTCTGGCCCGTGACAAATCGTCATCCCCACTACCCGTGACAAATTGTCACTACCCCACCAGTGACACAGCCGTGTCACCGGGCAGTGACACAGCCGTGTCACCGGGCAGTGACACAGCCGTGTCACCGGAATCATCAGTAACCGTCAGTAAATCATCATCTGCGCCTGCTGAAACAGGCGCGGGTCAGAAAACCGCCGCACGGACCCGACCGCGCGATCTACTGTTTGAGGCGATATGTGAACATATCGGCGGCGTATCCTATTCTCAAGCGACGAAACGCACCAAGGGATATACGCGGGCCGTGTTGGCCGAGATCCACGCTCGTGAACGTGACGGCATACCTCCGGTTATGGTCGAAGAGATCAAAACTCTACGTCAGCGATACAAACAAACTTGCCCGAACCTGGCCTTTCCTACTGAACCAGCCAAGGTCGCTGACTGGTTGTTCCGGTTACGATCTGTAGCGACAAATGACAGCCTTAGGGTTGTCCGAGCGGAGATATTGCCATGACCAACTCGCCTCATGATACTCCCAACAACCGAGCCAGTGTCGTTCACACGATTACCTCCCCACCTCACATAGATATAGACATGGACGGGTCACAACCAGAACTGTCCCCGCACAGCATTGAAGCGGAGGAAGCCACTCTCGGCAGTCTACTCACTGCCCCAGGGTTTGTCCCCCTGGTCCGGTCTTTCCTGAAGCCGGAGGACTTCTTCCTCGAACGGCACGGCTGGATCTACGAGGCCATCCTGACCCTGGCCGACCTGGGGGACGCGGTGGACGAGCGCACCGTCGCCGAGCAGCTGCGCGTCACCCCCGTCTCGCCCTACGAGAAGACCCGCACCCGCCTGGACGAGGTCGGCGGGCCGTCGTACCTGGCCTACCTGTTCACCAGCACGCCCACCGCCCTGCACGCCGAGACCTACGCTCACCTCGTCGAGCGCGCGGCCACCCGGCGGCACGTCCTGGGCTTCGCGGGCGAGGCGGCCCAGCTGGCCCACGACGAGGAGCGCGACGTCCTCCAGGTCATCAACGAACTGGACGCCCGGCTGAGGGAAGTCAAGCAGCGCATCGTGCAGGACGGCATCCGCCCGGTCGGGGAGATCACCGGCGGCGTGTACGACGCCGTCGTCCACGGCCAGGACCACTTCGTGCCGACCGGCTTCGTGGACCTGGATGCCCAGTTCAGCGGCGGCCTGGGACGCGGCAAGCTGCACGTGTTCGCCGGGCGGCCCGGCATGGGCAAGAGCACCCTGGCGGTCAGCATGGCCCGCAACATCGCCTACCGCGCGAAGCTGCCCGTCGTGCTCATCTCCTACGAGATGAGCCAGGAGGAGATCGTCGAGTGGCTCATCGCCGGGCAGATGAAGCACCCGGCCAGCGACTTCTGGAAGCTCAAGCGCCAGCCCGACCATGCCGGTCTCATCCGCCAGTTCGCCGCCGCGACGGTGTGGGTGGCCGACCTGCCGATCTTCGTCAACGACGGCGGCGGCACGACCCCGGCGCAGATCGAGGCCTGCTGCCGCGAGGTGATGTGGCGGACGGGCAGCGAGCTGGGCGCGGTATTCATCGACCACATCAACCGCGCCAAGACAGGGATAGCGCGGCTGGACTACAGCGCCGAGAGCTACGCCCGCGTCAGCCTGCTGGCCCAGGAATACAAAGATCTCGCCAAGCGACTCAACGTACCGATAGTCGTCCTGGCCCAGCTCAGTCGCGCCGTTGAACAACGCCAGGACAAGCGCCCGATGCTTTCGGACCTGCGCGAGTCGGGCCGCATCGAGGAAGAAGCCGACCGCGTAGTACTGATATACCGCGAATCGTACTACTACCCTGAGACCGCGACCCCAATGGCGGTTGAACTACTCAACCTTAAGAACCGCCAGGGTGATACGGGGAAGGTGGTCGTCCAGATGAAACGGGAGTGGACGCGCTTCTTCAACACCCTGTGGACCGGCGCGGACCGGCGCCAGGACGGCGGCATCGACTGGAAGCTGGAAGACCGGCTGGACGCCGGAGGAGGACAGACCTCATGAACGGAAGTGACCCTGGCCTGACCCTGGCCGAGGAGCAGCGCCTTCACACCCCGCGAGAGGAGCCGGGAATCCCATGTCTACCCTGATGCTGTTCGAGGACGAGTTGGAGAGCGTGACCGGCAAGGTCAGCCGGGTGACGTACCGCAACGACGAATCGGGCTGGACCGTGCTGCGGGTCACGCTGAAGGACGGCAGTTCGACGACCGTCGTGGGGGTCATGCCGGAGTTGTTCGCCGGGGAGGAGGTCGAGTTCAAGGGGGCGTGGGTCAAGCACGAGAAGTACGGCCTCCAGTTCAAGGCCGAGACGGTCGAGAGCCGCAGCAGCCAGGGACCGATGGACAAGGAAACCCTGATTGCCTACCTGGGCAGCGGCATCCTGCCGGGCGTCAAGGAGGCGATGGCGAGCCGCGTCGTCAACCACTTCGGGGAAGACGTGCTCGAAGTGCTGGACCACACCCCGGAACGCCTCGTCGAGGTGTCGGGCATCTCGCAGGAGAAGGCCGAGAAGATTGTCGAGGCGTGGGCCGAGCAGCGGGCCAGCCGGGACGCCCTGCTGTTCCTGTGCGGGCTGGGGGTGAGCGCGCGCATGGCGCGGCGCATCTACGCCATCTACAAGGCCGCGACCGTCGGGAAGATCAAGGAGAACCCGTATCGCTTGGCGGAAGACATCGACGGCATCGGCTTCCAGAAGGCCGACGCCATCGCCCGGCGGATGGGCATCCCGGCGGACAGCCCGTTCCGGTACGAAGCCGGGGTCATCCAGGCGCTCAAGGACGGGCGGGGCAAGGGGCACGTCTACCTGCCCATCCCCGAACTGGTCAAGGCGGCGATGGAAGACGTGCTGCACACCGACGACGCGATCGCGGTCAAGGCGGCCATCGACCGGCTGGCCGAGCCGGACCGCCAGCAGGTGTTCACCCCGGACGCCGAAGACGACCCGGTCTACCTACCGGGGATGTACCGCGCCGAGACGCAGTGCGCCGCCCTGCTGCTGCGGATGCTCGACGAGCCGTTGAGCACGCTCAATCCGACGAACCCGGAGGACCGCATCGACTGGCCCGCCATCGTGGATGAAACCCAGGAGGGCGCGGAGGTTCAACTGACTGACCAGCAGCGCGAGGCGGTCCTCATGGCCCTGGCCCACAAGGTCAGCGTCATCACCGGCGGCCCCGGCACGGGCAAGTCCTTCACCATGAAGGGCGTCATCGACGCCCTGGTGAGGGCCGAGAGGGACTTCGCCCTGGCCGCCCCTACCGGGCGCGCCGCCAAGCGCCTGGGCGAAGCCACCGGGCGGGGAGCC
>CAYYBO010000342.1:0-5076 GCA_964470125.1 uncultured Planctomycetaceae bacterium | reverse complement strand
GAGGGGCGTGGTACAGTTTTGTCGTCGGGGGGGCACCGTGTCGCCCGTTGTGTCCGAATTATCCGCAAGGGTGTTTCGGCTTACGACTTCGGCCGGATCCAAACGCGAAAATCGACCGCGGATGAAGCCTTTAGGTCAACCTCGAAATGCGGTATTCTTCTTGGAATTCTTTGCCGATTGGGGTGTATACCTTAGCGAAGCGGAGCCACAACCTAAACGACCGGATTCCTCAGCCGGAGGGCAGTCTCAAGCTTGACGCGGACGCGGGATTGTGACATGGACAGAGCGGTCTCGATCCGACACGCCTCCGGGACGCGGTGGAGTCAAAATACAGCAGCACAGTTGAACGTCGGATGACGGACCGGCGACCAGAGACCCATAATGGCAGCCTTCTCAGACGCAGAATCAAACTCCAGTGGGGGATCTCCCATCCCTAGACCGACCCGGGACGGTTTCGGGCAGGGCGAAACCGCCGGGTCGGCAAACGCACCGTCCCCGGCCGGGTCCCTGGCGTCCCCGGCGGCGACTGAGCGCCCTGTGGTGCCACCAATCCAACTTCTGCCCGTCGAGCGTGCGTCCACGCCGCTCGGCGGCCGCTCCTCTGGTGCGGGGCGGTTCGCTGCGTCCGTCGGAGCGCCTGGCGCGGCCGGGGAAGCCGCGCAGACCGGTTGGGGTCCTGCCGTTGGCTTCCTGCTAGTCCTCGCGGGCGTGATCCTTGCCGTGGCGTCCGGCGAGAGGTGGACGTCACTCACGGGTTGGGCCGGCGAGCCGTGGACTTCGGATGCCTGCCGTTGGCTGCTGAGCGGCATCCTTATGATCGGCGGAGTGTCCTTCCTAAGTGCCAAGCCCATCGCGGTTTTGTTCACGTCGGCGATCATCCTGTTGGCCGTTCACTGCGTCGACCTTCTGGTGGCCGGCAGATTGACTGCGATCATTGAGACCGTCGCCGATGCCGGCGCCGGTCCGCGCCTCATGGTTATTGCTGCCGTGGCCCTGGGGTACTTGACGCATATGTTCGGTGGACCCACCACGAGCGCTCGCGGCGCGGTGGCGTTGGCCTTCATCGGATTCGCGGGCGTAGGAGTGATCCACGACTGGTATGAGCGGGGTCTGCTCGCGGTTGCGCCGAGCCTCGGCACGGACGCGACGGATTTCGTGGGGCAGTGGGGCGATGAGTGTACGTGGGCCGTGGCCTTGATCCTGGCCGCGATCGGAGTCGCCCTGTCCCGCGGGAGGCTTGTACACTTTCTCGCGGCCTTGATGCTCGCCGCGATAGCTTATTACTGCATTCAATCGGGACGCACGGTGATTGTGTCCTTTCCTGGGAGTGAGATCGCGATCCCGGACATTGAGACCGTCGGCTTGGCCAACGTGACGCGATGGCGGTGGGTGGCCGCGGGAGAACTGATGCTCCTGGGCCTGATTCTGCTGCACTTGTCGCTGGGAGTCGGCGGTTTGAATCTGGTGTTCGCCTTCGCCTGGATGTTTGCCGGTCTGGCGGCGTATGACGAGGTGGGCAAGTTGTCGCTGGCTCGACTTGTCAGTCAAGGCGTCGCTCAACACCAGGCCTCGCAGACTCAGCGGGTCTCCACCAATCCGATGGGAATGTGGGGATTGCCGCTGACTGATCCATCGAGCGGTCAGGCCCGTCAGGCAGATGTCGGGCGGTCGAGCAGCCAAGCCGCGGTCGGTCGGATTGCCCCCGAGAGTGCGAGCCGAGCGAGGCCGGACGGTCCGGCGAGCGTGAGGGCGGGCGCCCAAGAGCTCGCCGAGACGGAACTGCTGGTGAGCGGAGTCGCTCCGGTCGTTTGGATCTACCTGACGGCTCTGTTGGCTGGCGTCATCGGCGTCACCGGCATTCGTATGCTCCTGGAGAGTAACGTTCATCGGGCGCTTCTGCTGATGGCTCTTTGGTTCGTTGTGGGGCTGGGATCGGCCTGGTTGGCCATGCATTGGCCGCGCGACGCCGGTCAGTCCTGGGTGCAATGGCTGGCGGCGTTCGGAACGACTCGTTATCACGGGCATCTCATCTGGCTGGTGTTCGTGGCCTGCATGGCCGTTGCCGGTTTGTGGGCCCTGTGGCTCTCACGCAGCGCGTCGCCGTGGATTCACGCCAGCGTGTACTGCATCTTCCTTGGCACGATTCTGAGCCTGGTCGCGGTGGCCGGGCTCATTCGATACGGCGGTTTTCCGCGGCTGCCTGTATGGACCTACATCGCTCTCGCGGCGGGGCAATCCTCCCAGGCCTGGGTGCTCATGATGCACGTCAGCCTGTCGGGCGAGAAGGTGCCTCGGAAGGTGTAACGCCTCCATGATGTACGCTTGTTCTGCAGGGCTATATGCCGGTCGATGGGGCCGGCTCGTACTGGCGGCATGCTGCCTCGCGGCCGGCTCGTGCAATATTGAAGACCTTAGAACGGCCGACCGGATGGAGAGAGGGCTGGTCCTTGTCTTGCCGGGTATCGAGGGCAAGAGTCGCTACAACGTCAGCATCGCACGCGGCCTGGACGACGGCGGCGTGAAGATGGCGATACAGATTTTCGATTGGACCACCGAGGTCCCCGGCGGCTTGCTGCTCAATCTGGCCGACGTGGAGCGTAACCGCCGCATGGCTGAAGTTCTGAGCAGTTGCGTGCTCCATTACCGGTTCCACAATCCTGAACGCCCGATTCACCTGGTCGCCCATTCCGGCGGCGCGGGTGTTGCCATCATGGCCCTTGAATCGCTGTCGCAGGATACCCAGGTTGAGACGGCGATTCTGCTCGCCGCCGCGGTCAGCCCCGCCTACGACCTGCGTGCGGCCCTGGAGCGCACCCGGCACGGAATATACAACTATTATTCGGAGCATGACAAAGCTCTCCTCGACGTCGGCACACGCATATTCGGTACGATGGATCGGGTGCGCGGCCGGGCGGCAGGCTCGACAGGCTTCCGCCTGCCGCCGGGCTTGGATGATCCGCGCAGCGAGGCTCTTTATCGCAGGCTGTACAACATCTCCTGGCAGCCGGAGATGCGCGAGCACGGCAATCGGGGCGGCCACGTCGATTGGGCGGACCGCCGATGGGTCCGGGATTACCTCGCCCCGCTGATCAACGATCCGAAGCCGGCCGGTGTCAGCCCGATCGGCTCTCGTCAGAATTGATTCTCCTCAGCCAGGGTCTTATGATCGTCTGGTCGGGGTAATGGAGGGATCGCCTCGCCGGGCGGGCCAAGGTGGGGAGAACTTTGTCCGGGCATGAGGTCGAAGCTCGCTTCCAGCCGACAAGAGGACTGCCAGCTTCTATTTAACCCCGCAAGGGATACCCGATGCGCCTGCGGATGTTCGGCCTGATTGTGCCGGATGGTCGTCGATCTGAGAGGCGGCAGGGGCCTCCCTCGGCCTTCACGCTCCTGGAATTGCTGGTGGTCATCTCCATCGTCGCTCTGTTGATCTCCATCCTGGTGCCGGCCCTGAGCGGGGCGAAGAATGAAGCCTCGACCGCCAAGTGTCTCGCATCGCTTCGCGAGATCAGCCAGGCCACCTCCCAATACATGGAGGGTGACGAACAGCGGCAGGTGGTCTGGTATTACTATCCGGTCCACCCTTTGTTTTCCGGGTCCGTTAGAACATGCACGCCGTGGGTGTTTGGCGGTTTCAAGGCGCCGAATCCGGAAAGAGGCGACGAGAATGTAGACAGCTCGTTGTATCCGGCACAACTACGGCCGTTGAACGGCATCATTGCGCCTTACGTACAAGGGTCGCTTTTGTCCGCCGTCCGCGGTGACGACATCATCGATCTCTACAAGTGCCCCGGAGATCGCTCCAACAGCACTTCCATCATCAGCGAGGATATTACCGACGTCGAGGAGGAAGGCCGAAGTTCATGGGAGGCGAACGGCAGCAGCTACACCCTCAACACGCGTTGGGCACAGGGCTATGCCCAGGCAAACGGCGGCAACTTCGTCCTGGAGAACTTCACGGAAGGCATGCCGCCGGAGAACATCCCCTTTGGCAAGAAGATTTCCAGGCACCTTATAGGCGACGGCGCTGCCAGATTCATCATGTGGGCGGAGCAAGGTTTCTACAGTGCCACCTATCGGGCCGCCCCCTGGCTTCCCAATGGTGCTGCCCCACGGCGGCGCGGCTGGCACCGTAAGTTCTCAAGTTGGTGTGTTGGCTTCGCCGACGGGCACGCCCTTTACGGTTATTACGACACTCGCTTGGTTAGCGGTGGATTAGGCGGGACCATTTGGCAGCCGAATTTCTCTCCCTGATTCCATGCCTCTTGGCGGTGCCCGGCGAGCCCGGCCTGCGGCCGTAGGCAAGGCCGATCCTGTGTGCTAGAACACCCCTGCCAGGCTCAACGGCTTCAAACTTGGTGGTGTCCCATAAGGTAGGCGTGTGCTTTCGGCTAACGGTTTGAACTACTGCCATGAGGGATCCGCAGCCCCTCTGTGGCGTCCCTTGTCCTTCGAGACCGGTGATGCCCGGTTGGTCCTGCTGTCCGGGGAGTCGGGCTCGGGAAAGAGCACGCTGTTGAGGATTCTGTGCGGCCTGCTGCCCGGTTTCCGCGGCGGACGGCTGGAGGGGCGAGTCAGCATCCTGGGTAAGGTCGCGCCCGCCTTACCAGATGGTCGGGTCGGCCTGCTCTTTCAGAACGCCGACGTGATTTTACACAGACCGCGTGTGTCCGACGAGTTGCTGGCTCGGGCCGGCGCCTCAGGCCGAGAAAGCCGTGGCGCAAAGGAACAACAGGGCCTCAGTCACGGCTGGCTTGGCGAGCTGGTCGAGGAGCTTCGGCTGGGCCCCCTCTTGGACAGGCCCATCGTGAGTCTGTCCGGTGGTGAGCAACAGCGGCTGGCTCTTGCTGCGGTATTGGTGGCACGCCCGCAGGTCGTGTTGCTCGACGAGCCGACAAGCAATCTCGATGACCGCGCCGCGGCTGACCTGATTCATCTTGTGACGAGGTGTATGGAGCGATTCGGGGTTCGTTTCATCATCAGTGAGCACCGTTGCGGCATCCTGCATACGCTTGAGGACGGAGCGGTTTGGCTGGGGACCCGGCAGGACGATGCACACCCTTCTGGAATCGGGGG
>CAYYBO010000341.1:0-5090 GCA_964470125.1 uncultured Planctomycetaceae bacterium | reverse complement strand
TCGACCCGGACTTCGCGCCGGCGCTGTTCTATCTCGGCGAGATCGCGTTCAATCAGGGCGATCTGACCCGCGCCGAGAAGCTGTTCCGGCAGGCGCTCGATCGCGACTCGACTCTGCCCGGCCCGCACTATCGCATGGCCCAGTGCGCCCTGGCCAATGGCCGGCCGAAGGAGGCCCGGGCCTGCCTGATGGCCGAGCTGGAGCTCGACATCGAGGAGGCGGGCACGCTGATCTCGATAGGCTCGATGTTTCTGACCCTCGGCGACAACGACAACGCCATCGGCTGCCTGCTGCGCGCCAGCAACCTCGACATGACCAACGCCGACGCCCACTACTACCTCGGCGTCGGCGCGGCCAACAAGGGGCACTTGGACGACGCGGCGCAGTTCTTCGCACACGCCCTCGACATAGACCCGGAACACCTCGGCGCGCTGCGTGACTCGGCCTTCACGTACGTGGCCGCCGGTCGGATGGACAAAGCGGCCGAACGCGTCCGGCGGGCTCGTGCCTTGATGCCCAGCGACAGCCGGCTTCGCATGCTCGATTACAGCCTCCGCGTCCTTCGCGTGGGCCGCCGCATCACCGACGCGTTCCGCAAGCTCGATCCGCGTCGGCTCCTGAAGCGCCCCCGCTGACGCCCACGCTGCGGCTCACAGCTACCCTGCGATTCTTCCGTTTCTCCCACCAGGCGGGAACTTTCGCCGGCCTCCATGCGACTTTAGAATGGACGCACAGGCATGGCACGCACGTTCCAAACGGAGTTCAGTCAGTTCTGGAGACAGACCTGCGGCAAGGTCCGGGCGTACATGTTCTGCGCATCCAACAGCGCCAGCGACGCCGACGACTTGGCCCAGGAATGTTACCTGCGGGCCTTTCGCAACTGGGACCGGTTCGACGGGCGGGGCAGCCGGCTGGCGTGGGTGTTCGCCATCGCGCGAAACACACAGACCGACTGGTTCCGCAAGCGAGGCCGCGACGCACGCGTGCTCGAACGAGGCGCTGCGGAGCGGGCTTCGGAGGCGTCGCCGGTGGAGCTTGACGACGCCGAAGCCCTCTGGCAGGCGGTGGGCAGACTGACCGCGGAGCATCGGGAGATCGTCCACCTGAGGTTTGCGGCGGACCTGAGCTATGACGAGATCGCCCGAACGCTGAACGTGCCGGTCGGAACGGTCCGCTCGCGGCTGCATCGCGCCTTGAAGGCCATCCGAGAGCAGATGGAGGAAGTCCAGAATGAAACGTGAGATGATTGAGCGACTTGCCATGGACTGTGCCCTGGGCGAGCTGAACGAAGATGCCGCGAAGTTGTTCGAGGCCTATCTGGCCGAACACACTGAAGCAAGGCAGTGGGCCGAACCCATGATACAGACGTGCACCCGAACGCGCGAGGCCATCGCGCGGAAAACACAACCGTCAGCCCAATACGCTCCGCCCGAGCCGGCCCGCCGTTTCCGGGCGGATTGGAGCGCTCTGGCGCGCTGGGCGGCGGTGATCGCGATCGCCGCGGTCCTCGGAGTCGCCGTCGGACGCCGATCCGCGCCTTCGCCAACGCAGAAGCCCGCGCCTGTCATCGTCCGGACTGCGCCGCGTGAGGCCGGCCCGGAAGGCTGGCGGCGCATCCTGAACGAATCGGAGCAGGGATTTTGGCAAACCAAGGCCGTTGCCATGCGGCAGTCGCCGCCACGCAAACCCTCCGGCTCGACGGCATCCGGGCCGAGCCTGTGGGATCGATATCGACAGTTCAGAAAGGAGCGGAGCCGTGAAGAGGTCTATTAGAAGCTACAGCCTGTTCGTTCTGTGTTGCGTCCTGGCGTTGTTGGTGGGCTGTTTCCCCGAGGATTCGCTCGAGTGGTCGCGCGACGGCTCCTGGGGCCTGCTGCGTACACAGAACAATTTGTTTGTCGTGGACGGGACCAGCGGCGTACTGACACCGATCCAGACCGATGGTGATGTAGGCCCGATGCCGGGCATCTCGTCCGACGGCAAGCAGATGACATACGTTGTAGTGTCGCCTTGTGCGACGCTGGAAGAAGGCCTGAAGCTGTTCCCGGCAAACGTGGCTGAGATGATCCGCCGGGATGCGCAACGCCTGCGAGAGAAGGTGGTTGCCGGCCAAGTGCTGCCGACCGATCTGCCCCTCGGCGCCGGCGGCGAGTCCGGCTCCGAAGAATCCTACCGTCGCTGGGTGGTGCGCGCGATGTGCGAAGACCCCAATGCGCTGTTGGTGACGCGGATCGGGCGGGACAAGTTCGAGGAGTGTCGCGAGTGCGAGATCGGATACAGCCGCCTGATCGTGGCCGACCGAGCCGAGCCTGGACGGAACGTAACCGTCGCAATAATGCCTATGACGATGCTGCGGCCGAGGCTCTCACCCGACGGGCGCTGGGTGGCCTTTCTGATATCGACGTCGCACGACAAGGAGAAGGCGAACCTGATCGTCACCTCCACCGAGGCAAAGACCGATGCAATCGAGGTGGCTACCGGCGTCGCCTTCGGCTTCGACTGGCGACCCGACGGCAAGGCCATCGCTTACGTCAAGCAGGATGGCGACCCGATCCTCGGCGCGGTCGAGGAAAGGGTGCTCGTCGCGGAGGACGGCGTCGTCCCCACAGAAGCCACCAACCCGATTACGGATGACACGGTCTGCACGCGCCGGTCTACGGGGGCGACCAGGCAGTTCGCGGGAACCCTGTTTCAGCCCTATATGAGCGTCGTGTATGGGCCCGAAGGCCGGGTCCTGTTCTCCAGCGCGACGGTCACCATTCCCACATCGGACCTGGACGAGCCCAGAAACTCGCTGTTCTGCTACGACCGCCTGATGGGAACGGTGACGGACATCCTGCCAGCGGTCCTCCGCAATCAGACGAGCGAGAACGTCAACTACTTCCGCCTCTCGCCCGACGGCAAACGCCTGCTGGTGCCGCTGGAGTCAAACCGCTTCGCAATCTATGAATTGGGTTCAAAGCAAGTGCAGTATCCGCTTGACGCCGAGGAGGGGTTCGGAGATGACGATGTGCCCGATCTTCTGCCTTCCTGGAAGGGCAACGACCGGATCACGTGCCTGGTCGCCGAGACAAGCCACTTCCTGACTGGGGCCGACGGCATACCCCACCCTCGCAGAGAAATCGTCCTCATCGATACCAACGGGCGGTTGCTTGAGGTTCTCAGCAAAGACTGGCCCGACGCGGCCATCCCCGAAGCTTCGCAGGCTACTGACAGATAGCGCTTCTCAGCAGGTCGATGGGGACCGACGAGGGCAACTGCTTCTGCGCCGCATCGATGGCGGCCTTCGCCTCGGCCGGACGATCCATCTGATAGTAGAGATACGCCATCAGGAATTGCAGTTGAGGCCCCCCATCGGCCGCGATGAGCCGGTCCAGCTCGTTGAAGTGCCTGACGAACGGATCGGGACCGCCTACGAGCTGGATCAGGTCCGTCCTTTGCAGCACGGCGGGCAGGTCCAGCTCGACGGCCTTGGCGATGAACAGTGCGCTGTCGAGGTACCGGCCGGCCGCCAGAAGCGCGTGGCCCTTGCCCAGATAAGCCCGCGCATCGTTTGGACGGTACGCGGAGGCGAGGGCAAAGGCGTCGGCGGCCCGCTGGAACTGGCCCTGCTGCATGAGCTGCCGGGCCGACTGAAGGTGGCGTTCGAACATCTTCGAAGAAGACGAGTCGCTGCTCAGCGGCGACGCCGGCGTCGGCGCGACGTTCGTGGCCGCCTGGATCGGGGACAGCGCCGAATCGCCGGCTTGCCCCAGGATACGATAGCCGCTCGGCAACTCTGCACCGGGTGACGCCTGGGGCGAAGGCACTGCCGTTGGCGGGCGGTTCAGAACCGTATTCGCCGTGTCGAAGGCCCGCGCGGTTTCATGGATGCGCTGCATGGCAGGCAACTCACCGGCGCTCGCCGGCGCACCGGCGGTCTGGCGCGTGCGAGGCGCGACCAGGGCGTCGATCGACAATAGCGCGCCGGAAGACACCGGCGCCTGCTCCTGCTCTTCGTAGAGGCGTAGTCGAGGCTGTGCGTCCGCGACTGTGTCGGAAGCGGCGGCACCGTCCGCCGCAGAGCCATCGGGCAAACCCGTGGTCGCCGACAGCAATCGGGCGGTCTCCTGCAACAGCTCCCGTCGGCGCAAGGCATCGGAGGGCGCCACAGGCTGTGCGGCCTGCATCACACTGTCAGGCAGCACAGGGGAGTCTGGCGGAACGGTCCGTGTCTCCGGCCGGGCGGCCTCCGCGCCCGTCGCGATACTCCGTTCGAGCTGCACCAACTCGGCCTTGACCTGGGCGAGCTTCTCCTGCAACTGCCGCATCTGCTGCTCGTAGTCCTCTCGTGTCGCGACGGCGCTGCCCTGAGTCGACGGCGGCCAACCAGTCACAAGGTCGCCCACAGGCATCGACGCCGATGTCGTCTCACCCGGCGGCAGCTTCAAGTCCGGTCCCGACGTGTATCGGGACGCGGATGGTTGTCCCGTATAGGCTGTTCCCGCGCCGGAGGTTGTCACGGTGCCCGTCGGTGAATAAAACGAGTCGGATGTCCCGAGGGACTCATCCGCGACTGCCGAGGGCGCTGTGTGCCGCAGAAACGGATCGAGCGAGGTCGAGCCCAGAGGCGCATCGATGCTCGTCGGCGGGCGGTAGGGAAGAGCGCCGCGGAAGTGTTTGCCCCCCGTGACGTTGCCGGTGACGAGCCGATCGCTGCTGTTGTCAATGGGATCGGGCGTGGCGACCAGGCCGTTCTCGTAACTGCTCAGCGGAGTCGTCGCCGAGCGGACCGCGCTGGGCACCAAGCCGACGCCGTACCCGCCGGTGCGATTACCCGACGAGAAGGACGTGACCGCGCAGACCACGATCAGCGTGACGACCCAGGCGACGATCTTGCGACGGCGCATCAGCCGCTCGGCATTGGATCGACCGATGCGTCCGGCGCTGGTAAGTCCTGAAAACAGCGAAGCTCTCATCATGTCACCTCGACTTCGAGAGCAGGCACGGCGTGGTGCGAACGCGACCGCCGCGGCCGATCGCTCAATAGCTCGCATACTTGGGTCTCTCCGCCCAGCCGAGCTTCGAGGCCAGCGTCTGCCACGGCGTCC
>CAYYBO010000340.1:0-5092 GCA_964470125.1 uncultured Planctomycetaceae bacterium | reverse complement strand
GCTGAGCATCGGCGGCAACCACCTGATTCACGCGATTCGGCGCAACCTGGACATCAAGGTGCTGCTCTTCAACAACCGCATTTACGGCCTGACCAAGGGACAGACCTCGCCGACATCACAACTGGGCGCGAAGACCAAGTCCACCCCGTGGGGAGCAATCGACAATCCCATTCATCCCTTGTCGCTGGCCCTCGGAGCGGAAGCCACCTTCGTCGCCAGGGCCGTGGACGTGAACGTCAAACACTTGGCGGAGATGATTCGCAGGGCGGCGGAGCATGTCGGCACGGCTTTCCTCGAAATCTATCAAAATTGCCACGTTTTCAATGACGGGGCTTTCGAGTACGCCAGTGACAAGGAACGGAGGTTGGAGGCGACGGTGTATCTGGAGCACGGAAAGCCGCTGATCTACGGCAAGAATCGCGACCGCGGCATCCGCCTGAACGGGCTCGAACCGGAGGTCGTCACGCTGGGCAACGGCGTCAAGGAGGACGATTTGCTGTTCCATGACGAGCGGGCCAAGCAACCAACCCTGGCTTACATACTCAGTCGAATGTGCGTGCCGGAGTTCCCGGAGGCGATGGGCGTCCTGCGCTGCGTCGATGCTCCGCGATACGATGCGGAGACCGAGCGGCAACTCGCCGCCGCGGAAGCCAAACTCGGCAGGGGAGTGCTCGACAAACTGCTCGACGGGGGCGATACCTGGGTGGTGCCGGGATAAGCAGGCGCCGCCTCGCGAAGCTCAGCCAATTGCAGAACGGCCAGCCCCTCAGCCTGAGCTCAAGTTTCAACTCTGGGATTGCATACTTCAGGTCCTGGCGGCGCTGGGCGGTTTGGGCTCGCGCAAGGATAACCCGCTCACTTCTGGTTGCCATTATGGTGGCGGCTTGGCCGTTCGGAGGCCCGTTCGTTTGCCTTACTACTGCCTGGTTCCTCAAAACCTGTCCCCTTATGCCTGTGGCACAGGCCTCTCGCCCGTGTTCGCGCCGTCAAGACGGCGCTGCCGCAGATCTTTGCGGTGGGCTCCTAGTCCTCGGGGGAGCGAGTGGAGAAGATGAGCGTCTCGGCGGCGGCGGTGCGGGTGCGGATGTCGCGAGGGGGACGGTGGGCGAGCATGTCGCGGACGGCGGCGGCGATGCCGGCGGCGTCCAGGCCGCATTCAGCGAGTTGGCCGCGGCGGGGGCCATGGGCGATGAAGTGGTCGGCAGGAATACCATGAATCGTCAAGGGACCGATGGGAAGGTTCATCGCCTGCGCCGTTTCCAGGACCGCAGCGCCGAACCCGCCGCTGACCGAGTGATCCTCGACGGTGATGATCGGCCTGCCCGAGACCCAGGCCTTGGCGATCATGTCGCGGTCGATGGGCTTGGCGAAGCGGGCGTTGACCACGCGGACTTCGATGCCGTCGACAGAGAGCAACTCGGCGGCGTCGAGGGCGTCGCGGCAGGGCCCGCCATAGGCGAGGATGGTCGCGTCGCCGCCCTCGCGGAGGAGCAACGATTGCCCCAGTTCGAAATCGGGCTTGGCGTTCGCGGGCATCAGCGGTTCAGGAACGGTGTCGCGCGGGTAGCGGATGGCGGAAGGGCCGTCGAGCTTTGCGGCCAAGCGGAGGGCGAGGGCGATCTCATCGCCGTCACCAGGGGCCATCAAGACCATGTTCTGCAGCACGCGGAGGTAGGCGATATCGGCGAAGCCATGATGCACCGGGCCGTCGCCGCCGACCAGGCCGGCGCGGTCAAGACAGAAAATAACAGGCAGGCCCTGGAGGACGACTTCCTGGAAAACCTGGTCGAAGGCACGCTGGAGGAAGGTGGAGTAGATGGCAACGACGGGGCGGAGGCCAGCCTTGCACATCCCTGCGGCGATATCGACCGTACTGCTTTCGGCGATGCCGCCGTCCAGGCAGCGATCCGGGAAGACCTCGGCGAACTTGTTGAGGCCGGTGCCGTCGGGCATGGCGGCGGTCAGGGCGAAGACGCGGGGCTCGCGTTTGGCCAGGTCGATGAGGGCGTCGGCGAAGGCGGCTGTGTAGCTGCGGCCGCCGCCGGTGATCTCGACACGGCAGCCTTCCACCTTGAAAGGCTTCGGACTGTGGAACTTGGTCGGCTCGGCGGTGGCCCATTCGGCGCCGCGGCCCTTCTCCGTGTGAACGTGGAGCAGGACGGGGTAGTTCACGTCCTTTACCAGCTTAAGGAGGTCTATCAGGTGGGCGACGTCGTGGCCGTCGGTCGGGCCGACGTAGACGAAGCCGAGTTGCTCGAAGATCTGATGCGGTGAGAGCGTGGCCTTGAAGCGGTCCTTGAGGCGGTCCAACGCCTCGTAAGTAGCCTTGCCGATCAGCGGAACCTGGGGAAGGTACTTCTTGACCCGTCGCTTGAACTTCCCGTAGGCGGAACTCACCCGGACCTTGGCGAGATACGCCGCCATGCCGCCCTGCGTGGGGGCGATGCCCATTGAGTTGTCGTTGAGCACGACGAGGAGCTGGCGTCGCAGAGTGCCTGCCTGATTGAGTCCCTCGAAGGCGACGCCGTTGAAGATGCTGGCGTCACCGACCACGGCCACGACGCGGCGGTCCTGGCCGAGGGCGGCTGCTCCGCGTGCGAGGCCCACGGCCGTCGGGATGGCGGTGCCGGCGTGGCCGACGTTGAAGAGGTCGTACTCACTCTCCTCGATGCTGGGGAAGCCGCTGATGCCGCCGGCCTTACGGAGGGAGTCGAACCGGTCGTTGCGGCCGGTGAGAATCTTGTGAACATACGCCTGGTGGCCGACGTCCCAGAGCAGGCAGTCCTTTCTGAAGTCGAAGACGCGGTGCAGGGCGATGGTCAACTCGACGACGCCGAGGTTGCTGGCCAGGTGGCCGCCGTTGCGGCTGACGACCTCGATGATGCGGGCGCGGATCTCCGCGGCCAGGCGCTCCAGGTCCGCTGTGGCGAGCGCGGCCAAGTCAGCCGGGCTGCGAATCGTCGAGAGGGGGCTCACCGTTTCAGGATTATCTGGCATCAAGTGTGTCTCTCAGCTCGTCACCACGTACCGGCGGCGGCGGGAAAGACGAGCGAGCCGCGCGGAAAGAGAGCATCATAACACGGATAAGCGAGCCGCCGAACGGCCAAGTCTTGGCGAGAACCGCCACCGCGGGGCGAAGAGGGTGCTGCCGTGTGTGCTGACTCAGTCTCACTCTAGGTTTCATCACGATTGACGCTCTATCATGTACTTGGCCAGGGCGGCCAGCCGCGAGGCTCTCTCGCCAAATGGCGCGAGGGCGGTGACTGCTCGGGCGGCGGCAGCGGCGGCGATCTGCCGGGCCGCCTCCATTCCTACGGCCTTGGGGTACGTTTGTTTGCCCGCGGCTGCATCCTTGCCGGTTCCTTTTCCTAACGTTTCCGGACTACCAGTATAGTCGAGCAGATCGTCCGCCGCCTGGAAGGCCAGGCCGAGGGCGTGCCCGTATGATCCTAGCGCGGCCAGGGTCCGGGCGTCGGCGCCCGCGGCCATTCCCCCGAGCCGGCACGAAGCCGCGATCAGCCGGGCCGTCTTGGCGGAGTGGATTTGCCCAACCAGGGCGCTGTCCGGCGGGAGCCTCTCGCTTTCGATGTCTGCGGCCTCGCCGCCGATCATCCCCTCCCAACCCGCGGCGGTGGCCAGTTCATGGACCATCGCCACGCGGCAAGCAGCGTCGGTTGCCTCGCGGGCCAGCAGTTCGAACGCCAGAGTCAGCAGGGCGTCGCCGGCGAGGATGGCCAGGGCTTCGCCGAATACCTTGTGATTGGCGGGCCTGCCGCGGCGGACGTCGTCGTTGTCCAACGCGGGCAAATCATCGTGAATCAAGCTGAAGGTGTGAACGCACTCTACGGCCAGGGCCGCCGTCATGGCGGTTTCGCGCGCCCCGCCGCACAGATCGCAACACCACAGCGCCAATGCGGGACGGAGCCGCTTGCCGCCGGCAAGCAGGCTGTAACGCATGGCTTCCGCCAGGCGAGGGCTCGTGCCGGCATAGCGCGAGAGCAACAGCTCGAGCCGGCCGCGGACGTCTTCCGCGTCGCGGCGGAGCAGGGCGGCAACGTCGTCTTCGGCGGCGATCGGCATCTTGGCTCCCAGGAAGCGTATTGTACTGTCGCGCGGACTGTATGACGGCCGGCTTCCACGAGCTATCGAAACTTTTGAAAATATCGATCAGACCGGCGGTGCAGTAATCGGCTGTGCGAAACCTCCGGGCACGCCACCCTCGAGAAGGGGCCGGCCCAGGCAGGCTCGAGGAGGAACAAGCGCTGAACGGTCAGAATGCGCATTGATGCGCGGCTCTTCGGCCGGCTTGGTTGCAGCCCGTACCGGACGGTGACCGATGTGTAAGAGCGACACCCTCGACACGGTGGAGTTGGCCAAGAAGTACCAGAGGAAATTTCGCCGCCGGCCTGGATGGGCGGAATGACGCTCGCGGCAGACAGGCCCCCGCAAGCGGCGACAACTGCGACGCAAAACAAGCCTCGCAAGTGGTCTTGCGGGCACGTCATGCTTGGAGCACGGGAGTACCAGCCGCTATAATGATTAACTACGAAGATAGCACCACGGTCTGGCTTGCCGCCGTGGATGGGAGGATTGGAGAGATGACGTCGTTTCCTTGTGACACTCTAATCGGACGAACAGGGCGCAAGCCGCGGTTCCGGCTCCTCGCGGTCATGGGGGCCGCCTTGGCCGTTTGGCTGCCAACCGGGCCTGCGGTCGGCCAAATCCTGTGGAGGTCCGCATCGGATCGAACTGGGGCGCCGCGAGCGTCGCTCGGGCAAGCCGCTCAACAGCAGGCCGCGTCCGGCAGTCGGCACGTCTTGGCGCGATTCGGCGGTCCGGTCGGGCCGGAAACTCGCGCGTCGGCTCGGGCGGCCGGCGTGGAACTCCTGTCATACGTGGGGGACAACGCCTTCTTTGCCGTGGTTTCTCCAGATCGGCTGGACCCGGCGGCGCTGGATCAGGTCCCCTTACTGCAGGATGTGCAGCCCATCGAACGCGAACACAAATTGCACCCCCTGTTGGCTCGCGGAGAGGTGCCGCCGTGGGCTGTGATAGAGCGGATCGAGGGTTCGGAATCCCTGCCCGCCGACGC
>CAYYBO010000339.1:0-5107 GCA_964470125.1 uncultured Planctomycetaceae bacterium | reverse complement strand
AGTCAACAAACATCCGTCGAACCCAAGGGTTGGGGGCGTGGTTCGAGCCGGGACCGTGACACGCCTCGCATCGCACGCCCGGCTCGGCCCAGGTCCCCAGGATGCCGGGCCTGCCCTCCTGCGACAGAGGCCGCAGCGGGTCCTGAGGCTGCGGGCCGGTGACATGGCAGCGGAAGCACTCATACGAGTAAGCAAGCGGCTGGGCTTGAGCAAGCAGGTAGGGGGCAAAGGCGGCGGCCGTGCCGCTGGGCAGGAAGTTGAGGTACCACTGCGTCTGAACGCCGAGGACTCCGTCGGTCATCACGAAGCCGTCCCGGTCGACGAAGAGGGCGCCGTGCCGATAGCCGCCGAGGACGTAACTGACGTTGCTCCAGGGTTGCCCTGTCGGCGGATTGGGCACGCCAGCCCGCGAGGCCGAGGAGGGATACTCGGGAGCGGCGCCCAGCACGGCCTTCAAGGCCTGGGTGTGGCCGTGGAGGGCATTAAGGGCGGCCACGTCGGCGTGACAGGCCGCGCAGGCCGCCGAACCAATGTACGCCGCGCCGCCGTTGGTCGGGTCGCTGGGGTTGTTGAACGGTCCCAGCAGGGCAGTCGTGCTGTCAACGGAATAATTGCAGCCCACCGGAAGCAGGGCGAGCAGGAAGAGGCTGTGGATTGGCTCAATCCGCAATCCGCAATCCACAATCCACAATCGCGGCCGCGACACGGAAGCCGTTGCCCCACGCCGTTTCCCGCGGGGGTAGCGGCCCGTATCGCTCAGTGGTGGTGACATTCCGAACACAGTTCGATCCAGTCCGCGCGCAGCGCGCTCGCCTGATCGGCGGGCGTTCTGGCCAAAGCTCCGAGTTCGCTCTCCGGCGGGAAGAGCCCGGCATAGTGCGGGTTGTGGCAAGTGTAGCAGGTCACACAACCCTTGCCCAGCGGCAGACGCGCGGGATCGCGCCTGGTCTTGCTCGCCAAGTGCTTCAATCGCGGCAGATCCGCCGGAGTGCTCAGGCTCAACTCGCGGATCAACATCCATTCCCGCATCTTGGGTGTTACCGGCCGGTCCACGTGGCCCAACGGCGACAGATCCCAGTGCTGACTGTGGCAGTTCAAACACAAAGCCGATGACTCGGTCCGCAGTTGGGCGTCGAACCGCCGACGCCCGTCGCCCGGAACCTCGGGCCGCTGCGTATGACAGAACAGACAGGCGTCCTCGCGAACTCGGCCCAACGGGTCGCGCTGGCGGTGCGGACTAAACCGCCCGCCGACATCGGCGCCGTGACAGTTCGAGCAGTACTCCAGCGGGCGCTGCGGGTCGTAGCCGCGTAAGAGAATGGTGTTCACCTCGGGCCGTCGTGCGGCCGGGTCGCAGTGCCGCTTGATGTCGTGGCATGTGAGGCAGCCGATGGTGCCGGCCACGGTCGGCCAGTCGGACGGCGTCTCCACCAGCTCGGCCACGGCGGGGCGCCCGATCGGATGCGGATCGGCCGGCGCCCGGACACCGTCATGACACAGCAGGCACAGGGCGTCGGTCTCCTCTGCGGCGATTGCTCGTGGGAGGCCCTCTGCTCGTGGGTGACACTCGTAACACCGGTCGGCATTCCAGTGCGGATTGATCGCCGCCGACTGCGGGAAGCGAGCCTTCCAGTCTCTCGCCTCCCCGCTCGGGAGGGCGACGACCGTGCCGCTCGCCGGAACCTGTAACCAGGCATACACACGGACGCCGGGATCGTTCAATTGCTCTCCGACAAAGACGTAATAGGCCGGCTTGGTGTTTTCCGGGAGGGCGTGCAGTGTCCGCGGGGCGTGCGGACTGATCGCGATCCCGCTGGGGAGGATCAACTCGCCGACGCCGCTGCCCGGCTCGCCGAACGCCAGTAGCGCCGCTCCGTCGGAGGCGAAAGCGTGAACTCGCTGGGAGAAAGCATCGGTCACAAAGACCGTGCCATCGGGACCGACGGTCACGTCCTTCGGCCGGCCGAACAGGCCGACCGAGTCGCCCGGCCCCCCCAGAGTCCGCACCCACTGACCATCCGGCGACAGAACCTGCACGCGATTGTTGAGCATGTCCACCACGCAGACGTTGCCATCCGGTGTGCGGGCCATGGTGCGCGGCAGAGCGAATTGCGCCGGGCCCCGGCCCCGCTCGCCGATCGCGCGGATGTGCCGGCCCGAACCAGCTTCGAAGACCTCGATGCGGTGCAAGGCAAGATTGCTCACCCAGACCGTCTTCTCGACTTCCAACACGCCGCCAGGCCTGAAATCGCCGGGCTTGCCATAGATCCGCGCGATTCGCCCATCGGGCTTGATGCGCAGAACTCCGCGCCGATCGCAGATCAGGCGGTCGCCGTTCGAAGCGATGTCCACGGCCACGGGGTGCTCCGTCGGCGTTTCATATCGCTCCTCGGCCACCACATCTGATTCCGCATCCCAGCGAAACATGGCGTTCAGGGCATTGTCGCAAATCCAAACCGAGTCGTTCCTTGCCGCCAATCCGGTCGGATTGGCGATGGTCAGCCGTGACGGCGGTTCGGTGCCGAATAGAAACATGGCCAGGTCGACTTGAGTCCGCGAGGGCGGCGGCGATCCTCGCAGTGTGCCCAGGGCAACGGCTCGCGGCGGCTGGGGTGGCGGCGGGTACAGTCGCGACGTCTCTCGCCCGGCGCCTTCATTCGGGCCGAGACAACCGGCGGATGATCCGCAGGCGACGACGGCGAGTAACAAACACCCGAGTCTGCGCACCTGCGACTCCGCCGATATGCGCGACTTCGGAGAGCTCCGCGTTACTCGTGTCAGATGCGGTGGCATGTCAGGCACAGCCGGCTGCGCTCATTGGATATCCGCAACATTCCCCTCAGTCGGCGAGTGTTGTGGGCGTCATGGCAGGAGGTGCATTGGAGCCGTCCTCCGGGCAACATCAGGCCGGCGGCCTCCACCGCCGCGATCGGTTCATACTTCTCAGACGTTGTCGGGTAACGAACGCCTACTGGATGGCTGCGCAGACCGGCGAGCCCGAGGTGTGAATTGGCCAACTGCCCCGACAAGGCGACAGCGTGGGCCGAAGCGTACACGTCCTTGGCGGTGACGCCGTCGTGGCAACCCAGGCAGAGCAGGGACCAGCCGCTCAACTCTATTCCTGGACCCTCATACGGTCGCAGCGGCTGCGTGGTCGCAGGACGACGATCCAACCGCGGAAGCGGCGGTGTTGCAAGGTGCGGCGTGTGACAGGGCAGGCATAGGTCGCGCCCGCTCTTGCCCCCCTCGGAGAAATCGTGCTTGCCCCCCACGAGTCCGCTCAGGAGCTGATCGCGAGCCCATTCGTTCGCCTCGTCCTCGGTTCGGGGCGCTTCGCTTTCCGCCGGATTCTCTACAAGCGCGCTGGTAGGCGGACCCGCCCGATTCTGCCCGCCTTCCGTCGCTCGGCCCGTCGCCAGCGTCGCGGCTGCCCCGCTCACGACGACGGCGGCGAGAGCGGTAATCGACAGCCGAGGGCGAAGCCGATTCCAACGAACCGTTGTCATCGCAGAGCTCCAAGAAAATCGGGGATCAGCGGCCGGAAGAGAGTATATCGACGCAGACCGCCAGATACAACATGACCGCACCTGAAGATGAAATGACCGCTAGACAACCCACGAGCGATTCGGTAGGGTACGACGCCGGTTGACGTGCCGGTTTCGGGTGTCTTCGGTTCGGCTCCTTGCAAGTGGTTTGGAATGCGTCTCTTCATCGGCGCACTCACAGTCGCCGGATGGCTCGGGGGCTCCGTCCTTGCCCAAGACGCGGCTTCCCCGCCGACGACGCAGCCCGCTTTTCCGGAGGCGCGGTCCTCGCAGAATGACGCGCTCGAAAACGGGCGCCGAGCCGCCCCCATGTCGCTGCGGAACCTGTCCCTCGAACTCGGTTTCGAGGCGTCCTACGACGAGCGCAGCGTCCGAGCGAGGTCTGCGGCATTCCCGTTGCCCCGCACCCGGCAGGTCAATCAATCTCGCCGTTTTGAGGAAACCCTCGGCCTGCAAGCTTCGGGGGACATCGGCGGTGGGGACCTCGTCTTGTTCGATGTCGGCGTTGAAGCCGGCCTCTCGCAGGAATGGTACTCGGAACTGGGCCTCTCGCCGAATCGCGATCACCATTCCCACGGCGATCTCCTGGAGTACGACCTGCACCTGACTGCCCTGCCTCGCGGTAAGATCAGCGCTGACGGCTACGCTCAGAGAGTCGACAGCCGCGTGCCTCGGATGTTCCTGCCGAGCCTGGACCGAACGCTCGAACGGTACGGCGGCGACGTCCTCTTTAACGACTCCAAATTCCCCATGAGGCTCAGCTTCGAGCACGTCGACGAAGAGTTGACCGGCCGTGCCGGTAGCCTCACCGACGACGAGAAGCGCGGCCAGGACACCTTCCGCTATGAAGGTACGTGGCAGGCCAGCCGAAACCAGTCGCTGCGGTTGGAATACGAATACGCCGACCGGCAGGAGCAGTACTCGGGCAGCCCGACGCGCTTCAACACGCGACGAAACTACCTGGCCCTTAACCACCTCTGGCGCTTCGGAAAAGACGAGAGGAGTTCATGGGAAAACCTCATCCGTTGGCAGGACGAGACCGGCGACCTGGGCCGAGACAATCTGGAATTATCCTCGCGTCTTCGACTTCAGCACACCGACAAACTGGCGACGAACTATGCCGTGCAGCACTGGAGAGACGGTTTTCAGCGCCTTGAGACCGAGACCAACCGCGCGGAAGTCGGGGCCAACTACCAGTTCGATCCCGCGTTGTCAGTGTCATTGCAGGGCTACGGCCTCGAACAACGCGCTGACCACGGCGCCGACTATTGCGAGTGGGGCTCATTGGCCAATCTCGCCTACGCCAAGGACAACGATCTCGGCCGCCTCTCGGCCAACCTTTCCTACAATCACACCAGCACAGAATCTCGCCGGGGCGACCATCGAGGCATCGTTATCGGCGAAGCGGTGACGATGATTGATCCCCTGCCCTTGTTCCTGGTCCACACCGACATCGACCTCCTCAGCATCATCGTGACCGACTCAACCCGCACGCGGACGTATCTGCCCGGCCGCGATTACCTGACCGCACGCGTAGGTCGCTACACCTCGATACAACGTCT
>CAYYBO010000338.1:0-5117 GCA_964470125.1 uncultured Planctomycetaceae bacterium | reverse complement strand
CCGTTCGTGCTGCCGCAAGCGACGCAACGCGCATGAACGCGGTCCCGCATCTGGTCCAGGCGTTCCTGGGCAGCGTCAGTGATCACAGAGGTTGGCTCCCTCGCTCAGTGTGCCGTTGAGGTAACTCGCCACGACTCTTGCGGCATCGTCTGCCGGAGCGCCGACCACAACTTCAATGCCGGCCTCCTCGAACAGTTGCTGGGCTCGCTGCCCCATGCCGCCGGCGATAACAATTGTCGCCCCCAAGCCGTGCAACCAACGAGGCAACACGCCCGGCTCGTGCGGCGGAGCCGCCTCCATAGTGTGACTGAGGACTTGGCGGTTCTTCGGGTCCACCTGGTAGAGGGCAAACTCTCGGCAATGCCCGAAATGGGGGCTCAAACGGCCGTTTTCCACCGGAATCGCAATCTTCATAGTCATGTAACCCTTCTGCTTGTTTGGAATTCAGTCTTATCTATCCTTGTGACGCGACAACAGCGTGCGAACGATGTTGGTAAAAGCGTGGGCTGCGGTGCCTTCCGCGTGCCGCTCGATGAAAGGAGTTCCTGCATCGCCGCAGTTGACCACATTCGGATCCAACGGAATGGAGCCGAGGAACGGCACGTTCATCTCCTCGGCCAGCGTCTTTCCGCCGCCGGTCTTGAACAGTTCGATTCGCCGGCCGCAGTGCGGGCAGAGCAATCCGCTCATGTTCTCGACAATCCCGGCGACGGGCACGGCCACATCGCTGCAAAACGAGACACATCGCCGCACGTCGGCGATCGCCAGATCTTGGGGCGTTGTGACGACGACCGCCTCGGCGGGAGAGCCCACCAGTTGGGCCACCGCGAGCGGCTCGTCGCCCGTGCCCGGCGGCGAGTCCACAACCAAGTAGTCCAGCCCACCCCACTTGACGCCCGCCAGGAACTGGCGGATCACTCCGAACTTGCGCGGACCACGCCAGATGACGGCTTGCCTCGCGTCCGACAGCAGGAACCCGATCGACATTACTCCAAGCTGCGGGCTGACGCGAATCGGATTGATCTCATTCTCCGCCATCGTTGTCTCGCGTCCCTCAACCCCGAGGAGCTTCGGTATGCTCGGGCCATGTATGTCCACGTCGAGCAAGCCGACGCGCTTGCCGGCCTGGGCCAACGCGACAGCTAGGTTCGCCGCCACCGTGCTCTTGCCCACCCCGCCCTTGCCGGAAAGCACGAGCAGCTTGTGACGGATGCCTCCCATCTTATCCTGGAGCAGGAGCTCTTCAATCTGCTGCTGGGCCTCGTCCTCTCTCGAACGGGAATGCTGACAAGACTCTGTCATGATGTTGTTCTCTCCGGTAGGCTGCCCCCGTTTGACGGGACGCACGTCGAACATGCAACGGCAAGTCCCGCGGCCGTGCAGCATGTTTGCAGAAAGCCCGCAACGGCTTCCCAAACAGCCCGAATGTCGCTCGCGGCGCCGTCGCTCGTGCATTCGACGATGGACATACCCTTGACCTGCGCCTCGGTGACCGCCCGGTCATATCGGATGCGTCCAACCACCGGCAACGACTGCTCTCTCGCAAAGACCTCGATTCTCCGCGCCATCTCCTCGTGCATATCCCATTTGTTGATGCAGATCAGAGTCCACAATCCGAAGTGTCTCGTCAGTTCGCACACCCGCTCAAGGTCGTGTAAGCCGCTGACCGTCGGCTCAGTCACTATCAACACCAGCGCCGCACCCGTCAAGGAAGCGATCACGGGACACCCGACGCCGGGCGAGCCGTCGATCAGTACAAGCTCATGCCCGCAGACGCGAGCAATCTCCCGGGCCTGCTGGCGAACGAGACTTACCAACTTCCCCGAGTTCTCGCCCGCGACCGCCAGTTTTGCGTGGACCATCCGGCCGTGCCGCGTTTCAGACACATACCATTCACCGGCTTCAACCGGGACCAGTTCGATGGCGTTTCGAGGACAGGCCCATGCGCACACGCCGCAACCTTCACAGGCCAGTTCTTCGATCCGATAGGCTGGCCCGGATGTCTCGGTCGGCTCAACGCGTGCCACGGCTCCGAAGCGGCACACCTCCTGGCACTTTCCGCACGCGGTGCATCGCTCCGCGTCGATCCTGGCGCGCATGCCGGCGGTGAAGACTTCTCTTCTCAAGATCGTCGGATTGACGACCAAGTGCAGATCGGCGGCATCCACGTCGCAGTCGGCCAAGACGCACGGACGTGCCAGGGCTGCAAACGAGGCCACGACCGACGTCTTGCCGGTTCCGCCCTTGCCGCTGATGACAACCAGTTCCTTCATGCTACGCCGCCGCTTCCTGGGACTTTGCGATCGAAATCTGCCGAAATGCGCGATCAAGCAAATTACTGAAGGTCGATTGGTATTCCGGCAATGCCTCGCACAGCAAAAGCCCGCGCGCGTAGGCCTCGCCGATCCGCCGGTCGTCCGGTATCTCCGCCCATATCTCAATGCCTTCCGCGTGGCAGTATCGGGTCACACGATCGTCGCCTACACCCGCCCGATTCACCACCACCGCCAAAGGCAGCTTCAGCATCCGGACCATCTCCACCGCGAGCCGCAGATCGTTCAACCCGAAGGGTGTAGGCTCCGTGACCAGCAGGACGTGATCGGTATCACGCACACTGGCTATGGTCGGACAGGAAGTGCCGGGCGGAGCGTCAAGGATGGCCAATTCCACCGATGGCATGGCGGCGCGAACGGCCCGAATGACCGGTGCGCTGCGCGCCTCGCCGATGTTCAGCTTGCCCTGGACAAAACGCAGGGGACCGGCCCCACCGCTCTGCATCTCACCCAGAGGATGGGGGATTTCCGTAATCGCCTGAATCGGGCAAACGAGAGCGCACCCGCCGCACCCGTGGCAAAGCTGGGGATATACAAGCACGTTCTTGCCGACAACGACAATCGCGCTGAACTGACAGACCTTGCCGCACTTGCCGCACAGCCCGCACAGCTCCCTGTCAACTTGAGGCACTGACTCACTGACGACGCATCGGTCTTCAATCGTGGGATGTAGGAACAGGTGGCCGTTAGGTTCCTCTACATCGCAATCCACGTAGGCCGTGCGCAACCCGCGTTGCGCGGCGAGGTACGCCAAATTCGTGGCCAGAGTCGTCTTCCCTGTACCCCCTTTGCCGCTGGCGATTGCGATCCTCATGCGTTGCTCATCCTTGCCGTCAAACGGGCAGAAAGACGGGCCGACCGGTCATGTGCGCCGGCACGTTCAGTCCAAACTCGTTCAAGATTGTCGGTGCCAGGTCGACCAGACTTGGCGCGGTATGCTCCAAGGGTCGGTTCGCGAACAAGACACCCGGCAGTTCCTCGGTGGCCATGCAATGATCCGCGCTCCAGGCGGAGTCGTTGTCGCTGAACACGTCTTTGCTCAGGTCACCCAGGGTCGTGGCCCAGGACGAACGATAGTCCCGACGGTAGCCAATGATCAGATCAGGCGCCCGCTGCACGTACGGACCGCTATAGACCTGGTCCGCTCGGTAGACAGCCGAGATGGCTGGTTCGCCGTCTTCCGGATCGCGTACCGCGAGCAGCTTGCCTTGTAGCTCGCGCAAGAGATCCTCTCGGTCGGCCCCCGAACCCACGACGCCCTGTTGCTCCCGCCCCTTCAGATTCAGATACAACGCGTTCAACCCCATCCCGTAGGCACGCGTTTGGCCCCAGTCCACCCTACGTGCAGATGGGGCGGCCAGCAGAGACTCGGCTTTGGCGGGTCCGATGTAGCCGTTTTCACGCAACCATGTATTCAGGTTGAACTGCCGCCGAAATCCGCAGAAACCGTGGTCGGACATGACCAGCAGGGTCGCCCTCTGACCGACGCGGCTGGCCACTTCCCCGACAACGGCGTCCATCCGTTCGTAAAGGCTCTCGATTTGTTTGTGACCCCATTGGGCCTCGTCCGCCGCGCGCACCGGGTGCTTTTGGGCGGAGTCCCAGAAGAACATGTGGGACTGCAAATCCGTGCTTGAAAAGTAGAAAAACAGCAGCCCGTCGTCGTAGAGGCGCAGGGCGTATTCCAGCAGTCTCATTCGCTCATGAAGAACCGACTCAGCTAGCGTGGCGAATTCGAAGCTCGTGAAGAACCGGTTCGAAAGCGCCTTGTGGTCTTCCTGAAAGCCGAGCGTCGAAAACAATCCCAGCTCTTCCGCGATCCGCTTCGAGAACTCCTGCGGAGTCGTGATGCGCTCCTCGCTCGGATTGGACGGATCAATGTTGATCGGCGACACATACAACCGCAGTACGGGATGAACCTCCTGCAAGTAGAACCGACAAACTCCCGTAACCTCGGAATCCGGCAAGAACGACGGCATGGAGATAGGAAAACGAATCCGTTGCCAGTCGCTCCATTCTCCAGCGTTCAGGATGATCGTATTGTCGGGTAGGTCGATCCTGGCAACCGGCCGCTCAGGGTCCCGGTAGATTCTGAATTCAACCTCGATGTCCTTCTGCTTGGACTCAGCAAGCAGCGTGTTCCTAGGCCCCGTGATGACTGCTTTGGCGGCATTGTCGGCGAGGCGCAGGGGTTTGCGCATCCCTCCCGCCTCCTGCCGCGCCCGCCGATAGTCGCTTGAGAAATGCTGGTACGTACCATAACTACCCAGCAGGTCCTGGGTGCCCATCCCGCTCAAGCAGAACTGGTGGCCGTACTGCGATGGACTCGGGGGGTAGTTCGACGGAATGTCATAGAGCCACGCTGGAACGCCTGCCGCATCCAGGTAATCCCAGAACGGCTCTCCCTCTCTGCGCAGCACGGTCTGCGCAGGGGTGTGATTGAAGGGCCAGAATGTCAGCGGAATGCGATAGTCTCCGGTCTCCCAACCGTCCGTCGCCGCGACGGTTTCGGCTGCCGAGAACGCCGGCACACACTGCCGCGCCGGATCGCGGTGGATGAAATCGAAGATGCCGTGCGTACCCGGGTTCCCCCCAGTGATGAAGGATGCCCACGCGACCGGACTCTGCGGCGGAATCGTGGTTCCCAGACGTCGATAGCCACCTGCATCACGAAATCGCCGGAGATTGGGCAACCGCCCTTCATTCATAAGTCGCTCGCCCAGGATCGGATCAAAACCGTCCAGACCGAGGATGACCACCCGTTTGCCACGAGCGCCCTTGCCG
>CAYYBO010000337.1:0-5126 GCA_964470125.1 uncultured Planctomycetaceae bacterium | reverse complement strand
AAACTCCTCGTGCATCAGCCTTCGCGCGAGCTGCGCCAGCACTTTCATGTGCGTGCCGTCCTGGTTCGACTCTCGAATTGCCAATAGAATCGCCATGCGCACGGGCTGCCCATCCTCCGCCCCCCAATCAACCGGCTCCCTGAATCGCAGCACGCAAATCGAGTCCGCCCCAATCGCATCCGTCTTGCAGTGTGGAATGGCGAAGCCGAACCCCAGCCCGGTCGAGTAAACCGCCTCGCGAGCCCACACCGCCTCCTCTACCGCGCGGCGATTCTGGGTGCGTCCCGCCAGGTACAGCGCATCCACCGCCCGTCGAATCGCTTCCTCCCGGTTTGCGCAATCCGCATCCAGGTCCACCAGCTCGCAATCCAACAACGCCCCCCCATGTCCCTGCCGTTGAGACTCGCCCAACAGCGCCGCAACATCCGCGCCCGTTGCGCAATCCATCGCCCGCTTCAAGAGCTCGCCGCATTCCCCGGCCGACAGCCGCCCCACCGCCGCCTTGATCGCCGGCACATCCGGCGCCGACAAGCTGATCTCGTCCAGCCCGAGCCCGACCAGCAGCGGCAGATTCATCGCGTCTCGCCCCATCTCACCGCACAGGCCGATCCACTTGTTCAACCGCCGCGCCTCCTGAACGATCTCGTGCAGCAAACGGAGAAACGCCGGGTGCCGAACGTCGTGTAGCCCCGCTACCTTGGCGTTGCCTCGGTCCGCCGCGAAGAAGTACTGCGCCAAGTCGTTCGTCCCGATGCTGAAAAAGTCGAGATGTTCAGCCAGCCGGTCGAGCACATATGCGGCGGACGGCACCTCGATCATCGCCCCAATCTTCATCCTCTCGTCGAAAGCCGCCTCGCGCGGCTTCAGCTCCGCCTGCACTTCCGTCACTCGTTGCCTCACCCAGCGTGCTTCTTCCGGCAGCGCGATCATCGGAACCATCAGGCGCACCGCGCCGAACGCCGAAGCCCGCACGATCGCCCGCACCTGTCCCACGAACAGTCGCTCATGCTGGGAGTAGATTCTCACCCCACGCCAGCCCAGGAATGGATTGGCCTCCGCCGGCAGGCCAAGATACGCTGCCGGCTTGTCGCCGCCGATATCCATCGTACGGATGATGACCGGCCGCCCGCCGGCCGCCCGAGCCGCCTGCGCGTACTCCGCGAATTGCTCCTCTTCGCTTGGCGGCTCCTTTCGATCCAGAAACAGCATCTCGGTACGGAATAGTCCGATGCCCTCGGCCCCCTGCTCCATCGCCGGGCCGACCTCCGCCGCCGTCGACACGTTTGCCGCCACTTCCACGCGCCGTCCGTCCTTGGTTGTTGCCCCACAGGCGGCGCACACCGCCGTTCGCTTCCGATGGCGCCGAATCGTCTCCGCCTCCCGTTCGTAATACCGCTCCACCGCCGGCGTCAGCTCGGCAACCACGATCCCTGTCTCGGCATCGACAACAACCTCCTGGCCCACGGCGATCTGGCTCCAAGCGTCACGAATGCCCGTCAGCGTGGGAATCCCGAACGACCGAGCGAGAATGATCGCATGCGAAGTCGTGCCCGCGTGCCCCAGCGCGAGCCCCCGCAGCAGTTGACGATCCAAGGCAAGAAGCTGCCGTGGCGTGAGATTCTCCGCCACCACGACGGAGGCTCGCGTCAGCTTGACCTCGCCAGGCCGCCAATCGGGGCCGCAGACCTCCTCCACAAGTTGGAGGCAGACATCCTGCACGTCCGCCGCCCGCTCTCGCACGTACAGACTCTCCGCGCCGCGCAGTTGCGCCATGAAATGCCGGCCCGCCCCGACAATCGCCCCGCCCGCCGAGCAGCCGCCTTCAACAAGTTCGACGAGCTTCTCCCGCAGCGCCACGTCGTCCACGATCGACAGGTGCGCCTCCACGATCGCCCTCTCGATCGTGGCGACCGCGCCTCCCGACTTCACCGCGAGCGCCTTGCGAACAGCGGCCAGGCCCTGCTCGATCCTCGCCCGTTCTGCCGCCACCGACTCGCCCGCCAGGCCCGCCCCCTTTTCCGGCAACGCCAACTCCGCGACACCCACCGCAATTCCTCGGCCGATGCCCCCGCAGGCCGGCGTCCCCGCGATCCATCGGACTCCCGCCGCGATGATCGGACGCGGCAACAACACCTCGCCGGGCTTTTCCGCGGCAAGCGGTAGCGCCTCATCGCAGCCCGGCAGCACTCGCTCAACGAAATCCTGGATTGCCGCCCGCGCTTTGTCCTGGTCCACGCCCTCGACGCCGACCCGGCAGCCGTCGCCGAACTTCACATCCGCTCCCACCAAGGCCAGCACGCTCTTGGCGTTCGCCTTCGCCCCCGTCCGCTCGTTGATCAGTGTCAACTCGGAAGTGAATCGCTTCGCTACCGCCGAAAACAGACTCGCCGGCCGGGCGTGCAGACCGTTCGGCAACGGGCATCGGAAACTGCACTCATACGCCATCGTTCACCATCGGCGCCGCGCCGCCATCACGCCCCGCCATCTCATACCCTGCACGTTCCGAACAATCCCCAATCCAAAGCCCGCAGTGCGAAATC
Source organism: uncultured Planctomycetaceae bacterium (assembly GCA_964470125.1). GTDB lineage: Bacteria > Planctomycetota > Phycisphaerae > UBA1845 > UTPLA1 > DATKKX01. The sequence continues at coordinate 2,586 of CAYYBO010000337.1, read as the reverse complement.
CTACGCCCCCACCTTTCCCAGTACGCCATGAGGATTCTTGATCGCCTCCTGTACTCCCACCTGCACGATCTTCTTCCCCTCGAATCGATCCCGCTTTTCGACGTCGATATCCACGGCGAAGATGGCCGCCTCCGCCTCCCGAATCTCCTTTGCCGACAACTCGTTCTCGATCCCCATCGCCCCTTGCGTCTCGACCTTAATCTCATGTCCCATCGCCTTGGCCGCCTTCTCAAGTTGCTCGGCCGCCATGTACGTATGGGCGATACCGGTCGGGCATGCAGTTACCGCAACGATCTTCATTCTCTCACCTGTTCTCCAAAGCACGCCGCGTTCTTCGTAGCGTCGTCCCCCCACGGCCGACGACGGATGTCGACTTTTCGCCGGTACGAGAGTTCTCTCCCGTACCAGCTACCCCCCGGCCAAGGCCGGGGCTCATGCGCCCGCCTCCGCTGCGGCCTTCGCCTTCGAGAGCCTCTTCAAGCCGTTGATCAACAGCGCAGTCACTACGGTTCCCGCGACGATGGCGATCACATACATCAGCCGGTTGTCGATCACCGGCAGCACAATCGGCCCACCGTGCGGCGCGTGATCGCCCACGCCGCCCAAGATGGCGATCACCGAGGCAACCATCGAGCCCACCATAATGCACGGAATGACCCGCAGCGGATCGGCCGCGGCAAACGGAATCGCCCCCTCCGTAATCCCGATCATCCCCATCGCCAGGGCCGCGATGCCCGCTTCCTTGTGCTCGTCGCTCCACAGTTTTCGATTGAGCAACGTCGCCAGCCCAAGCCCCAGCGGCGGCGTGCAGATCGCCGCCGCGCATGCCCCCATCACCGCGTAGTTCTGCTCCTTGATCATCGCCGCTCCGAAGAAGAACGCCGCCTTGTTGACCGGCCCGCCCATGTCGAACGCAATCATCCCGCCGAGGATGATCCCCAGTATGACGGCGTTGCCCGTGCCCATCGTCTCCAGCCAGGCTCCCAAAAACGCCATCAGATCGGCGATGGGAACGCCCAGCACCTTCAGCATCAGCACGCCCACGATCCCCGATGACAGGATCGGGATGATCAGGATCGGCATGATCGGCTTGATGTACTTGGGCACGGGCAGCTTCTTCATCAGGTTAACCAGCCACCCCGCAAGCAAGCCGATCACCAGCGCCCCCAGAAACCCCGCGTTGACCTCCCCCGCCAGATAACCGCCGATGAACCCCGGCACCAGCCCGGGCTTGCCGGCCATCGCATAGGCGATGTACCCCGCCAGAATGGGCAGCGCCAGCTTGAACGCCACCAACCCGATCTGCAGTATGAGCGCCAGCGTCGGCGACTGCTCCGGCGCCGGCCCCTTGCCCGGCACCATCGGCGCAAAGGCAATCGCCGTCGCGATCAGAATGCCGCCGCACGCGATACACGGAATGACATACGACACGCCGGTCAGCAGATACTGCCTTAAGTTTCGAAGCGATTCCCTCATCGCAGGACTCCCTCGCGACTTTCATCCTGAACGCCGCCGTAGTATGCGACACATCCGACCCCGCGGGAAGCGCCGCACATCCATCGCCGCGGCACCATTTGCCAACGCGCCCGTCTCGGAGATAGAATCCGCCCCCCACGGACCCGACAGCAGGGTCCCCACACGGAGTTCTGATGTCTAATCGCTTCCTGGTCACCGCGGCCTTACCCTACTCCAACGGTCGTCTCCACGTCGGCCACATCGCCGGGGCTTACCTACCCGCCGATACCTACGTTCGCTATCTCCGCTCAAAGGGCGAGGACGTCCGCTTCATCTGCGGCAGCGACGACAACGGAGTCGCCATCGAGATCTCCGCCCGCAAGGAGAACACCACACCCGCCGATCTCTCCGCCCGCTACCACGCTCGGCAAAAGGCCGACTTCGCCGGCCTCGGCATCCACTTCGACATCTACGGCGGCACCCACCAACCCGCCTTCGTCGAATACCACAACCGCATCAGCCAGGAGTTTTTCAAGGCCATCCACGACAACGGCCACTTCGTCAAGCGAACGACCGACCAGCTCTATGACGCCCAAGCAGGCCAGTTCCTGCCCGACCGCTACGTCACCGGCACCTGCTACCACAAGCTCCCCGACGGCAAGCCCTGCGGCAATCCCAACGCCAACGGCGATCAATGCGATCACTGCGGCAACGGCATCGACCCCCTCCTGCTCGGCAATCCCCGCAGCACCATCCCCGGCGCTGTTCCTGAACGCCGCTCCACCACGCATTGGCACCTGCAGCTCGACAAGTTTCGCGGCATGCTCACCGACTGGTTCAGCCTCACCTCGCTAGATTGGCGGCCCATCGTGGTCAACTTCGCCTTGGGCTCGATCAAGAAGGGCCTGCCCGAGCGAGCCATGACCCGGGACCTCAAATGGGGCGTTCCCGTCCCCCTCCAAGACCCCGAGGCAGCCGGAAAGGTGCTCTATGTCTGGTTTGATGCCCCCATCGGCTACGTCAGTTTCACCGCCGCCCTCTGTCAGCAGCGCGACGGCGACTGGCGCAGGTACCAGGACTGGTGGCAGCACCCTGACTGCAAGATCGTCCACTTCATCGGCGAGGACAACA
>CAYYBO010000336.1:2928-5129 GCA_964470125.1 uncultured Planctomycetaceae bacterium | reverse complement strand
ACGGCGGCGGGAGCGACGTTCTGGCTGACATCCTGGTCAACAACGTGGTTGACCTCTCGCCGGGAGCGCACCTGCTTGACGTGCCCGACTTTCGACCGGCTCTTAATGCCCTGCCCCTGCTGTCCCGGCTCCAACACGGAGGCCAGATCGTCGCCACCTTGGACCTGAACCAGGACGGCTCTCCGGCCGGGGCCGTCACCGAGACGGAAGAGCAGGTCAATAACAAGACAGCGACCCAGCCCAAGGTGGACTTGGTTGCCAACGCCGTCGCGGTCATCACCGACGCCGGCGCCGGGACCACACGGGCGAATATCGCCTATACAGTGGACAGCCCGGGCGCGGTCGAGGAGTTCAAGATTCGCGTCGGCGTAGATCGCAACAACGACGGAGTCATCGACAATCCGTCCGACATCCTCGATGTGATCAACGTCACCGGCAGCAAACTCGAACCAGGCCCGCAGACCATCACCAGCGCCGATTTCCGTGCGGCGTTGAACGCGCTATCACCGGCTCTCCAGCAGGGCGACCACATCATCGCCACGCTCGACCTGCTCCAGAATAACGTCCCGGAGAACGTGGTCGACGAGTTGGAGGAAAACATCAACAACGTAGTCAGCCAAACACAGAAGGTTGACCTCGTGGCCAACGCCATCGACGTCCAGACGGACGTCCTGGCCGGCACGACGCAAGCCAACGTCACCTACACTGTGAACAGCCCCGGCAGCGTTGCCGCCTTCAACCTCCGCATCGGCGTGGACCGCGACGGCGACGGCAATATCGACGAGCCCGACGGCTTGCTCGTCACCCAACTGCTCAGCGGCGCAGACGTCACCCCCGGTGCGCACGCTCTGTCAGTGGTCGGCCTCCGGCCGGCTCTAAACAGCCTGACCACGCCGCTCAAGAACGGCGACGTGATCCTTGCCACTCTCGACCTGCTTCTCGACGGCAGCGACGAAGCCGCAGTCGTTGAAGACATCGAAACCGCCAACAATAGCATCGGCCAGGTCCAGACCGTCGATCTGGTCGCTAACGCCCTGGCATTAAGTTCGGACGACGTCGCCGGCACGACAACGGCGACGGTCTCCTACACCGTCAACAGCCCCGCCGATGTCGCCGCCTTCAGCATTCTTCTGGGTGTCGATCGTGACGGCAACAGCGTCATCGATGCCGCCGGCGACGTCCTGGCCGCAGTCGCGGCGCCAAATCTCACGCCCGGTACGCACACTCTGACATCCGGAAACCTTCGCGCGGCCCTTGAGGGTCTCTCGACGCGCCTGAAGAACGGCGACCGCCTCATCGCCACCCTCGACCTGCTCCAGAACGGAACGCCGGTGAACAACGTCGGCGAGGCCGAGGAAGTGGCCAACAACGTTGCCGGCCAGACTCAAACGGTCGATCTGGTCGCCACGCAGGTAAGCCTCTACGCCGCTCCCGGCGGGCAGATGCGAGCCCGCGTCAGCTACAACATCAGCAGCCCGGCCACCGTCGCGAACTTCAATGTTCGCATCGGTCTGGACACGAACAACAACGGCGTCCTCGACCCGGGCAGCGTGTTAAGACTCTACGACCTGCAGGCCGATCTCGGCGTGAGCAGCCTGCGCCCCGGCGCCCATGTTATCACGACGAACAATCTGACCGCCGACCTCAACGCGTTGGCCTTCCAGAACGGCGACCGCATCATCGCGACCCTCGACTTGGCCGCCGTCGATCCCTACAACCTCGGCGCCGAGAACAACGTCATCGAAGCCGAGGAAATCCCCAACAACCGCATCCGGCAGCCGCTGGCCGTGGACCTTGTCGCGGTCTCGCTGGCCTACGATTCCAACACCAATCTGGCGACGCTGAGCTACTTCGTCGACAGCCCCGGCGGCGTGCCCGCCTATGACATCTACTTCTACCTGGATGACAACCCCAAGAACGGACTGCTTGATCCGACGGATTCCGCTGTCGCCTCCGTAGCCGGAAATCAACTCCCCGGCGCGCACACTGCCGTCGGCGACTACACTCTTACTCAGGTGGACAGCGCCCAGTTCATCTTCGCCGTGCTCGACCCCACCGGGGCCGTGACCGAATCGAATGAATCCAATAACGTCGCCGCGACGGACAACACCGAGATCACTGATCTGGTGGCCAACGCCGTGACAGTCGTTTCCGACAACATCGCCAACACGACGACGGCAGCGGTGGCCTACACCATCGTC
>CAYYBO010000336.1:0-2918 GCA_964470125.1 uncultured Planctomycetaceae bacterium | reverse complement strand
TCCCTGCGTTCAACATCCTCATCGGCGTGGACCGCAACGGCGACGACGCCATCGACAGCCCCGCTGACGTGCTGGCGACGCTCGCCGCTCCCAATCTCACGCCGGGCGCGCACACCGCCACGTCCGGCAATTTACGACCGGCCCTCGAAGCACTGGCCACCCGGCTCGCCGACGGCGACCGCATCATCGCCATGCTCGACCTGACTTACGACGGTCTGCCCGTCAACGCCGTCCTGGAAATCGGCGGCGACGAAACAGGTAACAACGTGGCCGGCTACACCGTGCAGGTCGACCTGGTGGCCACGGCCGTCGAGGTCTACAAGCTGCCCGGCAGCGGCGACACCGTCGCCCGCGTCAGTTACGTGGTCAACAGCCCCGGCGCGGTCGAGCCGTTCTTCGTCCGCATCGGCGTCGACCGCGACGGCGACAAGATTATCGACCCCGCCAGCCTCCTGGCGATCATCGACTTGTCCACACAGCCGGCCGGCAAGGTGCGACCGGGAGACCGCGACGTCATCACCGGCGATCTCACCGCCGCCCTGAACGCCCTGGCCACGCCGCTGCAGAACGGCGATCGCATCATCGCCACGCTCGACATCCTCGACGACGGCGCCGGCACGCCGGAAAACATCGTCGGCGAGGCCGAGGAGCAGGACAATAACTTCGCCCGCGAGCCGGTCACCGTGGACCTCGTCGCCCAGTCCATCTTCCTCACGGTGGACAACACCGCCGGCACGACGGCCGCCACGGTCACTTACACGGTCAACAGCATCGGCGCCGTCGCCGCCTTCAAGCTGCGCATCGGCATCGACCGCGACGGCGACAACAAGATCGACACCCTTTCGCCCGCGGACGTGCTGGTGGAGACTACCCTCGCGGCCTTGGCGGATCGCACGCCCGGCCCGCACGTCTTCGAGGCCGCCGACATCCGCCCCGCGTTGAACGCCCTCGTCCCGCAGATCAAGAACGGCGACCGAATCATCGGCACGCTCGACCTGACTCTGCCCGGCGCCGACGAAGGCGCCGTGGACGAAGTAACCGAGGTGGGCAACAACGTGACCTCCCTCGCCGGTACCCAGAATCAGATCGTCGACATCAGCGCCGATGAGCTGACCCTGACAGTCGGTTCCTTCATTGCCGCTTTCAACTACACGGTGACCAGTCCCGGCAACGTGGCTCCCTTCAGGATCCACATCGGCCGTGACACCGACAACGACGACGTGATTGACGACATCCTGGCCGACCTGCCGGGCGATCCCACGCCTGGCCCGCATCAGGTCTCGCAGGATTTGGCCGCCCAGCTACTCGCTCTTGGCGTGGCTTCCGGCGAGACGGTCAAGATCGTCGCCGTCGCCGACGCCTTGAACGACGTGCTCGAACTGGCCGAGAACAACAACAAGCTGATCGGCTCGGCGGACTACCGCGTCGATCTGCTCATCCGGCGGATCAGCCACCCCTGCGCGGTCCTGAACAACGCCTTCGACGCCACAGTCGAATACACCGTCCAGTTCAACCAGCCGGGTGAGGACTTCACCGTCTGCGCTTACGCCTCCGACAATGACGCTGCGGCGATCAACCCGGGCGACCTCGCCCTCGGCTGCTTCAACGTGACGCTCCCGGCCGACAAGACCGTTGGTGACCACACCGTCGTCCTCGGCGGTCTCATCGTGCCCAACGGGGCCTTCCCGACGAACAACTTCTTCGTCAAGGTCCGCCTCGACGACGGCGACGCCGTCAACGAGAGCAACGAGACCAACAACACCCTGGCTCGGCCGAACGCCGCCATGGATCCCTCCGAGGATACCGACGGCGACGGCGTGCCCGACTGCTTCGACGGCTGCCCGGCCGACCCCGCGAAGACCTCGCCCGGCGCCTGCGGCTGCGGCGTGCCCGACACCGATACCGACGGTGACGGCGTGCCGAACTGTCTGGACAACTGCCCGACCGATCCGAACAAGCTCGATCCGGGCATCTGCGGCTGCGGCGTCGTGGACGACATCACCGACACCGACGGCGACGGCGTCCCCGACTGCGCCGACCCGGCTCCGCTGGACCCCAACATCCCGGTCCCGCAAGGCCCCCCGCAAGGCCAGCCCACACCGGGCGATGAAAACCCAATCCAGGTTTTCTGGCCGATCCTTCCGCCGGCGCCCTTCCCCGTCTGCGGCATCGGCCTGTGCGGCTCGGGAGCAATGGTGCCTATGGCTCTGCTCGTCGTCGGCATCGTGGGCCTGAAGGCTCAGATCCGCCGACGAACCAACAGACGGCGGTAATCTCGGGGAGAGGAACCGTCCGGCCCTGCTGAGATGTGATCGCCGCTCGAATGCGGCGATCACGTCTCACAGCGGCTCAAAGCTCATCCCCAACACTCCCAGATGGTCCCAAGCCTCCCAGGCCCTCCCAAACCTTCGCACAGTGTCGCACATATTCACAGGACCTCTGTGGCATTGGCATCCAGCCGGTGGCCTGCATCTTCAGGGCAGGTACAAAGGAAGAACCCCCGATGCAAATCGCGGGCTGCGCCGTGCCCAACGCCCGCCGCCCCGCAGATGGTCCCGCTATGCGGGCCAAGCTGACTTGCCGTGCCCGTCGGCCTTCCTCATCGCCTTGCTCTAATGAGCGGAACGACCGTGGCCACGAGTGAAACCCTGGAAAACCGTTCCTACAGCGTGCGCTCCACCTCGGCATCACAATTGCTCCCCCCGAACCGCGTCGCCCCTATTCCCCGTGGGGCGACGCACCAGTCACGGCCAAGAGCATGCCGACCCTCCGCCTGGGCAGCAACTCCTCAGACGACCTTCTTGGAGGCAACAAGATCCGCTTGGCTTTGCACTCGCCGCCGCTTACGCATTGTATTTCTTGATTGCGCGATCCAACGCCGGCAGGACCAGCACGATCATTAACGCTACCGCGAGGGG
>CAYYBO010000335.1:0-5133 GCA_964470125.1 uncultured Planctomycetaceae bacterium | reverse complement strand
TGGGGGAACGAACGAGGACGTGGATCACACCTTCGCCTTGCGGGGCGTAGCGCTGGGCGGTCCAGGCGCTGCTCTCGGACACACGGCCCAGAGCGTCGAGCTTGAGGTGGTAGAAGCCGTCCTCGGTCTTGGGGTCCGCAGCTCGGACAAGGATCTGAGACCAACCAGTCGGGCTCTTGGCACGCAGGGGCGTCACTGGGGTGAGCTTACCGACCCAGTAGAGAAACAGCGTACCGCCGGTCATCGACAGGACAAGTACGATTAGGGTCTTGTAGTGGCGATGCTGGTGCCGCGCGGATGCAGTTGGCATGGACCCACAACCTATCGAGCGAGTTCGATCGGCAGATCGGCGAGTCGGCAAACACCGCCCACATTGCCGCTGCTCTTACCTATCGGCAGAACTGTACAACCGCCCCTGGACATTTCAAGGAAAAAATTGCCGGTTCTTAGCGTTGATGTGGCGGTAGTTATCGGATGCAGCGGCGCCCGTGTCGCCTAGCGGCGCGGCATCTTCTCCAGGAAAAGAGCAGCGATTGTATAGGACCCGTCGCCGGATAGACCGACTTGATCGATCCGGATGCCCCGCCGGAGGCAAGCCTGAAACCTTGCGGCGGCGCGAGTCATGAGGTTGAAGCCGAATAAGCAAGGAGGCGCTAGATACCGCTTTCCGGTGTCTAATAATCGCTTGTTGGCTCGGATGGTCAAGCCCGATGGCGCCACTAGTTGGCGATGCACGTCCTCCACCGAGTCCAGCCTGCCAAAAGATTGTGGATTGGCGTAGTCGAAAGTGAACGCCGCCGTCCCGCCAGGCTTCAGAATGTGGGAAACACGTTGGTTGCAGGCCACGCGGCCGCTCACGGGCAGGTGCTCGAAGACGCAGATGCTGAAGACATGGTCGAAATGCCCTTCGGGGAACGCCAGGTCCTGCATGTCCATTTTCAGTCCTGTGAGCCGCCAGTTCATCCGGGAGGCAGTTTCGTTGGCCAAGTGGCAGAGCTTCTCGTCGAGGTCAATGGCGATGACCTCATGCCCGCGGTTGGCGAGATAGCAGGAGAAGAGCGATCCGGCACCGCCCATGTCCAGCACGCGGTCGCCCGGCCTCAGCGGAGTGTGGACGCAGACCCAGGCGATCTGCCAGAGGAGGAACCACGGGACGGCCAGCTCGTCGGGGTTGCCGGGGAAGGCCTCGTAGTTCTCCCCGCGATTGACATGCTGCCAGGCGCCGGGCCACCGGTCGATGCCGCCGTACCATGAGGAGTACTTGGCGCCGGCCGATTTCATCCGCCGCATCAGGGCGAAGAGCTCCGCCAGCACGGCTCGGCACTCAGGTCGATCGAGATCGGTTCGGTCCATCGTTTTGTTGACTGGAGTCATCTCTTGGGGCCGCATTATACGCCGCGTCCGGCGTCTGCATACAGATTCGCGGGAACCAACGCTTGGCGCCTGCGTCAAAGAGGACAGGAAGCCCGGGCGCTGCTGCGGATCTGGAAGAGCCGGGAGCCAAAACGCGGAAAGGGAGTGCAAAGATCCGCAGCCGCCTGGGCAGATTCCGGGCGATGTTGTCCTTCTGCTGGTGACGTCGTCGGGCGTCGGCGGCGGCAGGCTATCTAACCATGGAGGTGCCGTATGTGCTCCGTGAATCGAGTCGGCATGTTGACGTGTGTGGTTGTCCTTCTTGGCTGGTTCGCGTATGGCCCTGTGCAGTCATCATTCGGCAATGGCATCATCATCGTGGAGCCGTCGGGTGAGTGGCGACCGCCGGCGCCGCCTCCAATGCAACCGCCGCCAATGCCTCCGCGACGGCCGCTGCACAACTGGATTCCCTTTGCCCTGAAGAGCCAGCAGGTGGAGGTGACCATCGACGATCTGGGAGCGGAGACCGCGGTCGAACAGGTCTTCGAGAACCGCTCAAGTCGGCCGGCGGAGGGAGTGTATCTGTTCGCCGTCGCCGAGAACGCCGCGGTACACAACTTCACTATGTGGATGAACGGCAGGGAGGTCACCGCCGAGTTGCTCGACGCCGACAAGGCTCGCCAGATATACGAGTCGATCGTCGCCAAGATGCGCGACCCGGCTCTGCTGGAGTATGCCGGCCGCGGATTGATCCGGGCGAAGGTCTTTCCCATCCCGGCCGGCGGTGAATGCCGCGTGAAGCTGCGTTACAGCGAACCGCTGCGCGGTGACTCGGGATTGACGGGATATCATTTTCCGCTGCGGAACCAAGAATGCGGCACGATGCCGGTTGAGAGATTCTCGCTACGAGCGACGATCCGTTCCGACCGGGCCATCGGTGCCGTGTTCAGTCCGTCGCACGTTTGCAGCGTTGATCGCCGCGGGGACCGTGAGGTCGTCGTGGGGTTGGAGCAAAGCAACCTCTCGTCGGATCACGACTTCCAGCTGCTCTTCAAGACGGCGGATGATCCGTTTGGTTTCATGATTCTGGCGCACCGGACCGGTGGGGCGGACGGCTTCTTCATGGCCCGACTTGCGCCTTCCATGGCGAGCCAGGAGGCGGCGGCCATGCCGAAGAACGTCTGCTTCGTCCTCGACACTTCCGGCAGCATGGCGGAGAGCAACAAGATCGTCCAGGCGAAGAAGGCGCTGAGGTTCTGCATCGGCACGCTGGGCAAGGAGGATCATTTCAGCCTCATCACCTTTGCCACGGAGGTCCGGCGTTTTCGTGAGGATTGGAGCACGACGGACCAGGCTGCGCTTGACGCCGCCAACGCCTTTATTGATGGTCTTCAGGCGACCGGCGGCACGGATATTGACGGGGCCATCCGTCAGGCGCTGGCGATGAACCCGGCCGTCTCAGCGGCGAGCGGGTCGGTCAATTGGCACAACAATCCGTACTACATCGTGTTCGTTACCGATGGCGAGCCGACTGTCGGCGTGACCGACCCGACTCAGATTTTGCAGAACACGGCCCAGACGAACACGAACAAGCAGGCACGCATCTTCGTCCTGGGCGTCGGCTATCAGGTTAACACCAAGCTGCTCGATCGCCTTGCCGACGACAACGGCGGGGCGCGGGATTACGTCACGCCTACGGAAGATTTGGAGCTCAAACTCTCCGCATTCTACGGCAAGCTGGCCAATCCTGTGTTGGCCGGCTTGCGGCTCGCCTTCAAGGGCATGAATGTCTCGGAGACTTACCCCCGGGTGTTGCCCGATCTTTTCAAGGGCTCAGAGATGGAAGTATTCGGCCGGTATTCCGGGGCTGCTGATTCATGCGAGATCGAACTGTCGGGGACGTGCCGCGGCGAGGCGAGAAGCTATCGCTACACGGCTCGGTTTCCGGCGATGCAGATGGACAATGAGGGTTTGCCGAGGCTCTGGGCAATGCGAAAGATCGGCTTCCTGCTCGACGAGCTCCGCCTGCGCGGTGAGAACAAGGAGCTCAAGGAGGAGGTCATCCGGCTGAGCAAGCAATACGGCATCATGACGCCGTACACCAGCTTCCTTGTGCAGGAAGACGACAAGCTCGCCGTTCGCGAGCGTCGAGCGCCCGTTGCGGGAAGCGGCTTTGCCCAGACCTTGGGTGTCCCGTTCGCACGCAACGAACAAGCGATGGGGAAGGCATCCGCGGGGCAACGCGGCAGCGGCGGCGCCGACTCCGTGCATGAATCTCGCAGCAACGTGGCCCTGCAGGCCGCCCAGCCACAGGACGCGGATCTGCTGGGAGAGATACAGCGCAACAACCTCGACGCCGCCGGCAATCGCCTGATGAACTTTGTCGGGGCCAAGACGTTCTATCGCGAAGGCGACCGCTGGGTCGATGCCGAATACGACGGCAAGACCCGTCCGATCGTGCTGAACGCCTACACGAAGGAGTACAACGACTTCCTGACGGCGAACGCCGGCGCGGGTCGCTATCTTGCCCAGGGAGACCGCGTGCTCTTGTGCTGGAACGGGAAGGTCTACGAGACGATACCGCCGGACGGCCCGGGAGTGACGCCGAATGACAATAGCACGAGCCAGCCCGAAGCGGCACCGTAGTGCTGTCTTTGCTTTGAGCGTTTCGCGCCAGTTCCCACAGAACGCGGACGAGGGCGTTGGCGCCCTTTGGCGCCTCTAAACTCCACGGCTGGAACCGAGACTGCCATGGTCGTTTCGGGAACCGCTATGCCGGCCGATGACCGCCGGCGGTGGTTGCAGGGATCGGTGCGAACACGCGGGCGAGCGAGCCGCCCGCGTTTCGCGTCGGCCGTGCGTACAAGGGCGATCTCGCCGTCTCTTGCCCTGGACATGGCAGCCCATGTACAGCCCCGCCTCATCCCACGCCGCGAGACGGCCCCAACCGGCTTTTCGCCGTCAAGCTCGTACAGCGGCGGCAGCAGGAACAGCGAGTCCCAATCCTCCGCCCGCCCATCGATCCGCAGCGCCCGCGCGCAGCGATGCAGCGGAAATTCGAACTTGAAAAGGAACCGATTGGGAACAAGCTGCGACGCGTTTCTCCCGGTGGCAGCCGACCTCCCGGTCGGCCCTCCGTTGTGGCGTCGGCCCCCCATTGTAGCGTCGGCCCCCCGTGGCCGACGAGATTACCAAGTGCGTCCGCCCTCGCGATTGCCTCCCGCCGCATCGCCCCCCACCTGCCCCTTACATCCGCCGCGGCGGAAGCCAAGGGGAACCGACGTGAAGCGGGCGTCAGCACTTTCCCGGGCTCCGCGTCGCCCCCCGGCGGGCAAGCCTACAGCATCAGCCTCGCCGCGACACACGGTTGCATATCAACTCCATCGGCGGCACCGGAGCGGTCGACGTCAGCTGCGGAGACCCGGCACCAATCTGTATCTTGGCCAAGGAGCACCGAGACAAACAAGTCCAGATCCACGGCGCCGATGCTACTGTCGCCATCCAGGTCGCCCCGGAGCAGCGGTCCCCAACGGGCACAGTAAGCAGAGACCTGCCCGCCGGCGGTGGTGAAATCGCCCCCCGCGATAAGCCCGCCATTGAAGACGGTCAGGGCATGCACATATGGGAAGCTGCCACCACTCATCCCCGTGCCCAGCGGCTGCCAAGCGCTGCCGTTCCAGCGGGCGATGCAGTTGCACGCCAGAGCGCCGGCGGTGGTGAATTTGCCTCCCGCGTGCAGCTCGCGATTGAAGACGGTCAGGGCATACACGGATGGGGACG
>CAYYBO010000334.1:0-5209 GCA_964470125.1 uncultured Planctomycetaceae bacterium | reverse complement strand
CCACGAAGATGCCTGCGGAGTCTGCGGGCACGTCGATCGCCCGACCGCACATCGGACAGGTGATCGTCCGAGCCAGCCTTTCCTCCGTCCGCAGCGGCTCACCGCCGGGGATCATCACCGCTTCCCGGCATTTCGGGCACCTGCCCTTCCTTCCGGCGTGGCGGCTGGAAACTCTGATCTTCGTGCCGCAACTGCCGCAGCGAAACGTGATGATGCTCGATTCCGCCGGCACCTGGACCTCGGTCCCGCATCGGGGGCATTTGCCACTCTTGCCCGCGTGTTTGTCGTCCACGCGGATCGACTGGCTGCACTTCGAACAGGAGAACTTGATCATGGCCTGGTCCTCCGAACGGCCCCCACGGCCTGAACCATGACTTCTCGTTCGTCGCCACAAATGGCATCTCGTGCGCCTATGATACCACAGAAACAGGCCGAATCCTAAGCCCTCGCCACGCCGGCGCAATAGATAAGGGGCTGTGAGCGGTGTGCTCACAGCCCCGTGGAATCCTGCGTTTCCAGCCCAGCCCTGAGACACCCTTGGCATGGCTGGACAGAGCAGCGTTCGACTACTGCGCCACGGCCGATCTGCCGAAGCCGATGTCGTCGATGTAGACGGTGCCCGTGCCGCCCGCGGCCGGACTGGTCCGGTTACCGACGCCGATGGTCATCTTCTCGATCGACGCCGGATTGACACCGCTAAACTCACTCAGCGCGATCTGCCACAGTTGCCACTCGGCCGCCAGGACGGCGTCCGGGTCCGCATTGCTGACGGTCGCGGTGTGCCCGGCGCGGTCTTTCAGTGTAACGTAGAGCAGTTGCGGCGAATTCGTCGCCTTGCCCCGGAAGTACAGCCTCAGGCTGTTGCCGCCGCCGGTTGTCCAATCCTGGGTGCGGTCGAAGGTCCGCTCGGCCTCCGAGTAGAAGGGCGAACTGGCATTGTCGTACGTCAGCGGCATCGACTGCCGCCCGCCGTGGACGATGGTCCGCTCGGCAAACGGGGCGTTGAGGTAACCGACGGTGGAGCCGGTGTTGTTGACCCAGCCGTCGAGCCAGGTGTCGAAGATCGTCGTCTTGGCATCGATATCGTCGTTGTAGCTCTCGAAATCATCCACAACTGCGAATTCGGCCGTCGTGAAGCTCCAGAGGGCGCCGGCCCACACGGGGACGTCGTCGGCCTCGTTGACCTCCTCGATCATCCAGTAGTACGTGGTGCCGAACTCCAAATCGCTTGGAACGAACGCGGCAGCGCTCACCGTCCCGGCCAGGTTCACGGCCTCCGCGGCGGTCCCCAGATACACCTTGTGCGAGACGGCCTCGCGACCGGCGCGCCAGCTCAGAACCGTGTCGATCGCCACGTTGGCAGCGCCATCGGCCGGCTGGGGTTGGCGGGCCTGGGCAGGAATGAACATGAAGCGAACTTCGCTCAGGCCGTACTGACCCATCATGCCCCAACCGCTGTTGACGGTCAGGCGGACGTACTTAGCCGCAACACCGCCGAAGTTGACGGTTGTGTTGGCCGTGTATGTGCTCTTGGCGGTGGGCTTGGCGAATTCGACGTCGCCCAGGGCGGTCCAGTCGGTCCCGTCCAGCGAATACGAGACGGCCACGTCCTTGAGCCCGAAGCCGAGAATTAACTCGAACTCGGCGTTGTAGTTCCACACGAGCATCTCGTAGAGCTTGTAGACACCGTCGAACTCGTACTGGATATAGAGGTTCTCATCCGCCGGAGCGGTGGCCAGCCACATGTCGGTGGTCCTGGTAGAATGCTGGCCGTCGGCGTCCAATCCCGACCCGTTGACGGTGTTCTCCGGTCCGGCGGTCGCCTCCGAGGCGCCGTTGCTCGTGGCTACCACGTTTTCGAGCGTGTAGACAAAAGACTCCGTGGTGAAGCGCCAGACATTGCCCACGTCCCAGCCGACACCGTTGGCCTCATCGACTCTCCAGTAGTAGGTCGTACTGAAATCGAGGTGTCCCGTGGCATCGAAGCTGTTGGGATCCTGCGTTGAGACGACCGCTGCTCCGCTGTCGACCGCAGCAACGTCGTCGCTGAGCAGGACTCTGTGCTTGGGCGACGCCGCGCCCACGTACTGCCCGGGCGTCCAGCTCAGAGCGGTCTTGACGTTGACTTCCACGGCGCCGTTGTCGGGATTCGGGTTGGAGGACTTCACACCGCTCCATCCGCCTGTCACGACGATGTTGTCGATGGCCCACCACCAGTCGTTGCCGGCATCGAACAAGCCGAAGGTAATCACCATGCTCATGGCGCCGGGGGGATTGGCGATATCGAGAACAATGGTCTCGTTGGTGGAGTTGTCGTCTTTGAAGTTCGGGCTGGCCGAATTGGACTCCCACCGTAGGATCTCGATCTTCTCTCCGCCATCGAAGGAGACTGTGATGTTGGCGGTCTGATGGTAGTTGTCGTCATATTCCGGCCGCCAGCTCGAATCGAACTGGAGCTTGACCGTGCCCGGCCTGGCGGAGGACAGATCGATAGGGGCCGTGCTGAGCCAGACATTGTAGGTGCCCGTAGCAGGCACAGCGGGATGTCCTGCGTCGTCCCACTCATCCGGATCGGCGATGGCCACAGTGCCCTGCCCTAACGTGAATTCCGTCCGCCGCTGGTCGCCGGCGGTCTGAGCCCACCAATCCTTGTTGGCGAAGCCCCATCCGGCCCACTCGGTCACGCCGTCTGTGGCCCGATCTCCGATTCCGGGGACTTCGCTGGCATCATTGAACCAACCGGCCGGCGGGACGTTCGTCCAGACGGCCTCTCCGGCCAGTCCCTCATCAACGTTCGGCCCCAGCGGCAGGCCCTCGAAATCCTCCGCCAACAGCACAAAGGTCTGTTGGGCTTGCGTGACGCCGCCGACAGCCAGCACAAGGGCAAGCAGCAACAACTTGATTCTTTTCATTTCTCCATTCCTTAAAAACATTCTGTGGTTCGTGCTGTTTCGGGTGCACACCAACCGAGCAACTGCGGTTCATATAGCATCCGAAGGTTAGAGCCGTATGTATCGCGCATTCGTTTTCTGTTAGCCCGCCTGTAGCAGGTACGGAGCCCCTGGCCCGCGGATGTCCCTTCCTCCTGCGACGGCAAGGCACGGCTTCATTGCCCACCCTCGGACACAAGATGCTCGTGATCTCCTTCGTTCACCTCCTTCCTGAGAGAACAGACCTCAGAACAAGCAGACATGACGCAAAACAGAAGACTCTGCTGTGGATGCACGTCGGTGTGGCAACATTGTCGGCCATGCCCGCTCCTCCGTTGACTCAAGACGTCGCGTTTCTAAGGCCAAAATGCGAATGTCAGCCGGAAACTCTTCCATGTTATTTATATCACATTCCTGGGCGCCGGTACAACAACAATCCGTACAGGCCGCAGGATCGAAACGGGGGCTGTCCCGACGCCCATCGAGACAGCCCCCCACAATACCTCAAAATTTGCGAAACACCGTGGCTCCTGCCGACGGGCCTTACGGGGCGACGGGCCGACCGAAGCCGACATCGTCGATGTATACGGTGCCTTTGCCGCCCGCCGCCGGACTGGTCCGGCTGCCGACACCGATCGTCATCGTATCAACCCGGCTCAGGGTGACACCTCCGAACCCGCTCAGCGGAATCCGCCACTGTTGCCACTCCGTCGCCAGGACGGCGTTCGCGTCCGTATGGACGACCGTTGCCGTACGCCCGGCACTGTCTTTCAACGTGACGTACAGCGGCTGGGGCGAGTTCGTCGCAATGCCCCGGAAGTACAGGCTCAGACTGTCGGCGCCGCCCACCGTCCAGTCCTGCGGCTGGTCGAAGGTCCGGTCTGCCTCCGAATAGAAAGGTGAACTGCTGTTATCGTAGGCCAGAGGCATGGATTGCCGGCCACCGTGGACAATCGTCCTTTCGGCAAACGGCGCGTTGAGGTAGCCGACCGTCGAGCCGGTGTTGTTGACCCAGCCGTCGAGCCACGTGTCAAAGATCGTCGTCTTGCCGTCGACATCGTCGTTATAGCTTTCGAAATCGTCAATCAGCACATACTCCTGCGTCGTGAAGCTCCAGACGGCGCCGGGCCAACTCGATTGGTCTCCGATCTCGTCCACTCTCCAGTAGTACGTGGCGCCGAATTCGAGCGTCTGGGGCGCGAAGCTGGGCTGGGCCACCGTGCCGGCCAGAGACAGGGCCTCCGCATCGGTGCTAAGGTAGACCTCGTGCGAGATCGCCTCGCGTCCGGCCCGCCAACTGAGGGCACTGGCGCGATCCACATCGGTCGCACCGTCAGCCGGCTGCGGCTGTCGTGCGGACACCGGAATGTGGTAGAAGCGGACTTCACTAAGCCCGTATTGGGGGATGGAGCCCCAGTTGCTGTTGACGGTCAGCCGAACGTACTTGGCGGCCACACCCTGGAAATCGACCGTCGTGTTGTGGGCATAGCTCGCCTTGGCGGTCGAGCGAGCGAATTGCACCTCGCCCAGAACCGTCCAGTCGGCCCCATCTTGGGAGTACTCGATGGTTACATCCTTGAACCCGAACCCGAGCACCAGGTCGAACTCGACATTATAGTTCCAGACCCACATTTCGTGCAGTTTAAGGACCCGGTCGAACTCGTACTGAATGTAGACCGGATCGGTCCCCGTGGGCAGGCCCAGCCACATGTCGGAGATTCGGGTCGAATGCGTGTCGTCGGCGCCAAGGCCGGAACCGTTGATGGTATTCTCGGGACCGGAGGCGGCATCCGAGCTGGCATTGCTGGTGGCGATGATGTTCTCGGCCGGATAGGCGAACGGCTCGGTCGTGAAGCTCCAGACCTGTCCCTTGAAGATGGTGTTGTCGGGGGCGGCGTTCACCTCGTCGATCCGCCAGTAGTAGGTCGTCTCGAACTCGAGAAGGCCGGGCGGGTCAAACGTCGCGTCGGTCTGCCCCTGGCTGACCAGCACACCCAGGGCATTGTTCCGGCCGGCGGTGTTGACATCATCAAACGATTCGCCCAGATACACGTCATGCGTCGCGGCGAACTTGCCGGCAGACCAGCCGAGGACCACATCGCGGGGCACATCGACGGCCTCGTTCTCCGGAACGGGGTCCGCCGCCACTTCGGGGCCGGCGCCCTGCATGGCCTCGATCAGCTCATCGAGCGTCAGGGGGTGGTTATAGATCCGGACGTCGTCAATGTCGCCAATCCAGTCGCAGCCCCAGCCGTCCGAGCCGATCAGGACCGGACAGT
>CAYYBO010000333.1:0-5266 GCA_964470125.1 uncultured Planctomycetaceae bacterium | reverse complement strand
CGAAGTCGATCTTCACCATGATCGGGTACATCATGAAGAACAGGCAGATGGCGATCGGGATCGAGATGACCGGCGCTCCGCCGACGTAAATGGCCATGCCGTCGAGCGACTGCGCCACGCCGGGCGCGACCTTGCCCAGGACGATCCCTCCAATGATGCACAGCGCCACCCAGATCGTAAGATATTTTTCAAAGACATTCAGCCGCTTGCCCCGGTCTTGTGATGGAGCTACACTTGCCATGATTGCGTTTCCTTTCGTTGAGCCAATCCGTTCCGGACGATGCGATTCCCTCGCGTCAACGGCCCACTGCCACGGTTTCCATCGCTCCGGCTGGCTCGAGACCCGAGCCAGGCAACTTGCTTCGCAACGTCGTCGTGTTCCGCTTCGACCAAAGTAGCAGCGTCGAACTGAAGACAACCGTGATGCAGCCTGCTTCCTGGAAAAGCACTGCAATGATCGGTGTCATCCATCCCACCATGCTCAACGTGAGTCCGATGACGTTGTAGATCATGGAGAAGAAAATGTTTAGCTTGATCCGACGCAGAACCTTCGCCGACATCCACATGAAATCAGCCACGCCTGAGATATCATCGTTCATCAGGGTGACGTCGGCGGTTTCGATGGCCACGTCGGTGCCGCCGGCGCCCATGGCGATCCCCACATTCGCCAGGGCCAGAGCCGGCGCATCGTTGATGCCGTCCCCGATCATGCCAACGACATGACCGTCGGCTTGCAGGGTCCTGACGGACTTTTGTTTGTGCTCCGGCAGCAACTCGGCCTGGAAACCATCTACTCCAATGGCCTTGGCGACCGCTTCCGCGACCCGCTGATGATCGCCGGTCAGCATGGTGATTCTCTTAACGCCCATCACTTTGAGCTGCCGGATGGTTTCCGGGATCTCGGGACGAATCTCATCGGCGATCGCGAGCAGGCCAATCACTTCGTCGTTGTGCGCCACCAGGACGCCGGTGCGTCCCTGCTCTGATTGTCTTGCCAGTTCCTGGTCCACCCCAGGGGCGATGGGTACTCCTGCCTCCTGGAGAAATGCCTGCTTGCCGATCCGAATGTTCGCGGCGTCCCATCGAGCCTCCACTCCCATGCCCGTCGCGCTGACAAAATGGTCCGGGTCGGGAATGTCGAGGCGCCTCTCTCGGCCGGCCGCCAGAATGGAACGCGCCAAGGGGTGCTCGGAGTACTTCTCTGCGATGCACGCCATCCGAAGGATCTCGTCCGGCCCCTTCCCGTTAAAGGGGATGACGCTTTGCACCTTGGGCCTGCCGAAGGTGAACGTTCCGGTCTTGTCCACCAGAAGGTGGTTGATCTTGTGACCCAGTTCCAGGAAGACACCGCCTTTGATGAGAACCCCCCGGCGCGCCATATTGGACACGCCGGCAGTTACGGCGGTGGGGGTGGCGATGGCAAACGCACAGGGGCAGGCCACCAATAGAACGGAGACCGCCACCTTGACCTCGCCGGAGAGAGCGAAGGCAATGATCGCCAGCAGCACCACCGCCGGCAGAAACCACGCTGTGAACCGGTCCGCCAGATTCTGCACGGGCGCCCGCGTCCCCTGGGCTTCCTGCACCAAGTGCGCGATTCTCGCCAAGGTCGTGTTCTCGCCGATCTTGGCCGTTCGAATCTCCAGGTGGCCGGACTCGTTGAGAGTGCCGCTAAAGACACTGCTGCCCGGAAACTTCTCCACCGGCATAGACTCGCCGGTGATCGGAGCCTGATTGACGCTGCTTGCCCCGGCGGTCACCACGCCGTCGACCGGAATCCGTGCGCCGGGCCTGACCACGACGACGTCGCCCATCTGGAGCTCGGCCACCGGGACGACGGCTTCCTCTCCCCGCCGGCGAACGGTCGCCATTCGCGGGGCCAGATCGAGAAGGTCGCGAATGCTCCTGCGGGTTTTGTCCAGGGTGTAGGACTCCAGTGCCCCGGCGGCGGCCATGATGAAGACAATCACCGCGGCAGGCCGGAACTCGCCAATGGCCATCGTGGCCAGGAGCGCCACCACGACAAACACGTTGACCGTGATCTTCCGCTGCAGCGCGTCCTTGAACCCGGCAATGAAGCGTTGAAAGCCACCGAAGATGATGGCCGCAAAGGCGAGCGCTGCATTGACGAAGTATGGCCCGATTTCCCAGTGCGCGAGAACCCAACTCACCAAGGTCAGGACCGCTACCGCAATCGGAACGATGGCTAAGACGGCGAGGTCTTTGTAGTTTGAGGCATCCGGTCTGTCATTACGACTCATGTGCGTCGCCCTGCACTACGATCAACCTTCTTCTCTTTGGCCTTTTCCCCACCGTTGTTCGGATCGGCAGGGCCGCAGCAGTTTCCACCCGAGCCGCAGCAGCCGCCGGTCTTGGTCATGGACTCCCAGATCGCGCCCAGCAAGCCCTTCTTCTGTTTCCCGTTGTTCGCCTTAGTTTCCATTGTCATATTTCCTTTCAATTCGGGGTGGTTCTACGACGTTTTCAATAAACGGATTCTCGCACGACGCCCGCGACGGCTCGGATCGGATCGGCGCCTCTGCGTGCCCGGCCCCCCAAGTCGTTATCCTAATTATGCATTTGCTTCGTTCCCCCTTCCCATGCCGGTCATGGCGGCCAGTTCCTCTTGGATCGGGTAGCCGCCATAGCTGACGATTCCCCCATCCACCAGGATCAGGGGAAGATACTCGATGCCATGGCTGTTGATCGCATTCACCGCCGTTTCGTTGGCCGCAAAGGCTTCATATTGATGGCTCGGATTATATCGCTCCACCTGAATGCCTTGGCCGCGCAGCCATTCCAGCGCCGCGCTGAACTGCACGAGTCTCTTATCCACTTTCGGTCCGCACACACCACTGGAACAACACATGGTTCCTTGTTAGAATGATGCCAACAAGTACAGGCCTGCACAGGCCAGCAGGACTCCGGAGACAGTTCGAATTGCTGTGTCCACCTTTTGCATCTTGATGGACGCCTTGCCAAATGACACACCGAAGAGAATGGCAGCCAGCGGCAGGCTAAAGCCCACGGCAAAAACTGCCATGAGCACCATACCCCATACGACCCGGCCCAACAACACACTGGCACCGAGGACGATGAAGATCCCCGGATTGCAGGGCAGGGAACACGCCGTCACACCGCCGCCAAGAAACAGTCCTCCGAACGCGGCGCCCATCTTCCCGTTGGAGGTGGAGCGACTGCCGTCCTTCTGAACACGCTGCGGCAGACGGATGGGAAGCATCTTGAGAGTCGCCAGTCCCAGAAGGACCGCGACGGCTCCCGCGAATATCTTCCAGTAACGCCCCAGAAACGCCTGCGCCGTCTGGCCGACAAGCCCGGCCACGAACCCAAGAATGATCAGGGCCAGCGTGGTGCCCACGAGGAACCAAACCGCCGAGGTAATCGCTGAACGCCGGTTCACGTTTTCCCGCGTGCCCGAGTAGGCCACGAGCATGCCCATCGCCGGCAGCGTGCAGCACGCGCTGGCGACGGCGCTGACCAACCCCAATGCAAATGCCAACGGCAGCGCTGCAGGCCCTATGCTCGCGGCTTGAAGTGCGTCGGTAATTGCCTGGAGCATATCAGTTGCATCCCGCCGGTCAGCAGCCACCTGGACCACAGCCGCCCGCATACGATGCGGCCACAAAGCCCTGAATGAGCGTCGTTTCCGTGATGTCGCCGGAGATGGGGACCATCCCTCGCCCTTTGACCGCAGCCACAACCCCCGGCACCGACATCTGTGCCGCAATCAGATCGTGATCACGGGTCCCTGCCTTCAGCGTGAACAGACCGATCTTGTACCCCTGGGCCCCAATCCTGCCGGCCGCACTTTGCATGGCCGCCGCGGGCGGATTGCTGGACGACCCGTTCTTCCCGGGCACGTACAGAAAGACGGCATCATTCGCAATAGCCAGCGTGTTCAGCTCGGAGAGCGCCCCGATCTCCTTCGCAACAAACGAAACCGGTGTCTTGGCTGCTTCGACCGATGGTGTGCCCGCAACACCTTCGACTGAAGGGGTCTGCGCCACCGTAGGCGAGACAAAGGCAGCCATCTCTGGCTGGCTTGGCGCCGTATTCGCCTTGATCACGGCCCGAGCCACCAGCGCCACGGCGACGAGCAGCACGATCGTCCCCAGAATCAAACGCTTTCGTCCCAACGCTCCGCGGCCGTGGCAGTCACACCCTGCACCACATGCCGAGGCTTGTTGTTTCAGCAATTCCATGTTGTCAGTCTCCTTCCGATCTTCGTTCGATGAATTCACTGGTCATTCCTCCTGCCTTGGTTCTTCACGAGCAACAACTCTTTCCCTCCGGCGATGTCTGGCCAGCGCAACACGCCGAACGACCTGGGGTCGGCGAATCCAGGAACTTCCCTGTGAAATCCCTCATCGTGGACATGGACCCCTTCTCAACCTTCTGCCCCATGTCCACCGCCTCTCGAATGTCCTGCTCGGCAATTCCCATCTCCCTGGCCTTGCCTACGTGATACGTCAGACAGGGCTGGCAGTGCGCGGTAACAGACGCTCCGATGGCGATCAACTCCTTGACCGTGGGTGTAATCGCCACGACCGGCTTGGCCGCCGTGATACTGAGACTGGTCACATAGTCGCTCGCTTTCGCTCCTTCGGGCAGATTCTCGACAACCTGGCGATACAGAGGATCGTTCCAATCCACCATGGCATCCACGTACCCTGGCTTGGGCGTCAGCTCGATGTCCACCAGTCCGGCGGCTTCGGCCATCGCGCGGGTTTCCTCCACCAGCACGGCTCCCGCCAGACAGCCTATGAGAGACTCCACCATATCCTTAATCTGTTCGGGCAAGGGCGTGAGCAGGGCCAGATCGGAGATGGCGACCCTCCCACCGGGCTTCAAGACACGTCCGATCTCCCGCCAGACCTGGGGCTTGTCGGGCGAGAGATTCAGGACGCAGTTGGAGATCACCACGTCCACGCCGGCGTCCGCCAACGGCAGATGCTCGATCTCGCCCAGGCGGAACTCCACGTTGGCGAGACCCGTGCGCTTTTTGTACGCACCGATGCCCTGGCGGGCCTTGCTCACCATATCGGGCGTCATATCCACGCCGATCACGCGTCCTGTTGGACCGACCTTGGGGCCTGCGATGAAGACATCGAAACCGCCACCACTACCCAGATCCAAAACCACCTCGCCGGCTTGGAGCGACGCTATCGCTGTGGGGTTCCCACAGGACAGGCCCATATTGGCTCCCTCCGGCAGCGCAGCCAGCTCGGCCTCGCTGTACCCGACG
>CAYYBO010000332.1:0-5266 GCA_964470125.1 uncultured Planctomycetaceae bacterium | reverse complement strand
GGTTCTTGATGAAAACGTCAACTGCGTGCATGTGTGAAGACTACTGCACCACATCGGGCTGCTGTGCGACAGCAGCGGTCGCCGTGGTTGGTTGGCTCGCGGGAGGCGGGGCCTTGGCGCCCGGCAGGCTCATGCCGGGTGAGGCGTTTTCGTTTGGAGGGTTCCGCTCTGCTCCGCCTGGGGCGACCATCACGGGTCCTGGCGCGAACATGTACTCGTTGCCGCGAACGACCACCTGATCGCCGGCCTGCAGCCCCGTCGCCACGACGGCCACCTGGTCCAAGACCTCCGCTACAACGACCACCGGCACGGGCATGGCCATCGGCCCATCCGGCCCGATGCGGATGGCGAACACCGAGGAGGCCGGGCCTCGCGGCACGACGGCATCCTTCGGGACCACGAGATGTTCCGCCTTCGGCCCGGTCGGTATCGCCGCCCGGACGAACATGCCGGGCTTGAGTTCGCCTGTCGGGTTGGGAACGTCGATTTCAACTGGGAAAGTCCTTGCCCGTTCATCCGCGTCCGGGATGATCCGTGCTATTTGGCCCGTGTATGGTTTCTTCAATGCCTCGACGGTGATGGTCGCCATCGCTCCAATCTCGCAATGGACAACAGCGGCTTCGGGAACTGGAACGCGGATTCGCGCCGTTGAGGCGTCCACGAGTTCGACGACCGGTCCGCCTTGTTCGACCCACGAGCCGATTTCGGCCCTCTTGGTCACGATGAAGCCGTTGGTAGGCGACCGTATCTCCATTCGGGCCAGGCTGTCGGCCAAGGCGTCCCTTGTTGCCTTCTGTGCCTCTACTCGCGACTTGGCCTGCTCGACTCGGCTGGTAGCCGCGTCGTAGTCGGCCTGGGTGTCGTTATACTCCTTCTCTGAACACTGTTGTGACCGCCACAATCGTTCTGTTCGTTTTTTCTCAAAGGCGGCCTTGCCCAGTTCCGCCATTCGCTCG
Source organism: uncultured Planctomycetaceae bacterium (assembly GCA_964470125.1). GTDB lineage: Bacteria > Planctomycetota > Phycisphaerae > UBA1845 > UTPLA1 > DATKKX01. Next base: position 4,310 of record CAYYBO010000332.1, on the reverse strand, counting down.
GCCAGCACGCCTTCATTCTCGCTTACCCTGGCAGCCGCCTCGGCAACCGCGAACCGGGTTCGTACGTCGCGGAGCTTGCACAGGAACTGGCCTTGGGTTACTGCATCCCCTTCATCCACGCACATCTCCGCGACCAGCCCGGCGACCTCCGAGGCCACGACCGTTCGCACCCGCGGCCGAACGGTTCCGACAAGCCATGCCGTCGGGGCGAGCAAGTCCCGCCTGACCTCCCCTACCTCAACCAGCGTGGGTCCACCAGCTTGGCCGAAGCTGGAGGCATCGGGGGCACTCCAAAAAGCCAGCAGAGCAACGACCCAGAACGTGTCGGTCCGAGAGCGTCTCATCGGGGTTGTTGTGGCCCAAGTCTGCGGCATGGCGGCATGATAGTGCTCGGCCTCTAAACGCTCAACTCGGCCGGGGGCGAGCGAGTCGCGGATATTCGAGGCGTTTCAGGACAGCGCGGTTTGCATGTCGGTCTGCCTGCATCCTGGACTTGCGTCCGGGCGCCGCCCTATCATCAGATTGAACTGACCGTCCTGAAGCAGGCCAAGCTTCAGCTTCCGTGAAGCATTCTCGGACGGGGCTTCGGCCTGGCGGGACGCGGGGTGTCCCGGGGGAAAGGAACATCGCGGACTCGTCCTGGAACGGCAGCCGGCCGTTCACAAGCGGTGCTGAGTGTCCAGGCGAAGCCCCGGGAAGGCGGCGCGAGCGTCAAGCTCTGCTCAGAGACCATAGCGTGGCAGACCATGGATGATCCGCTCAGCCAGGAAGACTTGACTCCCTTCTCGGCATCCAAGCCCGCGGAGCACGAGGGCGCGGCTGAGCGCAGCGCTACGCCCTTCTATCCAGGTCTGCCCACGGGAACGGGCCTTGGCAAGTATCGCATTCTCGAACGGCTTTGGACCACACACAACGCCGTGGTCTACAAGGCCAGGGACGCCACGCTCGATCGGCTTGTGACTGTCAAGCAGATGCTGCCTCTGCTCATTGACAATCCCATTGCCTGCGGCTTGTTCAAACGTGAAGCCCAGTTTCTTGCCCGTATCCCCAAAGACGCCCGCCAAGTCGTTAACATCCATGAGTTGATCGAGGACCAATTGGGCTTGTTCATCGTGGAGGAATACGTCGCCGGCCAGTGGCTGGAGTCTCTGATCGCCAAGCGCCAAGCGGACCCTCGAGCGGCGATTCGCATTCTCAAGACGACGGCTCAAGGTCTACGCGCCCTGCACTCGCTGGACCTCATGCACCGCGGCGTTCACCCCGCGAATATCATGGTCGGGCGCAATCACAACGCCAAGATCGCCAACCTGGGCACGGCCGCACACGAGAGCGACACAACACCGCCCGCGACGATCGTTCCTAAATTCTCGGCGCCGGAGCTGCTGCAGGAGGCTCGCTACGACAATCGGGTTGACATCTACTCGCTGGGAATGGCGATCTACGAGTTCTGCGTCGGGCGCATCGCCCTTCACCAGTTCTTTGGCAGACAAGTCGAAGATCCGGCCTCGGCCATCGGCTTCTGGTCTCGCTGGCATTGCGACTTCGATGCCCGCCTTCCGGATGCCTGCGAACTGAACCCGCTCGTGCCCCCGGTTCTGGCGGCGATTCTCCGTAGGATGACCGCCAAGAGCCTGAACGACCGCTACGTCTCAATACAGGAAGTGCTGGATGCCGTTTCGAAGTGCTTCGAGGGCGGCACGGAGCGTGGGGAACCGCAACAGTTTCTCCCCGGGTCTGGGCCCCGCCGTGCAGGCCTGCAAGGCGATTCCTTCCAGGGTTTCCCTTTGGCATCTCGAACGACTGGCTCGCTGTTGCCGGCATCCACACCACCGCCACCGGCGACAGTCCGGGGCACGTCTCGACTGACGGTACTTACCGTCCGCGGGCCCGTTCCCCAGACCCTGCCGCCGTCGGAGGTCGCGGTGCCGGTGGTCGTCGAGAGCAGGCTTGCAGCGCGCCCTGCCGCGGGACCTGCTCGGCGGCGACATAGGGGCTCCCTGCGACCTCCGCCGCGCCCTGTCCAGGCGGAGACAATTCCTGCGCCACGACTCGTCGAAGAGTTGCACAAGCAGCGGCACCCTAGATTCGCCGCGTGGCTTGTCACTTCAGTGTTCTTCTTCGTGGCGGCTCTCGCGGGCGCCAGCGCCCTTTGGTACTACCATTTGCGGGTGGCCGCCAAGCATCCTTTGGAGCAACTGGTTGCCGAGGCGATGTCAGCATATGACGCCGCAGACTACGAAACAGCCCGTGCGAAGCTGGCTCAAGCCGTGGAGATGCCCGGCCCCCACGCAAAAGTGTCACAGCATCGGGGCAAGGCGGCGTCGTGGCTGCGCATGGCTCAAGCCCGCATCGCGTTCTCCCGGGATGATTTTGACGGGGCACTGCGGCTGGCGCGAGAGGCGGAGAAGCTTGGCGTGAGTCCATCGGATGTCGACGCCCTGCGGCAGCTCTGCTGGAATCGCAAGGACGCCTACCGACTGGAGGAAGAAGGAAAGAAGGCGCTGGAGGACGGCCGCCTGGATGAGGCGGAACTGGCCCTCGATGAGTATCGCCAGAAGGCGCAGGATGCAGGATTGGATCCTTCCCCCTTGGAGACGCGTTTCCACGAATCTCGCGCCGACCAGAGATATGCGGACGCTCTCAGGTTGGCCAGGGAATCGCTGGCGAACGGCAACTTCGACCGGGCGTTCATGGCCGTCGCAGAAGCGGAGCGGTCGAAGGCGACCACCGAGACTCGCAAGCTCCGCCAACAAATCGCCGACACCAAGGAACGGGCCGACTGGATCGTGCGGGGCGAAGAAGCCATGGCGGACCAAAACTACGCCGATGCGGCTCTCGCCTTTGAGAAGGCAAACCAAGTAGAGGCGACGGTGGAGGTCGAACGCAAGGCCCGAACGGCGGCGGCGATGGTCCTGTATGAAAAAGCGCAGGCGGCGATTGAAAGCGGCGATCTCCTTGCGGCCGAGCAGCACCTCCGCAGTTCGGTGTGGAGGTATCCGACATTCTCAGCAAGGAACCGCTTGGAGGTCATGAGCGTCGCCTTCGAGGCGGCTGCGACCGTCAAGCAGGCCGACGAAGAGATGGAGCGGGGCAACTATGCCGAGGCCGTCCGCCTCTACGGCGAGGCCATTCCCCGGCTCCCGGCCCCCGCGGACGCGTCAGCCAAGGTCAAGCTCGTCAAGGCGCGTCAGCAGGTCGCCGTGCAACGGGGAGATCAGGCATTTCAGCAGGGCCGGTGGGAGGCCGCCCTCAACGCCTATGAAGAAGCGAGAAGCCTGGGCAGCAACGGCGAAATCCTCAAGAAGATCGAGGCGGCCAAAGCCAAGCTTCAGAGTTGATTCCCTTTGACTCCGGCACATCCCTTTTTCGCGTCTTATTTCTTTTGAACTTTTCAGCGCCTCCAAGTCACTTATAACATGGACGCGATGGACGACTGGCCAGCGAACCTGGAGCGGCTTTACCGGGAGATCGGTCCCGCCGTTTGGGCTTTTATCCGCCGGAGGATTTCCAACGCAGCAACAGCGGAGGAACTCTTCCAGGAAACTTTCCTGGCAGCAGCCAAGAAGCCGAGCGGACTGGAGGCCGCTCTTTCGAAGAGGGCGTGGCTCCTGGGCATCGCCCGAAACCTTGTGCGCGAGCATGCTCGGCGACGGACGCCGCACTTAACAGGAACGATGGAAGAGATGGTTGAACATGATTCCCGAGACCCGGACGACTCTGTTGAGGAAATGCGACAGGCTATTCAACGACTGCCCGAGGCACAGCGTGAGGTGTTGGAGTTTCGCTTGACCCAGGAACTTACCTACGAGGAAATCGCCGCAGCCGTGGGAGTGCCGATCGGAACAGTTCGCTCACGATTGCACGCGGCGGTGGCCGGCCTTCGGGCCTGGGCGAGAGACGCCGCCCTCCGGCAGGGAGATCAGTAAATGAACAGGGAGACCTTGGAACGTCTTGTGGTCGACCAGTACTTCAAGGAAGTTTCCGCCGATGTGTCCGCGCTGCTCGACGCTTACATCGCCGGCACGCCCGAACTGCAGGAGGTGCGGACCGAGCTGGTCAAGACGCTTGGGCGAGCTGAGAGAGCCGCCCGCCCGCGGCTGCCTGCTAGGGAACAGATGCCGGCTCTAAAGCGATGCGTCCAGCGGGCGGCGGAGCGCCGGCCTTCCCGCTTGGGCCTAAGAACCTGGTTTCGGGCGGGAACGCTTGCGGCCGCTCTTGTTCTCGCCTTTGTTCTGGGCGGCCGAGTCGACCGGGCGACGCCGCAATCGAACGTGATATCCAGAGTGCTTGCGCGGGCCGAGGCCGCAGAT
>CAYYBO010000331.1:0-5274 GCA_964470125.1 uncultured Planctomycetaceae bacterium | reverse complement strand
CTTCGTGACGATCTCGGCCTTCTTGTCGTCCTTGAAGGTCTTACCGATTGCCTTCAGACCGTCCATATTGGCACGGAAGCGCCTGCACTGGTAGATGTCGGGCAGCCCGACCTCGATGCCGCTGTGCTTCGGCTTGGCTTCCTCGCTCTTAGCAATGGCAGCCGCGCGCTCTGCATCGGCAGCCTTGTCGGCAAGCTCCTTTTCAAGCTTCGCCTTTTCCTCGGCCCGGATTTCCGCGAGGATTTCCGTGTTCAGTTTGTCAAGCTCAGCCTTGTCGGTAGTCTTCTCGACAAGGGACTTGAGCATGTCAAGCTTAGTCATGATGAACCTCTCTTGCAGCTTCGATGAGTGAGGCCAACCGATACCGTTGAACTTTGGTCGCCTGGTCTTCGGTCTGCTTTACGCCGTCAGGCGCAGACTTACTTACAAGTTCCGGTCCGAACAGTTTCGCGATGTCCTCGCTCGTGATATTGACCCCGGCCGCCTTGGCCGAGTTCATGATTGCCGCGCCCCGATTGCTCGGGATGCCAACGACACTCACTTCCAGTAACTCAAGTTCCGTGTAGACCCGCCGCCCCTGATCGTCAGTCTCCCACTTCGTCGGGAGCGCACCGATGGACATGAAACGCAGGAAGCCGTTGTCCACCATCCACTTGACCTTGGGTGCGAACTCCATCGGCCCGCCCTCGGCGAACACGTACTTCACCCCGATCTTGTCTGGCTCCTGCCATGCCCCGACAGCCTTACCAATAGGCATTGTCTCCTCGCCTGCACCGCCCGAGCGCCATGCGTGCGAGTAGTAGATCGGCCCCTGCTCCTTGACGAACCGCTCCAGGTTGGTGAACGCAGAAGGATTGACGATCTCGCCGTCGCGGTCCTCCTCTGCTGTTGAAGCGATAGCGGAATACACCCCGTCCTCGCCGGCCTTGTTAAGTACAGCCCGAAAGAGAATCTTGTCCATGTAAGTCTCCGTTATGTGACGTTCACCATAGGTTCGATCTCAAACCACACTTCCTTGTGGTTAGTCCCCGATGTTACCGTAGTGCTGGTGTAGACAGCCTTGACGTATAGAATGCGCGAGAGGGTATCGGTGCTCCCGGTCAGTGCGAGGTCGGCATCCTTCAGAACAATATCAACCGATGCGGCTGGAGTAACCGACACCGCAGACCGCGAGTTGATAACCGTCCCAGCGCTGTCGGTCAGTGTCCACGTTACCGTGGTGGGGATGCATGCCGTACCGTCCTCGTCAGTGAACGAAGCTGTGAATACGGCGACTCCCTCTTCTGGAACCTTCTGGCCTATCACGATTGCCATACGTCAGTCCTTCACAACGCTAATAGAAGGCAGGCATGCGGTTACCGTCATGCTGGGCGCAGCCATCGCAGCAGCGACCCCCGGCAGCCCGATGGCAAGCGCCATCGACAGCATGCCGATAATTACCTGCGGCACCCCCGATGCGATGTCGAACCCGAAGCACGCGAACCGCGTACGCTCGGTATCGGAGAGGCCGGACACGCCGGCCCCCATGTTTGAAAACTCGTCTATCCTCACGCCCCGGCCCCCAGCGTTTGCGTGGTCCCGTCGTCGGACACCGTGCGAGTGGCGAGCGCCGTGACACCATCGGCTTTGTAGGTTATCTGCTGAGTAGCGGTCTGCGTGTTGCGGTGGAACAGACGAGAGTACAGATACCAGAGGAAACTCTTGACTGACTTGGTAGCCGCGAGGTTTGTCGGCTCAGTTATCGCGGCACCAAGCGCGTCGTCTACTTCACTCTGTACCTCCGCGTCCCACGATGCATTCCACGGCACCGCAGTAAGGCCGGCTCCCGCTACTCCGATGGTAGTTGCCAGCCCGTCTACCACGGTGTCAACCGTAGCAAGGTTAGCCGCCGTTGCGAGAGGAGACACAGCAGCGTCAAGCTCGGCTTTCGTTGGCGGATCGTATGCGGTGAGCGCTCCCGCCGCCTGAGTTTGGATAGCAGCCAGCGCGGTAGCGTTCCACGACACGGTGGAGTCAGACTTTGGAACCTTGGCGAGCTCGGCCGAAGTAGCAAGCGGTGAGGTCGCGGCGGTGATAGCTGCCTCCAAGGACGATTCGTCCGCCGGGTCAGACGGAAGGTTGTCCGTCTTCGCCTTGATAGCATCGACCACGGTGTCAACGGTTCCGACCGGCGCGTTGAGGTTGCTACCAATGATGTACCCGGCTGTGCCTGCCCCATATGACCCTGGCAGGGCCGTAGACCATGGATCACCTGACCCGCTGGCGGCAGCCAGGGCAGCGCCAGCAGACCCAACACCGGTATGGTCGGCAGTAAGCTCGTCCCATACCGCATCAGCCACGGCAGCAGCAGTAGGTGCCGTAGCAGCAGAGAGAGCGGCCCCAGTGCTACCAGCCCCAGCGTGTCCAGCGATAGCCTCATCCCATACCGCATCGGCGATCTCAGCCACAGCATCAGCGGCAAGCTCGCTCGCACCGATTGCATCAGCCGCGATAGCGGACGCGGTGATAGCTCCGGCTGCGAAGGCATCGGAGGAAATAGCCCCGGTCGCCAGAGTGGCAGCGACGATCGCATCAGCGGCGAAAGCATCGGCCGTGATAGCACCCGTGGCGAGTTTGGCCGCCGTGATGGCATCAGCAGCGATCGCACCCGCGTCGATTGCGTTGTCTGCTATGGCGTCCGCATCGATAGCACCCGTTGCGATGCTGGCAGCAGTGATACCCCCAGCCGCGACAGACCCAACTGACCCAATGACGTTGCCTCCGACGTTCCCCGTAACACTACCCACAGCGCCAGTAACCGAACCCACGGCCCCAGTAACAGACCCGACCGCACCCGTCACGCTGCCAACAGCCCCGGTAACGGAAGCCGCAACCACGGCTCCGCCGCCGATGTTATACGAGGTGCCATCACAAGCCGCCTCCAAATTGTCAGCAGCGGTGGCATCCCCAGAGATAGACCCAACGTCAGCCGCGATGCGACCGCTCACGAGAGCGGCAGGAATCCGTGCCTGGATATCTTCGGTGTCGGCCTGAATACCGTCCAACTCGCCCTGTAGAGTAGTCCCTGTGTCCACAAGGATAGCGTCAATGTCAGTGCCGATCTGTGCGTCAAGGTCGAGTCCGCCGGCATCCGAGATAGGCAGGCCCCCGGCAGCATCAGCCGCAGCATCGGGTAGCGCCGTCCCAGCCAATCCCCGCGTGGCAGAGTACGCGCTATCGATTAGCACGTTGTTCAGACCAGCCGCACGGAACCCGATCACCGGCCCCCTCCACGGGAGCACGCCAGTAGCTACGCCAGTGAACCAACCGAACCCCTCGGTATCGTTATTGATCGAGGCACCGCCGCTCGCCGGAATCTCGATGGTGTACATCCCACCGTCTTGGTGCGCCCAGTCGTAGTTGCCGCCAGTGGTGGGAGTAACGACAGTAGCAGTCGTCGCGCCCGCCGTGGTCGTGAAATGCCAGATCAGTTCAAGCCCGGCAGCGTTGTAAGCAACAGACTCTTCGCGCGACTTGAAATCTGTGGCGTCGAGTAATGGCATGATATTGATGGGCACTTCGGCAAGCGCCGTATCTACATCCATCCAAAGGTCCGGCATTGCTTAGCTCCTACTGTTGCGCGTAGGCGTACATCGGTTTTCCGCCGCCAGCCGCCGACTCCAGCGCGATGATGTCGGCAGTCCACGAGTCATCGTCGCCGAACGTCGCCTGCCCATGGATGTTCGATTGCGTGCTCGTGAACAGGCTATAGCAGGCGCCGCACCGGTTCGACTCGTTGTAGCCGTCAGCGGCCGTGTCGCCGATTTGGAAGCTGGTACCGTAGCCCATGCCCGCCGCGTTATACATCCCGGCGAATACGAGCAGATCGGTGCCCTGCGGAGAGATGTTCTGACTCTGCGGGGTGTTGCCACTCCCCGAACTCGCGCTACCCGGTCCTGCCACGAGAGAGATTTCATCCCCCGCATCGGGCCGGTACTGCATGACGACGAACGCTACCGCCGTCCTCGCGGCCCCCAGCGTCACGCGGATCGTCGCGCTCTCATTGCGCGTTCCCACCACGACGTGACCAATACAGGCACCATTGCGCGTGCTGTACTGGTTAACCGTCTGCATGGTGAACGAGTCGGCGGGCGCGGTCGTGGCAACCGCTACCGTCGTCGATGCCCCCATATACCCAGCGTAGATGCAGAGCACGTCGCCCACTTCAAGATGAAGTGTGCCGCCGGCATCGAGAGTCGAAACGGAGCTGTACGAATACCCCTCCGCTTCGGCTACATACGTCCATGCCATGCCATCACCTCAGAAGTGTGTCGAGAAGGTGCACCGGCAGTTGATCGTCTCGCCCGGTTCCCCGATGGGGTCGAGGGGGTACCGGCACCCATTCTCGAACCGCTCGCCGAAGGGGACCCGCTTGCCATCGAGATGCGCATGCGAATCCCGGACCAGCGCATCGCGCGAGCTGACCCACTCGATCTCGGTGGGCGACAACTCCTCGCACGCCTGCCAGCGGCCATCCGCGAACGCCCCGTGCACCTCGGTCCGCGCTATCGTCCGCGCGTGGGACTTCAGCCCAGCAAACTGCTCCTTGATCAGCGACCGGATCGCCTCAGCCCGCTGCGCCTCGGTCAGCTTGTCTTCGAGCGCCTGCGCCAGCACCTCGTGCAACTTCTTCTTGAAGTCTTCCTTGGCGGTGTCGTTGATGCCCCGCATGAACGATGCCCGGCTGGACAGGTAGCGAACGATACCGGGGTCCTCGATGTTCACCGTCCCGATGCCCATGGTCGTGTACCCCACCGAGATGGCCTGCTCCAGATACGTGCGGACGGTGCGCTCCAGCTCCTCGTCATCGAAGACGGCATCAACATCCGGGTCGGCCACGTTCTTCACCACCTCGGGCTGGAAGTCCTTGGCCATGTTCAGCAGGCGCCGCTCGATCTCAAAGAAGTACCTGCGCACGGCCCCGGCGCACCGCTTTTCAATCGGTACCACCCTGTTGTTCAACGCATGCCAGGTGTTAGCGCGGCGGGCTTTCCCTAACGCATCATCGAATACCCGCGAAGCCTCAACCGGCGGCGCCTTCTCAACTGACGGCTCTGAAGCCTTAGGCTGCGGCGAGTAGGGCATTTCCCCCAGCATGCCAATGTCGCTATCGTCTCCCCATTCATCATCGCCGCCGGGCACAGGCTCCTTGCCAAGCATCTCGCGGCCCTCGTTCTTCGTCAGCAACCCGGCCTTGTAGATGCTGACAATCTTCTGCGCCTCGTCGTTGGCAAG
>CAYYBO010000330.1:0-5299 GCA_964470125.1 uncultured Planctomycetaceae bacterium | reverse complement strand
TGTTGTACCAGTCCCATTCAGGTTGTCTTGGAGACAAATAGGGGGCCGACGCTACTTTGCCACGATCCGCTCCATCCCGTTCATGTACCCCCGCAGGGCCTGCGGCACCGTGACCGAGCCGTCGGCGTTTTGATATAGCTCGAGGATCGGGATCAGGATGCGCGGGCTGGCGATCACCGTGTTGTTCAGCGTGTGGCAGAACTGGACTTGCCGGCGGGACGCCGACGCTCCCCCTTCGCGGTAGCGCAGGTTCAACCGGCGGGCCTGGAACTCGCCGAAGCGGCTGGCGCTGTGCGTCTCGCTGTAGCAGTTCCGCGAGGGCATCCAGGTCTCGATGTCGTACATCTCCACCTTGCCCTGGCCCATGTCGCCGGTGCAGACGGCCATGACGCGATAGGGCAGTTCCAACGCCTGCAAGACCGCCTCGGCGTTGGAGATGATCTCGTGGTGATACTTCTCGCTCTCGGCCTCGTCGGCCCGGCAGAGCACGACCTGCTCGACCTTGTCGAAGAAGTGGATGCGATAGATGCCGTAGGTGTCCTTGCCCGCCGCCCCGGCCTCGCGGCGGAAGCACGTTGAGAGGGCGGCGAACTTCCGCGGCAGTTCGGCCTCGTCCAGGATTTCGTCGCCGTGCATGGCGGTCAGCGAGACCTCGGCCGTGCCCACCAGCGACATCGAGTCGCGCTCGCAGCGATAGGCCTGCTCCTCGCCGCCGGGGTAGTAGCCCGTGCCGTACATCATCTCGTCGCGGACCAGCACCGGCACCGTCACCGGCTCGTAGCCACGGGAAGTAATGATGTCGACGGCCAGCCGCAGCACGGCCTGGTGCAGCAGACAGCCCGCCCCGCGAAGGAGGTAGTTCCGCGCCCCGGCCAGCTTGACGCCGCGGTCGATGTCGATGATGCCGAGGCTCTTGCCAAGTTGCACGTGGTCCTTGGGCTCGAAGTCGAACTTGCGGACCTCGCCTGCGCGGCGGACTTCGACGTTGCCGTGCTCGTCCTCGCCGACGGGCGTCTTGTCCGACGGAATCTGCGGCACGGTCAGCATCAGGGCCTGGAACTCTTCGGCGACGGTCTTGGCCTCGTCCTCCAAGACCTTGATCCGCTCGCGGATCCCGCCGGACTCGGCCTGTATCTTCTCCCCCTCGGCGCGAAGGTCCGCGTCGGTCCGACCCTTGGCCAGAGCCTCCTGGTACCATTTGCTCTTGGGGTCCTTATACAGCCCGACCTGCCCGCTGAGTTCCTTGCTCTTGCTGCGCAGGGCGTCAGTCTCCTGCTGGATGGCCCGCCGGCGGGCATCAACCGCCAGGAGGCGGTCCACGTCGCAGGTGATGTTCTTGACCTGGCAGGCGTGTTTTACCTTATCCGGGTTATCGCGAATTATCTTAATGTCGATCATGGATGCTCCTGACTCGGCGAGACCCAGGCTGCGGCCCCCCCGGGTGCGTCGTAAGACTCCGGGCAGGTCTGTCGGGGGCTTCCGTCTCCATCAGAGGCAAATCTCGCCGGTGGCGGATCATACGCAATTTGCTTGGAAAGCCCAGGGACCTTGCTCGATATCATGTGTATACGCCCCCTGGAGGTGGTGCATGCGCTTCCTGTGCCTTCGAGCGTGTTTGTTGGTTTCAGCCCTGCCGGTGCTGCTCGGGCTTACCTGCCTGAACCCCGGCCCTCAAATCATCGGCAAGACCGCGAACTGGCAGCAGCGAACGGTCAACAGCACAGCCAACGTCCGACCCTCGGCGGTGCAGACCTTTGATTTCGATGGCGACACCAAACTCGATATTGTCGTCGCCTACGAAGGCGCTGCCCCCATTCTGCCCGCCGTCATCATCTTCTTTCAGACCGACGTGGACAACTGGACCGGCGTGCAGATCGGCAACGGCGCGAACCTCGCCGGCGTGGCCGCCCTGGCGGTGGGAGACCTGGACGCTGACGGCCGCAGGGACGTCATCGCCGCCTGCAACGGCCGGCTGGTCTATCTACACAGCCCCGCCAACCCCCGGCAAGCGGCCGGCTGGACCGCCAGCACCATCAGCCAATCCGACACCGCCGGCACCGGTCAATGGAGCGACGTAGCCATAGGCAACATCGACTCAGCGAACGGCCTGGACATCGTAGCCAGTAGCAGGACCAACAACTGGCTCAGTTGGTTCGTCAATCCCGGTAACGCGGCAAGCGGCGCGGGCTGGACGCGGGTGCAGATCGACGCGGTTTCGCGCGATGGCGCCGCCGGCGTGGCCATTGATGACGTGGACGGCGACGGGCGGAACGATGTGTTATCCACGGCGGCGGACGAGACCAGCGCCCGCGTGGCCTGGTACAAGAACCCCGTCGCCCCGGCCACGACGGCCTGGACGAAGTACACCATCGGCAACATCGCAGCCGCCACGCGGATCGTCATCGGCGATCTTAACGTTGACGGCCGAAACGATGCCGTCGCCATCAATGGACCTGGGCACCAAATAGGCTGGTATGTGCACCCTGCCACGGCAACATCGACCTGGTCGGGCTATCTGATCGCCCAACTGACGCTGCCCGCTGCTACGCCGCCGCAGCCGGTGGACGCAAGGGTGGCCGACGTGAACGGAGACAACCAGCCTGACGCGATCATCGCCGCCAATACGCCTGGCCGGCTGCGCTGGTTCAGACCCGTCGGCGCGCAAATCAACCCCTGGGGCGAAAACAACATTCGCGATTTCACCGAGGACCTCGGCCGAATTGCCGTCGGAGACATTGACGGCGACGGCCGGCCAGATGTGGTCGCCCTTTTGCGAGCCACCAGCGGCACCGCCGACAGCGTTGTCTGGCTGGAGAACCCGGAGTAATGGATCCGCGAGTAAGACCTTCGCGGCCCCGCCGCGGCGCCCGCCGCATTGTGCGGATTCCCGCCCCCGCCTTTGCAGGCGGGTTGTGAGACGGCTCGCGCCTCGCTCTGTCGGGTTCTAGGCTTTCGGAAGTGTGAGGGTGAAGGTTGTGCCCTCGCCGGGCGTGCTTTGAACGGCGATGGCGCCGCTCTGCTCTTCCATGAGTTGTTTGCAGACGTGCAGGCCGAGGCCGATGCCGCGACGGTCCGGCCGGCCCTCGTGCTGCTTGGTGGTGAAGAACGGCTCGAAGATTCGCTGCCGGTGTTCCGGTTTGATGCCGCAACCGGTGTCGCTCACCTCGATGTTCACGCGGCCGTCATCCGTCCGGCGAGCGGCGATTCGCAGCGTCCCCGGTCTGTCGAGCATGGCCTGTCTGGCGTTGATGACCAGATTGAATAGCACCTGTTGAAGCGAGCTGGCGGTCGCCCGGGCCTTCAAGTCTTCCGCCACGTCGATCGACAGGGTGATGTCATCCTTTTCCAAATCGCGGGCCAAACACTCCACGGCGTCGCGAACCAGCGGGAGGATCGCCGTCTCGGTCGGCCCCATCTGATCGTCCACGGCCATGCCCAGGATGCGATGGCAGAGGGTGGTCAACCGCTGGGCGTTTCTGTGCGTCTTTTCTACAGCGGTGCGCATCAGCTCCGGGTCCTGCCGCTGGATGGCATAGCCGCAATAGCTGACGATCGGCGTGAGGATGTTGTTGAACTCGTGGGCCAGCATGGCGGAGACAGTGCCCAGCGAGGCCAGCCGCTGGAGGCGCTCGACCTGAAGCTGGAGGTCGGCCATCCGCCGTTCCAGGCCGTCAAGCTGCTGTTCCAGCTCACCGTGAGTCTCGGGCGGGTTGATGTCGTTGCGAGATTCGTGGACCATGTATGACGATCAGCGCGGGCGATGGCCAAGGCTTTCGACGGTGTTATCGGCAGATGCGGTGGCGGACTTGACCGGCCGGCGCGAAGGCCGCACAGGAAAGAAGCTGCGCCCGCCAGGGATCGGTCGCCGCGTGATCCTGAAAGCCTGCTCGCTCTTGGCGTGACTACTCCCTGACGGTCGCGGCTCTGTCCAGGGGTCGCGCTGGGCGAGAGAACCGGCTGGCATGGGTACACCAGTGGACCTGCAAGCAAGATTGGACGCCCTGTTGACCGTCGCCGAAGAGATCGGTCTAAGCGTTCGGCGCGAACCGCTGGGCGGCGACGGCGGCGGGTATTGTGTGCTTCGCGGCCGGCGAGTGCTGTTTGTGGACACGGCCGCGGATTTGGAGACGCGATACGAGCGGACGCTGGCGGCGATAGCCCGTCTGCCGGACGTTGAGCAGCGCTATCTGCCGCCGGAGGTTCGCGACGACATCGAGCGGCAACAGAAGGCGAGTTGATTTCATTTATTTACAGCGGAGCCTCGCATGGCACTGATGATGACGGTCTCCGGCGTTCGCGGGATCATCGGCGAGACCATGACGCCGGCGCTGGCGGCGGATATCGGATTGGCCTTTGGCTCGCACTTGGGCGACGGCAAAGTGATCGTCGGCCGCGACTCGCGGCCCAGCGGTTCGATGGTGCAGGCCGCGGTGGTCAGCGGCTTGCTCGCTGCGGGCTGCGACGTGGTTGAACTGGGCGTGGTTTCGACGCCCGGGGCCGCGTTCATGACTGTTCGGCACCGCGCCGCCGGCGGCGTGATGATTACCGCTAGTCACAATCCCATCGCCTGGAACGGCATCAAGTTCTTTACGCCGGAGGGCTGCGCCCCGCCCGCGGATCTGGCCGAGCGGATCTTCGCCCGGTATCGCGAGCGTTCGTTCAGGCTCGCGGCCGTGGAGCAATTGGGCGTCCTTTCTCGCGATGATTCCACCGATGCGAGCCACGTCAAGGCGGTGCTTGATCTGTTGGACGTGGAGACGATTCGACGGCGGCGGTTCAAGGTCGTGCTGGACAGCGTCAACGGCGGCGGCTGCGTCAGCGGGCGGATGCTCCTGGAGCGGCTCGGCTGCCAAGTGGTTCACGTCAACGGCGAACCGACCGGCCGGTTTGCCCACACGCCGGAGCCGACCGCAGAGAATCTGACCGGCCTGTGCGAATCAGTGCGGCGGGCCGGCGCGGCCATCGGTTTCGCCCAGGACCCGGACGCGGATCGACTGGCCGTGGTGGACGACGGCGGCCACTACATCGGGGAGGAGTACACCCTGGCCCTGGCGGCGATGTTTGTCTTCGCCAAGCGGCCGGGGGCGGCGGCGGCGAACCTGTCCACTTCGCGGATGATCGACGATCTGGCGGCTCGAGCGGGCGGCGGTATCGTCGTGCATCGCTCGGCGGTGGGCGAGGCCAACGTCGTGGCGGCGATGAGGCAGCACGATTGCGTGATCGGCGGCGAGGGCAACGGGGGGGTGATCGAGCCGCGCATCGTGTACGTGCGTGACAGCCTGGTGAGCATGGGATATGT
>CAYYBO010000329.1:0-5305 GCA_964470125.1 uncultured Planctomycetaceae bacterium | reverse complement strand
CGCACAAAAGAGAAATGCCCGACACTCTGATTGTCCACGGTTCTCTCATCGTAGTCCACACGCCCGCTCAGCCTGCCGAACCCCCTAATGCGGAACTGGCGTCATCGACGGCGTGGTTCATCTTGTCCGATTCGATCCGCCCGTCCCGGAAGGTCACGCACCGCTGAGCATACCGGGCGATGTCCGTTTCGTGTGTGACCAGGACGACGGTCAGGCCGGTGTCGCGGTTCAGTTGCTGCAGCAAGGCCATGATCTCGATACCCGTCTTGGAGTCGAGGTTGCCCGTTGGTTCGTCCGCCAACAGCAGGACCGGATTGGTGATCAGGGCTCGAGCAATGGCCACCCGCTGCTGCTGGCCGCCGCTCAGTTGGTTGCTGTGGTGCGAAGCCCGATCAGTCAGCCCGACCTGTTCGAGCATCTCGGCGGCCCGGCGCCGTCGCTCCCGCCGCTTCACGCCTTGGTAAGTCAGCGGCAGGGCGACGTTGTCCAGAACCGTGGTGCGAGACAGTAAATTGAAGCTCTGAAACACAAAGCCGATGCTGCGATTCCGGATGGCGGCCAGTTCACGCTTCGAGAGCCTGCTGATCATCGCCCCGTTCAGCCAGTATTCGCCCTGATCGCAACGGTCCAGGCAGCCCACCAAGTGCATGAAAGTGGACTTGCCTGACCCACTGGGTCCCATGATCGCGAGGAACTGGCCTGCGGCCACGGAGAGGGAGACGCCGCAAACCGCCGGAACGGAAACCTCGCCCACCCGATAGATCTTCCACAAGCCCCGCGCGTCCACCAAGGGGGCCCCGTTGACCGGCGCCGTGCTGGCCGTGGTTTGCATCACGTGCTACATGCTCCGCCGCAAGGTGCGCGTCGGGTCCGCGGTCCGGCTTGCCCCGACCCGCCAGTTTCGCTCAGTGATTACTTTCGTTCCCTCGCTCAAGTCGCCCTCGACCAACTCCGTGAATGCCCCGTCGCTGAGACCGGTCTTCACTTGCCGCGGGCTGGGCTCCCCGCCTTCCAACACATAAACCGTGGGCACCCGCACACGCCTCCGCGGCGCCCCCGGAGGTGAGGACGGGTCCGGTGGTCGTGGGTCGAACCGCAGGGCGGAGTTGGGCAGCCGAATCACGTTCCTTGCCTTGGCCACTTCGAAGGTGACGTTCGCGGTCATGCCGGGCCGAAGAACAAGGTCGTCATTCCCCACTTCGATGAGGGTGACGTAGGTCACGACGCCGTCCACGATGGTGGCGTTGTAACGTATCTGGGAGATCTTGCCGGAGAAGGTCCGGCCGGGATAGGCATCGACGCGGAATTGCGCCGGCATCCCCTCGGCAATGTGGCCGATGTCCGCCTCGCTGACGTTGGCGTTGACCTGCATGCGGCTCAAATCGTTGGCAATCAGGAACAACTGAGGCGTCTGAAACGAGGCCGCCACCGTTTGCCCCACGTCTATGTCGCGGCTGATCACCACTCCATCGATCGGCGAGCGGATGATCGTGTACTCAAGATCCACTTGGGCGGAATTGACCCTGGCCTGAGCGGACTGGACGCTGGCAACGGCCCCCTGGTAGACCGCCTGGGCGGCGTCCGCGGCCGCCTTGACCACGAGCAGCTCATTCTCACTGGCATTGTTCTGGTCAAACAGCGACTGAATTCGCTTCCACTCGCGTTCGGCATCCTTGGCTCGTACCAACAGCTCCTGTTCCCTGGCGCGGGCAAGCGCCAAATCCGCCTTGGCTTGCTCGTAGGTCGTCTGGAAGCGGTCCGGTTCGATTTCGGCGAGCGTGAAGCCCTGTGTTACCCGGGCGTTGAAGTCGGCGTACCACTTGCGGATGGTCCCGCTGACCTGGGAGCCGACGATGACCTTGACCAGCGGTTCGACGGTGCCCGTCGCCGAGACGGTTTGAACGATATCGGCCCTCTGAAGGGAATGTAGAACGAAGGCCTCTTCGCGACCTGACGCCATGAACTTGGCGTACCCTGCCCAACCACCGGCGATGACCACCACCACAACAATGAGGATGGCGACGGCTTTCCTGGATTTCTTGCGGGGTGCGGGGGCAATCACGGTTTGACCTCATAGCCGGGAGCGCTCGCGGCGATGCTCCCTCTTGGCTCGTCCGTGGACGTGGGTATTATATGGCGGCCCTGCCGTGCTGCCTATCCGGGCACGTCCGCAGGGGAAGAAGGGGAGGTGCCGGCGCGTAGCTCTGCGGATGGCGGGAATGGAGCCCCGCTCACAGAAGAAGTCACTCCTCCGGGCGAGGAGCGCCGCCGTCAAACACCCTCGGCACCTCTTGTGCAGACACCATTGACGCAAGCCGTGGGCCCGATCGGGAGCAAACACCCAAACCGGCTTTACTCCCCTTCCAGCCCCGCCTTGGCAAGCGGGGTTCTGATTCGTGGCCCTGCCATTGCGGTCCGGCTTCCGAGGTGCGGCCCACGCCGTTGCCGAAACGCAGCGGGTCGGTTATCCTCGCACCCCGAGATGAAAGTACTCCTCGATGAAAAGGGGATCGAAGCGACGCTGGGCCGCATGGCAGGAGAGATCGCCGGGTCCATCCCTTCCGGCTGCTCCGTCGGCATCATCGGCATCCGCCAGCGAGGCGACGACCTGGCTCGGCGGCTGATCCCGCTGCTCGAAGCCCGCGACGTGCGGGACATGGCCCTCGGCTCCATCGACATCACCATGTATCGCGACGACCTCGCAGAAATAGGTCCTTCCGCGATCGTGCGCACCACGGAAATTGATTTTGACGTTGAAGGGCGCTACCTCGTCCTCGTGGACGACGTGCTCTATACCGGCCGTTCGGCCCGCGCCGCCTTGGACGCGATCATGGACCTCGGCCGGCCCAAGGCCATTCGCCTTGCCGTGCTCGTCGATCGCGGCGGCCGGGAGCTGCCCATCCAGCCGGATTTCGTCGGCGTCCGCACGGGCTCTGACCTGAAGAAGATCGCGGTGCTGGTGAAGGAGACGGATGGATTCGATCGCGTGGAGGTAGAGACATGAGCGGGATCAGTCCGGCAACACGACCTGCTCAAGCTCGACCGATCCCGGCGGGGGCCGCCGAGCGTGAGTCGCTGGTCTGGTCGCGGCGCGACCTGTTGGGTTTGGAGGAACTGACCGCCGACGAAATCACTCACATTCTCGACACTGCGGACGCCTTCTCCGACGTCTCCACCCGCAGCGTCAAAAAAGTGCCGGCCCTTCGCGGCCGCGTGGTGGTCAACCTCTTCTTCGAGGATTCGACCCGAACGCGGACCAGCTTCACCCTCGCCGCCCAGCGGCTCAGCGCCGACGTGATCGACTTCAGCTCGAAGGGCAGCGCCGTCAGCAAGGGCGAGACCCTTCGCGACACCGTCCGCAACATCGAGGTCATGGGCGTGGACATTATCGTCTGCCGGCACGCCGTCGCGGGCACGCCGCACCTCATCGCCCGCAACGTCAAGTGCTCCGTGGTCAACGCCGGCGACGGCCGACACGAGCACCCCACGCAGGGCCTCCTGGACATTTACACGATGCGGCAGAATAAGGGCCGGATCGAGGGGCTGAAGGTGGCCATCGTCGGCGACGTGGCCAACTCGCGGGTGGCCCGGTCGAACCTGCACGGCCTCTTGAAGCTTGGGGCGGAGGTGACGATGGTCGGCCCGACGACGCTGGTGCCGCGGACGTTCGAGCAGATGGGAGCGAAGGTCTGCCACGATTTCGATTCGGCCATTGACCAGTTCGACGTGATCAACATGCTCCGCGTGCAGCAGGAGCGGATCGCCTCGAACGTCTTTCCCAGCTTGCAGGAATACTCCCGCCTGTTCGGGTTGACTAACGAGCGGATGAAGCGGGCCAAGCCGGACGTGCTGGTGATGCACCCCGGCCCGATCAACCGCGGCGTGGAGATGTCTTCCGACGTGGCCGACGGCCAGAACAGCGCCATCCTCAAACAAGTGGCCCACGGCCTGGCGGTCCGCATGGCGGTGATGTTCCTGTGCAAGCAGGCGGCCGAAGTGGCCTGACGATAAAGGCGAAACGCACTGGTTCTACCTGGAATGTCCCACGAAACACTGGTAATCCGAGAAGGCCGCGTGGTCGATCCCTCGCGGGGGTTCGATGAAGTCGCGGACGTGACCATCCGAGACGGCAAGATCGCCGAGATCGGCAAGGCCGCGGATAAGGGCGGGCGGCAGATCGACGCCGCGGGCAACATCGTCTGCCCGGGCCTCATCGACATGCACGTCCACCTCCGCGAGCCGGGCAACGAAGATGCCGAGACCATCGCCTCCGGCTGCGCCGCCGCCGTCGCGGGCGGGTTCACCTCCGTCGCCTGCATGCCCAACACGCAGCCGGCCGTCGACACTGAGGCGATGATCGAGTTCGTCTATCGCCAGGCCGCCAGGGCGAATCTTTGCAACGTCTATCCCATCGGGGCGCTCACCAAGGGCCGGGCGGGCAAGGAACTGGCCGAGATCGGGCAGATGGTCCGAGCCGGGGCCGTGGCCTTCAGCGACGACGGAGCGGGCGTCGCCAACTCGACGGTGATGCTCCGGGCCATGCAATACGTGGCCATGTTCAACAAGACCGTCATCAACCATTGCGAGGACCCGGACCTGACGGCGGGCGGGTGCATGAACGCGGGGTTGATCTCGACGCGGTTGGGCCTGCCGGGCAGTCCGGCCGTCGCCGAGGAAGTGATGCTCCAGCGAGACCTGCTGCTCGCGCGGAATGCGCGGTGCCGGTATCACGCCGCCCACGTTTCCACGGCCGGTGCGGTCGAGTTGATCCGCGAGGCAAGAAAGCGTGGCGTGGCAGTGACCGCCGAGGCCGCTCCGCATCATCTGCTGCTCACGGACGAATGCGTTTCGCAATCCGAGTACGACACGAACTACAAAGTGAATCCGCCGCTACGAACGAGCAAGGACGTCGATGCCTGCATCGCCGGCGTCGCCGACGGGACGATCAACTGTCTGGCGACCGACCACGCCCCGCACAGGCGTGAGGAGAAGGAACTCGACTTCCAGAACGCCCCCTTCGGCATCAACAGCCTGGAGATCGCCGTCGGCCTGTACGCCAAGGCCCTGATCGAGTCCGGTCGGCTCGACTGGCCGGCGTTGATCCGCAAGCTGACCATCGAGCCCGCCAAGGTGCTCGGGTTGAACAAGGGCACGCTGGCCGTCGGGGCGGATGCCGACGTGACCATCATCGACCCGGACGCCTCATGGACGGTCGACGTCGCCTCGTTCAAGTCCCGCAGCCAGAACTGCCCCTACGAAGGCTGGCCCCTCCGCGGCCGAGCGACGCACACGATCGTCGGCGGGC
>CAYYBO010000328.1:0-5322 GCA_964470125.1 uncultured Planctomycetaceae bacterium | reverse complement strand
CCACACAGAGGCGGAGACGAGGTCGGTCGGCTTGACGGCGTCGGTCACCACCTCGCGGTCGAGGTTCTTTCGCCCCGCTGGGGCTTGATGATGGCGTGGGGGCGGGGACCCAGGGCTGCCGTCCTGGGCTTTTGTTGGGCGTGTGTGGTGGGAGTGCGGAGGTCGGAACAGAGCCGCGACCTTGAGGGAGCGGTCACCAGCCAAGCTTGACGGCCCTATCGCTCTCGGCGTAGCCGTTCCCCTGCGGTCGCCGCCCCGTCCATAGACCGCGTCTGTGCCACCACGATGGCACTTCCTACGACCCCGATCCAGGCTTGTCCCTTGGCGGTCCGCCCCGGCGAGCCGGCAGGCAACCCAACGGAGCGGACGCTCCAAGGGCGGCGCGGCCTTCGTTGTTGAACGGGTACCGCTCCCTCATCCGCCGCGGCGGACGGCTCTGTTTGGTATGCTCTGTTCGGAAAGCTCTGTTCGCTACGCTCGCTCACTTCATCCGATCATGCGCTTCGCCGTGGCGATCACGTCGTCAACCGATAGGCCGACGAGTGCTAGGGTCTCAGAGGCGGAACGCGTGCTCTTGGGGATTCGACGGCAGGTCATCGAGTGCACCCTGATTCCGCCGAACTCGGCGGTGGCCTCGGCGAGGGCGCTGCCCAGGCCGCCGATGTAGTTGTCCTCTACGGCAAGCATTCGACCGCCGGTGTCTCTCGCCGCGGTCAGGATTGGTCCGACCTTGAGCGGAAACGAGTAGGCATCGAACAGGGTACACTTCACGCCGTCAGCTTCGAGGCGGCGGATCGCGTCCATGCAGACGTGGATCATGTAGCCGGAGGCCACGATGGTCAGATCGCCGCCCTCGGCGAGCAGGTGTGATCCGCCGATCTCGAAT
Organism: uncultured Planctomycetaceae bacterium; assembly: GCA_964470125.1. GTDB lineage: Bacteria > Planctomycetota > Phycisphaerae > UBA1845 > UTPLA1 > DATKKX01. The sequence goes on along the minus strand of CAYYBO010000328.1, from coordinate 4,436 downwards.
CGGGTGTTGGAGGAATAGAGGATTGGCGCGTCCGGGCGATGCGTTCGCATGTAGGCCATGCCTTGGTGCCCGGCCATCAGCCAGGTGCAGTAGTAGGCGGCCACGGCGTCGCTGGGGTGGAGCGTCACGCAGACCGGCCGGCCGTAGCCGTCGTCGACCTGTGAGGCGCTGCGGAAGTAGGCCACGTCTTGGAGGCTCATCTGGCTGGGGCCGTCGGCGCCGAGGGATACGCCGGCGTGCGAGCCGACGATCTTTATGTTCGCCCGGCCGATCTGGGCCAGTTCGACCTGGTCGTAGGCCCTGGCGGCGAACTTGGCGAAGGTGCTGACAAAGGGGATGAAGCCGGCCGCGGCGAGACCGACGGCGGTGGAGATCATGTTCTGCTCGGCGATCTTGCACTCGACGAATCTCTCGGGGTATCTCTTGGCGAGCATCTCGGAGAAGGTGGAGTTTCGCACGTCGCCGTCGAGGGCCACGATGCGAGGATCAGCCTCTCCGAGGGCGAGCAAGGCGACGCCGTAAGCCCGCCGCGTAGCCATCTTGCCCTTCGACAGCACCGACGACAGCCCTGCCTGCTTCATGGCCTGGTCGAAAGGCGGCGGCTCGGGCAATTGCGATTTCGAGGTTGTTGCCTTAGGAGGCAGCGCAGGCCAGAGCTTCACGTCGGAGGACTGCGTCGAAGGGGCGACCGCGAGAAGCTGGTACATCGCGTCCAGTTCGGCCAGCCCCTTGTCAAGCTGTTCGGCGGTGAGTGGTTTGCCGTGATTCGATTTGTCCTTGAGCAGGTCGCATCCCCAGCCTTTTTCCGTCTTGGCGACGATGGCCAGCGGCCGGGCGCGTTGCTCCGGCTGGGCGAGGGCGTCTTTCAGAGCGGCCGGATCGTGCCCGTCGATTTCGGCGACCTGCCAGCCGAAGGCCCGTGCCTTGGCGGCGACTGCCTCCGCCGATTGTTGCTTCGACACGTAGTCCGCTTGTCCCTGGCCGTTGCAGTTGAAGACGGCGACCACGTTGGTGAGGTTGTAGTCGGCGATGAGGTCCATCGCCTCCCAAATCTGCCCTTCTCGGGCTTCGCCGTCGCCGATCAGGACGAACACCCGCTTGTCGATTCCGCGGATTCGGGCCGCCAGGGCGAGACCGGCCCCCACGCTGAGGCCTTGACCCAACGAGCCTGTCGCGGCGTCGAAGAAAGGGAAGCCCTCGGCGGGGTTGGGGTGGCCATCCAGCGGGCTGTCGGTTTCGCGCAGCGTCGCGAGATCGGCGATGGCCAGCTTGCGTCCTTCTTGCGGGTCTCGACCGACGACGCCGCCCATGTCAGCGTAGACGGCGTACACAGCGGGGACGGCGTGGCCTTCGGAGAGGATGAGCCGGTCGTTGCCGGGCGCCCAGGGGTCGTTCGGGTCCCAGCGCATGACGTCGTACATAAGGGTGGCGACGATGTGCATGAGCGAGAGGGCGCTGGAAGGGTGGCCTGATCCAGCGGTCGTGGTCATGCGCAGCACTTCCTTCCCCAGGCTGATTGCCTTCCGGTGAAGAAAATCTTTCGGTGTCATCCAATCTCCTGCGTGGTTGTCCAAGGCGGGGCGGAGGGTGCCGAACCGAATGAACTCGCTCCGACCCGCCGCTAAGCCTATCGGATTGCGGCCATGCCGCAAGCCGTAGCCCTGCGGGCGGTTGCAGCCTGGGTCCGCGGAGCTACAACCGCGGTGTCTGCGGGGGTATAATCCGCCGCCGAGCCCGCGTGGGGCGAGGCTGAACCTTGCGAGACAGGGGCCAGGGAGGGTTGTCGATATGGATTACTTTCAGATCAACGGCGGCATTCGGCTGCGGGGCACCATTGTGGTCGGGGGAGCGAAGAACGCGGCCTTGCCGATCATGGCGGCCTCCATCCTGACCGAAGGGGAAACGGTGCTGAAAGGCGTTCCTCGGCTGGAGGATGTGCGTCATCTTTCGGTATTGCTGGAGCGACTCGGTGTGAGCGTCACGCGGGAGGAGAACGGCGATATCCGGCTGAAGGTGCTGGACGAGATGAACTGCCACGCGGAGTACGATCTGGTCCGCAAGATGCGGGCGAGCGTCTGCGTGATGGGGCCGCTGCTGGCCAAACGGAGAAAGGCGCAGGTGAGCCTGCCGGGGGGCTGCAACATCGGCGACCGTCCGATCGGGTTGCACCTGTTCGGGCTGAAGGCCCTTGGAGCGGAGTTGGGTCTGGTCAGCGGCGACGTTCATTTGCAGGCCAGGCGGCTGAAGGGCAGCGAGATGTTCCTCGGTGGGCCTTTCGGTTCGACGGTGCTGGGCACGGCAAACGTGCTGATGGCGGCCTGCCTCGCGGAGGGTACGACGGTCATTGAGTCCGCCGCATGCGAGCCGGAAGTCGTCGATCTGGCCGACTACCTTAACGCTTGTGGCGCCCGCATCACCGGCCAGGGCACGCCGAGAATCACGATTGAGGGAGTGAGGGAGCTGCGCGGCTGCGAGCATACTGTCATCCCGGATCGTATCGAGGCAGGCACCTTCATGATCGCCGGGGCCATCACCAATGGGGATGTGAAGGTGGGCAATTGCCGGCTGGATCACCTCATGGCGGCGGTGGATCGCCTGCGGGCCATCGGGGTGAACGTGGAGCGGGCGGGCGACGGAGTGGAAGTATCGTGCTCGCGCCACCTCGAACCGGTGGGCGTGACCACACAGCCCTACCCCGGCTTTCCCACCGATCTGCAGGCTCAGATCATGACCTTGCTGTGTCTGGCTGATGGCAACAGCATCGTGACCGAGAAGATTTTCCCGGATCGCTTCACGCATGTCGCCGAGCTCGGGCGCATGGGAGCGAAGTTGCGGAAGGAGGGCTCTACGGTGGTCGTCGAGGGCGTGAAGGAGCTTATCGGCGCGCCGGTGATGGCCAGCGACCTGCGGGCATCGGCGGCCCTTGTACTGGCAGGGCTGGTTGCGAAGGGCCAGACCAAGGTCTCCCGCGTGTACCACATAGACCGCGGCTACGAGCGGATCGAGCAGCGTCTGGCGGCACTCGGGGCGGACATCACGCGGCTCACGGAACAGGCGGCGTAGCCGTGTGTCTGCTGCCCTCTTTTGCTTGGCACCGTCGGGACTGAAGCCCGGGGCCCTCGTAGGCACTTTGTTCCGTACTTACTGAAGGCGACTGGGCTGGAAGATGAAGCTGGCCAGGACGAGAAAGCCTCCGACAGTGAGGGCGACTTCCGGGCTGGCAAGGATGAGTTGTGACTGGGGGAACCAATCCAGGTTTCTGCCGATTGTGGCCCCGCCGACGTAGCAGACAAGACCAGAGACCATTGACACGGCCACGCCCAGCACGAGCATCGTCGTTGCGATCAGAGACATCCTAGCCTCTCCTCTACTTGGCGATTTCGTGTTCGGGTTCATACCGCTGGGAGGCACTCGCAACGAGTGTGCCACAAGCGCAGGGGAAGCGTTGTCTGGGGCCGCTGGCGATAAGAGTGGTCGTTGGAGGGCCGACGACGGGCTCAGGCGGGGAGCAAGTTGTGCTGTTGCGGCCTCGCTCGGCGGGCTGGGTAGGAGTTCCCAGGGTGGGGACAGCGTCTCCCAGGGAGACGGGCGATAAGACTACATCTGGGGACTAACCGGAAAGTCCTCGAACTCAGAGGGGTGTCGCAACGAAGAACCTGGAGCTGATCCCGTGCGGGGCGACGCGAAGCCTGGCCTCGCGCCCACAAAAGGGGCAGCGGCCTATGTACCAGGATTCGTGGGCCTCGCGATAGACCCGGCGATAGACGCCGCAACAAGCGAATTGAATCCCGACCCAAGGTCGGTGCGTTTGGGCGTGGGCGACTTTGCCGCCGGCATTCATCGTTGGCTCGGCGCCGTCGGCTTCCTGAGCGTGCGGCTCGCTAGAATCCACGGGTTCGATGTCGCCGGTCGGTGAGATGGTGAAGTTACCGTCGGCGGAGCAGAGGACATCGATGTGGTCGCCCGAGGCATCGGCCATACCACGCTTATCGGTCGAGCGACGCGGGGGATTGAGTTGTGCGCCGCCGCCGGCAATCTGGACAGCGGCGACAGGCGGGTTAACATGCGGCCCGAACGCAATGACAAACCGCGGGGACACCAAATGGCGAAGCAGCGTGTTTATCAGATTTCAGCTTCCATTTTAGCGGGCGATCTGCTCGATCTGGGCGGCGCCATCCGGATGGCCGAGCGGGCTGGAGCGGATTTGCTGCACATGGACATCTGCGACGGGCACTTCGTGCCCACGATCAGTTTCGGCGAGGGCGTCGTTCGGCGTACGTGCCAGGTTACCAAGCTGCCGGTCGGGGTACACTTGATGGTCAGCCGGCCGGAGGACTGGCTGGAGCGGATGGACGGAATGGGCCAGTTCCGGATGATCTTTCACCTGGAGGCCAGTCAGCGGGCCCTGGGGCTAGTGCAGGCCATCGAACGGAAGG
>CAYYBO010000327.1:0-5345 GCA_964470125.1 uncultured Planctomycetaceae bacterium | reverse complement strand
GATCTCCACCCTCTGGAAGCCGAAGGTATGGCGCTCCGTGGGCGGCCTGGCGGCCACCACGGCCGCCCCCAGGCTCAAGCCCAGGGCCTGCACGTCGGTGAACATGTGTCCGGCGTCGCCCAGCAGGGCCTCCTCTCGGCTGGGCGGGGTCGCGTAGTCTACGAGATCCACTGTCTGGCCCACACGCTCGGTGCGCAGTTCGATGCACCCCACGGGGCGGCCATCTCGGTGGCCATTCCAGCGTGGATGACGTTTCGCCTGGACAGCCTCACGGCCAAGCTCGCGCAGTTCGCGGAGCGCGTGATGGGTATGCGGGGCGGGGGGAACGAGCGGGAACGGGCCGCCGAAGGCATCCGGCTCGTGCGAGCATGGCTGGCCTCCATGAACGCTCCGGTGTCGGCGGCCAACCTGGCGATCGGGCGCGATGCGGCGCCGGCGATCGTCGAGCGTCTGGAGCCGGTGGCCTTGGCCGGAGGGATGCGCAACATGAACCGGACGAAACTAGAAGAGCTTGTAGGCCTGCTCTTCTCCTAGCGAGAAGGCGCACGAACATGGACCTGTCGAAATTGCAGTTGAAGCCGCATAAACTCTTCCATCACCTTGATCGCGTGGTGAAGTGGAAGAAGGGCGACTACTTCCCTCCGATCTACGTGGAGTTCAGCCCGACGGACCGGTGCAACCAGCACTGCTGGTTCTGCTACACGGAATACCTGGAACACAAGCCACTCGAGCTTGAGCCCGGCCTGCTCGTGAGAGTCTTCAGGGATATGGGCGCGGCTGGCGTGAAGTCGGTCCAGATCCAGGGCACCGGCGAGCCCCTGCTCAATCGCGCGACCCCTGACGCCATCGTCGCGGGGAAGAAGGCGGGACTCTCGCTGGCGCTGTGCACCAATGGTGTCCTGCTCACGCGCCCGATCCTTGAGAAGACCCTCGCCAGCCTCGAGTGGCTCAGGGTCAGCGGCATGGAGAGCACGCCCGAGCTGTACGCCCGCTCGCATGGTTCACCGGAGAGCCACTGGGAGAAGGTCGTGGCGAACCTCAAGGCGGCCGTGGACATCCGGAGGCAACAACGCCTGGAGACCGTCCTCGCCGCGCACATCCTGCTCTTTCCCTACAACATCGAGCGCCTCGTCGACAGCGTGAAGATGATCAGGGACTGGGGACTCGATTACGTCTTGATCAAGGCTGCCAACCAGTCCATCCACAACCCTCAGCACAAGTGGCCGCGAGACACGCACAAGAAGTTCGGGAAGGTGTTGGAGGAAGCGAAGCGGCTGGAGACGAAGGAGTTCCTGGTGAGCGTACGTACGGACCAATTCGAGGTACAGGAGCTGTGCGGCCCGTTCAAGCGCAACTACCAACGATGCTATGGGCTCGAGTTCGAGACGATGATCGACTCGTACGCGGGCGTTTACCCCTGTCTGCACTTCTGGCGGAACGCCGACTACTGCTACGGCAATCTCCATGAGCACACTTTTGAGGAAATCTGGCGGAGCGAACGTCGGCGCGAGGTGCTCAAGCGGATCTATGAAGCCTACGACCTCAGCGAATGCTACTTCGGCTGCAAGCACATGCACATCAACGAATCGCTGTGGGAGTTGACGAATCCGCCGATGCACGACAACTTCCAGTAGATCTAAGAAAATCCGTCCCCAACGTCTGGTACTTCGGCATCGCCCGTTGTGCGGGCCGAGGAAGTGTCCATGGCATCGGCTGCACAAGAGGGGCAGGCTTTTCGGCATCGATGAGGTTGTGCCGCAAGGCGGCTGTCCGTGGCTCTACAACAGCGTGTACCCGTATTTCCTGGGGCTATTGTACGGTGCGCGCTTCGGCTGGAACGAGAAGGGTGACTGCAACGCGTGTTGCCCGGCGGCCAGCGGTGTAGACGTGATCGTGAGGAAACGCGACAACGACGGGTCCTTTGATTCCCGCATACCAGCCGACATGAAGTACGTCATCTTCGCCGAAGTAGTCGCCGTGCATAGGCCCTGCCCGTATGGACACGTGGTCGGCGAGCGCATCCCCTTTCCGACCTGCATGGTCCGGTATTTTCTCTGTCCCGCGGCGTTTCACAACGCCTTTCCGCTCATGCGGCTCAAACCGCCGCCTTGCATTGATCTCGCTGAAGTCCGCTGCCCGGACTGGAACGACGTTATCACCTTCGATCTTCGCGGTCGAAAACGTCCCCGACGGAAGTGATGGAAGAACCCACCTTGGCACTAGTTGTTGGCGCCGACGGGCAGATCGGCGGCGAGGTCGTGCGCCTGCTACATGATTCGGGGCGCCGGACGTGGGCGACCGTCGTGACGAGGACACCCGGCAAGAATGAGCGGCATCTGGACCTGTCGCGGGATGTGATCGATTTGCAGTCCCCGCCCGCCTCGGAGGCATTTCTGTGTGCGGCGGTGACTTCCATGGAGCAGTGTCGCAAAGACCCAGCGGGCAGTCGACGGGTGAATGTGGACAACACCGTTGCATTGGCCGATCGGATTGGGCGTGCAGGAGGCTTCGTGGTCTTTCCTTCGACGAGCCAGGTGTTCGACGGCCGCCAGCCACTGTGGCGCGCGGACGAGCCATCGTGCCCTGTGACGGAGTATGGCCGGCAGAAGGCCGAGGCGGAGCGTCTCTTGGCCGCCCTGGGCGATCGCGTAGCGATTGTGAGGCTGACGAAGGTCTTGGGTCCGGGTAACCCCTTGGTCATGGGATGGGTACGCGCCCTGTGGCACGGCGAGACCATTCGTCCATTCTCCAACATGGTCATGGCCCCTGTGCCTTTGTCCTTTGCAGCCGAAGTGCTGGTGCGGGTGGGGGAACGGCGTCTCAGCGGCGTCACGCAGGTGTCCGCGGATCGGGACGTGTCCTATGCCGAGGCGGCTTTCCATGTCGCCCGGGTTCTCGGTGTTTCCTCCCGACTGGTCCAACCGGTGACCGTGGAATCGTCGGGGATTGCCCTTGAAGCGAACCCCAGGCACACGACCTTGGATACAACGCGCCTCCGCGAGGAGGTCGGTATGGTGCCCCCGGATGCCTGGGCTGTCTTGGAGGCGGCGGTGAAGACCTTCGAACCATGAGCGACGACAGCTCCAGCGAACGGGCACATTGGGGAGAGGTCGAGAGCATGCTGGGCAACGAGCGCATCACGCTGGGCCAGCATTGGTCGTACAACCTGCGCGACGATCCCAAACGACTGGCATTCGTGCTGTCCCGCTACAAGTTCGCCGCCCGCATGGCGGGGCGGGGAGGAACCGTGCTCGAGTTGGGATGCAGTGAAGGGCTTGGAGGAGTCCTTCTTGCAGAGTTCGCATCGGGGTACATCGGCGTGGACTATGACGCCGAGGCTGTTCAGGCGGCCCGGCGCAACTGGGGAGGAGAGAAGATGCGATTCGTCGAGGAGAACTTCCTCGGGAAAGTGTACGGGGAGTTTCACGCCGTGGTCAGCCTGGATGTCGTGGAGCATATCGAACAGAGGCTGGAGAAGGAGGTATTCGACACGGTGCGACGCAACACGCGTGACGGCGGGATATGCATCGTGGGGACGCCAAATGTGTCGGCGTCAGTCTATGCATCCGCCTCGAGCCGCGCGAATCACGTCAACCTGTTCGACGCGGATCGGCTGAAGGCGGCGTTGAGCGGGTGTTTCGGCCGGGTATTCGTGCTCGGCATGAACGACGAGATCGTCCACTCCGGGTTCGCCCCCATGGCGCACTATCTGTTGGCAGTCGGTTGCGTCAGGCGAGCGGGAGCATGAAAGCATGACAAAATCCCCACGATCGGACGACGGCGTTCATTGGCTCGAAGGAAAGGGTGTTCCCGCGCGCGAGGTGGTCTTCGGCCGGCATGTCTCCTATTGGTGGCGGCACTCGCCACGTCGTGCGCTGCACTCCATGTCGTACTACAAGTTCGCGGCGAAACTCATTGGAAAGGGCCAACGGGTGCTCGACGTCGGATGTGGGGAGGGGCTGGGGACATGGTTGCTGGCCAGGGAATGCGGGTGGGCAAGGGGGATTGATTTCGACCAGGAATCCATACGGGTGGCACAAGCCAACTGGCAGACCGCAGGGGTATCGTTCGTCTGCGAGGATGTCCTCCGTCTGCAACCGGAGCCTTTTGACGCAGTTGTCTCGTTTGATTTCGTCGAACATCTAGAACCGGAAAGGGTATCGGCTTTCCTTCGCCTGGTGGGGCGGTGCCTCCCCCCAGAGGGCGTGCTTGTTGTCGGGACACCCAACATCCGGGCGCAGGAGTTTGCGTCGCCCGTTGCCCGGGCGGGCCACGTGAACTGCTACTCGCCCGATCGACTGGAGACTGAGATGCGCACCCGGTTCAGACACGTCTTCATGTTCGGGGCCAACGACGAGGTGGTCCATACCGGCTTTCTCCCGATGGCACATTACCTTCTCGCTGTGGGCTGCGGTCCCGTATGAAGTCGGTGCGCGCCAATCGGACGGTACCGTGAGACCCTCGATATCGATCATTATGCCGGCATACAACGAAGAAGCCGTCCTGGCGCGGACTGTCCGAATGATCCTCGATGCGTCTGCAGGACGATTCAGCAACTGTGAATTGCTCATCTTCGACGACGGCAGTTCGGACAGGACGGCCGAGGTCGCTGCGCAGTTGGCGGAAAGGGATCACCGGATTCGCGTCATTCGCAATCCGGGGAACATGGGGATTGGCTATTCCTATCGCAAGGGCGTCGAACTCGCCGCCATGAGTCATATTGCGTGGATCGCGGGTGACGCCGGCACGATGAACGTCTGCGGGGATTTCGAGAGGGTATTCGACGCCATCGGCCAAGCCGACATCGTGGTTCCGTACCTCGCCGGGGACACCAGACCTCTTGTCCGACGCTTCCTGTCGCAGTTCTATGTGCGGAGCCTGAACCTCTTGTTCGGGCTGAAGCTCAAGTACTACCACCACGCCAACGTGTACAGGGCTGAGTGGATCAAGGGCATGAGAATCACGAGGAAGGGCGCGGTTGGCGTGGCTGAAGCCCTCATCCGCTCCTTGAAAGCGGGGCAGACCTTCGTTGAGGTAGGCATCCCTAACCGCGACATCGGCGGGAACTCAAGTCAGTTGCGATTCCGCAATGTCGTTCGGGTGATCACCTCTGTATTGGGGTTGTGGTGGGAAGTACGGGTGCATCCTTTCCCGAAGCCGAGATAGGCAAACGTGTGAGCCCTTGCCGTGGGCACGAAGGGAGTCCTTGCCGAATCCATGGCCGATTCTGATCATCTTGCGACCCCGCTTCGTCGGCGACTGCACGCCCGTTCGCGCCATGCTCTGCTCGGCATCTTCCCGGCTTTGACTGCCGCCTTGATTCTGCAGGGCGATGTGTCGCCGGT
>CAYYBO010000326.1:0-5348 GCA_964470125.1 uncultured Planctomycetaceae bacterium | reverse complement strand
GCAAGATTGCCCCCCGACAAGGGGACGCCTCATGCCACACCCAATCGTGAAATGCGATAAACGTGTTGACCACCGCCGCCCGGCGACGCGGAACCCGTGGAATCAAGCGTGTTTCTATCTTTCCGCCCCGCCAGGGGCGGAGGAAGCGGCCCCTTGCCAACAAGCTGGCACTCCTCCGCCCCTACCAGGGCGGGATGACGACGAGAACGCCGGCTGTCCACGGGCCGCGCTGCGCTTGCCCGTGGCTACGATCCTTGGCCCCTCCGGGGCCGTCATCTATCCTGCCGAAGCTAGCCGGCCGCTCCATGATGCCGCAGCCGAGCCTGTGCAGATACCATCGGCGGCAGCCCTGGGTTGCTCCTGATCTGCCGCGACTCCTAAGCCCCTTCAGGGCGCCTGACCGTAGCCACGGGCGCAAGCCCGCAATCCCATCACCCCCCAAACGCAAAGCCCCATCGGGGCGCCTGACACTAGCCCAGGACGGCAGTCCTGGGTCCGCGTCCTCCCACGTAACCCTCAAACCCCAGCGGGGCGACAGAAACGCGGCGTAGCGAGCGACTGGCAGACCCCTCGCCCCCACTCCTGCCGCAGCCCCGCCGTTGCACTCGAACAAGACATTGTGTAGGATGAATGCGTCGTTCCCCGGATTCGCGGATGGGCCAAGCAGCAATCCCATTCCACGAATCTCGATTCACGACGGACACTACCGTGGCCATGACCAGAGCGGACATGGAGGCAGAAAGCTGCGCGTACCGCGCGCTTCTGGAGCGTGCCCGCGAGGCAATCCGTAGCGGGCTTCACGCCCAAGCCCTCGAAGCGGCGCAATCCTCCTTCAAGCACATCGACGGCATGATGCAGTACGAGCGTAAGTACGCGGACGCGGAGTTTGTCAGCGTCGAGACGATTGACATCGTCCTCAAGTACGCGCCGCTCTTTTTTCACTTCCAGAGCCTCGACGCCCTCGAAATCCTGCTGAAGGACGAGAGGCGGATTGAGAAGAACACGTCCGAAGACCTTGGCGAAAAGCTAGCTACGGCCAGGACGCTCATGTGGGATGCACATCGCTTGTGGGATCACCTCGAACGACACGAATCGCTACGCCAAGACGAGCTCCGGGCGACATTCGGCGGCGATCAGAACCGATGGCGACTCTTGGCTGAACTGCTGGGCGAGATGGAGCTTGTCCGCCGGATCCCCGACGGTGGTTCGTATCGCCTGTCGCTGGTCACGCGCCTCGATGAACTGACGGTTGCCAAGTGCTCCTCTTGTGGTTTCGCCGGACGAGCACAGAAGTCTCGTTTTCTGGCCGAACTACTTTGCCCCAAGTGCAAAAGGCCAGGCTTCTTCGTCATCTTGCCGCCCAAGCTGCCGCCTGGAATGAAGGAGTAAGCAATGTCGTACGTCGTGACGATCCTGCTCGGGATGGGAGCCGGTGCCGTCTGTGCTTACCTAGCCCTGGAACAGAAACGCAAACAGCTTCAAGAGGAGCGGCGGCTTCAGGTTGCCCGTGAGAGGCGTTTGTCATATGGTAGACGACAGGTGGAGACTCAGCGGCAGGAGGAAGCGCAGAGGGCTGCTGCTACTGCGGAAGAGCACAAGGCACTCCGTCTGGAAGTCTCGAAGGAGATAGAGCGGCTTAAGCGCGATCGAACCGAATTTGAGACAAGAGCGGTTTCCTACAAGGAACTCCAGGACGAGAACGCACTCCTAAAGCGAGACCTCCGCAACCTCGACGTGAATCTCCGCAAGCTGCAACTCGACCGCGAGCAGCAGCGCCAGACCCAGGAAGCACTGGATCAGAAGGGTCGAGACCTCGGCGGCCGCTATCTGAAGGAGAACGTCAAGTGGCTCAGCTCTTCGCTTAACGCCGCCAACTTCGTGAAGTGCAAGGACCGCCTGCAGAACGTAATTGAGTCCTGCCGGGAAATCGGCTACGGAGTCTCCGACCAGGAGCAGGCATCCTTGCTCGCCGACCTGAAGACTGAGTATGAGAAGGTCGTCCGCGCCGCCTTCGAGCGCGAGGAACAGGTCCGCATCAAGGCTCGAATCCGCGAAGAGCAAGCCCTGGAGAGAGAAGTTGAGAGAGAGCTGAAGCAGTTGGAGCGGGAGCGGGCCGCCATCCGGACCGCGTTGGACAAGGCTCTTGCGGAAGCAAGAGATGAACACAGCGCGGAGGTGGAGCGCCTCAAAGCCAGGCTGGCCGAGGCCGAGGAGAAGTCCCAACGGGCCGTTTCCCAGGCCCAAATGACCAAGTCCGGCCACGTCTATGTGATCTCCAACATCGGCTCGTTCGGCGACGGCGTGTTCAAGATCGGCATGACCCGGCGGCTCGAACCGCTGGATCGGGTCAGGGAACTGGGCGACGCCTCCGTTCCTTTTCCGTTCGACGTGCATATGATGATCTCATCGAACGACGCCCCGGCCCTGGAGAACGCCCTCCATCACACGTTGCACAAGCAGCGACTCAATAAGATCAATCCCCGCAAAGAATTCTTCCGGGCGGAAATCGAAGCCATCCGCCAGATCGTCCAGGAGCACCACGGCGAAGTGCAGTACGTTGCCGAGCCGGAAGCGCTCGAGTACCACCAGAGCTTGACCATATCAGACGAGGATGAGGAATACATCGAAAGCGTGTACGACAAGCTGGCATACGACGAGGAGAAACCATCGAGCGAGGATTGAGCCTGCCCCGCCCGGCCCTAGCCCCTTTCTACATTCTCAATTCTCCATTCTCAATTCCCCCTGAGGGTGGCGCACTGAGCAAGAGTAGCGCTATGGAAGACCGGTGGTGGCTCGCGCCAGCGCGTGCCGTAGCTCCGGAGCTGCTGCGCGCTCAGGCGCCCGGCCTCGCCGATGCGAATCGGTCTCGCTCGGTGCCCGCGTGCTGCCCGACGCTGAACGAGCATCGCCCCGGGTGCCGAGGATGGACTGATGTGCGGACCATCGTGTCCGATGTTTCGCCTTGTTTAGCTTTGTTTCGGCTTGTTTAGGTTTGCCGCGAGTGAAAACTGCTCCACACTGCTCCGCCGTCTTGGTCCATCGCGATGCCGACTCACCGGCCGCGCTGCCGCTGCACCGCTTGATGGTTGGCCTTCGACTCGCCTCCGCCCGCCGCGAGTTGCAGATTTTTGCGCGTAGTTGCAGTTTTCCCGGCCCGCAAGAGTGCAACTTCTGACCTGCAACGGCTCGGCGGGAGCCTCGCCCTCCCCTCGCGCCAGTTGACCATCACCTTCCGTCAAAGGACAATTCCTACGCAGCGGCCGACGCAGGACAGATCAGGAGGCTATAGGCCCATGAGATACGACACGATCATTACTAACGGAACAGTCGTCAACGCCGACGGAATCCGGCGGGCCGACGTGGCCATTCGCGGCGAGAAGATCGCCAAGGTCGGTAAGAACCTGGCCGAGAAGGCGGGCCGCAACGGCGTCAAGATCATAAACGCCAAGGGCTGCTACGTCATGCCCGGGGCCGTGGACGTACACGTACACCTAGCCCTGCCCTTCTGCGGCACGGTCTCGTCGGACGACTACAACACCGGTACGCGGGCGGCGGCTCGCGGCGGGGTGACCACGGTCATCGACTTCGCCATTCCCTACGGCAAGGACACGCTGGACAAGGCGGTCGACAACTGGATGGCCAAGGCCGAGGGCATCGCCTGCGTTGATTACTCGTTCCACCTGGCCATTACCAAGTGGCACCAGCAGAAGAAAGAGCTGCCCCGCATGATGGAACGGGGCATCCCGACTTTCAAGCAGTTCATGATCTACGAGCGTGAAGGCTGGCAGTCTGACGACGCCGCCATGTTCGGGGCCCTGGAAACGCTCCGCGACCTCGGCGGGATGCTCATGGTCCACGCCGAGAGCAGCCGCGTCCTGGACGAGCTGATCGCCCGACACCACAACCCGCGGGAGATGCGCAAGCACGGCGCGTACATGCACACCATCACCCGGCCGAATTTCGTTGAGGCCGAGGCGATCCAGCGGGCGGTCACCTGGGCGAAGGCGACCGGCGGCAAGCTGTACGTGGTACACATGTCCACCGGCGACGGGGCTGACATCATCCAGCAAGCCCAGGACCGCGGGGCGAGAAATATCTTCGCCGAGACCTGTGCTCAGTACCTCGTTTTGGACGACTCGCTCTTCGCCGGCAAGGACGGGCACCTCTACGCCACTTGTCCGCAGATCAAGAAGCCGGCCGATCAGACCAGACTGTGGAAGGCCCTTCGCAGCGGCTCGGTCTGCGCGGTCTCGACGGACACCTGCACGTTCACTCGCAAGCAGAAGGCCATGTGGAAGGGCGACTGGACCAAGATTCCGATGGGCATGCCCGGCCTGGAGACGCTCGTGCCGGTGGTCTATACCCACGGCGTGCTGGGCAAGCGGCTGACGCTGAAGCAGTTCGTCGCCCGCTGCTGCACGACGCCGGCGAAGATCATGGGCCTGGGCCATCGCAAGGGCGTGGTCGGCAAGGGCTACGACGCCGACATCGCCATTATCCACCCGACGAAGAAGATCAAAGTGGACCATCGCAAGATGGAGACGAACGCGGACTGGTCGCCGTTCCAGGGCTGGGACCTCGCCGGCTTCGCCAGGACGACGCTCAGCCGCGGCAAGGTCGTCGTGGACGACTACAAGTTCTGCGGCAAGAACGGCTGGGGCAAGTTCCTCCCCCGCCGGACGCCCGGGCGCATCTGATGCCGCATCCCGCGGAGGCATAATTCCCAGCAACACCGCGGGCGGCTTTCTCGGCTGAGGGAAACCGCCCGCTTGTTCATCACTGCTTGTCGCCGGCCTACCGACTGCGTCGTCTCCTGCCCTTCATGATCCCCAAGTTGCCGAGCATGACCACCATCGCGCTGGTGGCGCCAACTCCGCACCAGGCGTGCGGGCAGCACGAGGGGAAGGGTTGCGGCTGGGGCTCAGGCTCGGGATTCGGCGTCTCCTCGCAAGCATCGCCGATTCCGTCGCCGTCGGCATCCGCCTGATCGGGGTTGTATGCGTCAGGACAGTTATCTATATCGTCGCAGACGCCGTCGCTATCGCGGTCTCGCAGCGCGTGTGCGCATTCTCCGTTCACGCAACGATCAACCGTGCAGGCATCGCCGTCGTCGCAGACGATGGGCGTGAAGACGCACTCGCCCTCGACACATTCGTCGGTCGTGCAGGCGTCGCCGTCGTCGCAGACGATAGGCGTGAAGGTGCACTCGCCCTCCACGCACTCATCGGTGGTGCAGGCGTCTCCGTCGTCGCAGACGATGGGCGTGAAGGTGCACTCGCCCTCCACGCACTCATCGGTGGTGCAGGCGTCGCCGTCGTCGCAGACGATGGGCGTGAAGGTGCACTCGC
>CAYYBO010000325.1:0-5368 GCA_964470125.1 uncultured Planctomycetaceae bacterium | reverse complement strand
GAAGTCCGATATCATCCTCGATCTGCTTGCCAAGCCGGCGGATGATGTCTCGATCCGCGTCGCTGTGCAAACTCACTTTGTCGTCCAGCGTGCACAGCGCGCCGAAAAACTCACCGTCCGGCGTAAGAAGAGGAACACCGTGATAGGCGATCAGGCCCTGTCGGAAGCAGGGACCGTTCACCCACCGTGCCTGAGTTCGAGCATCGTGAATGATGACCTCGCCGCGGCTCCGGAAGACCTCCTCGCAGAAGTGCCCCACGCCGAGGTGTACCTTGTCTCCCGGTCGATGCGGGTTGTCTTGTAGTCGGCTGGCGAGGAGAATCTCCAGCGTCATCCCGCGAAGCCGGGCCATCAGCACGGACCGGACGCCCAGGAGGCGGGCAGCCAGATCGACGAAACCCTGCCAGCGGCCAACCAGTTCGGCGGGCATGACCGGCGCGGATAGGAAGCTCACAGAGCAGCCACGAACGCCGTCGGCGGAATGACCGGGACGCTCCATGTGAACACACCAACAAGCTCAAAGCGGCCCGAGATGGACCTTGTTCGGACGCCCGTGCGCCATACGTATCTGGCGACCAGACAGACGCGATGCGTGCCGCCCTTCTGCAAGCGCCGAACGCCCAGAACGCCGGTCGCGCCGGCCCGAGCGGGCGGCCCAATACATGCAGCGTTACAGTCTAACGGACTTCCGCTTGTCTATCCAGGGAAGTTCGGGCAGGAATAGTGGGGCTGCGTCTGCACGGGTCGGCGATGCCTGCACGGCCGCATCCATCAACACGCCGCCCAGAGCCGTGATCGGTGAAATCGCTGCGAGCATGGCCCCGGTCTTTCTGGGGTGCTCCCTGAAGGTGTGTATTGCTCCCCCGTCAGGCCCTGGTACCGGCCACCTCTCGCAGCAGGCCCGGCGGCACCTCCATTGTCTTTCTGCATTTGGGGTATTTGCTGCAACCCAGGAAACGCCCCGTTCGGCCCATCCGCAGGAGCATCTTGCCACCGCACTGTGGGCATCTCACGTCGGTGTCGATGGGCTCGGGCCTGGATGGAGCGGGGGCCGCCGCCTCAGCCTGTTTCTTGGCGTCGCCGCGGAGATTGGCCACCGCTTTGCAAGCCGCGCAGCCAAAAAACTGGCCATACCGGCCGGCTCGGAGGACCATCTCTCCCCCGCACTCGAAGCAACGAAGGGGTTCGGCAGGGAAAACCTCGACGACGGGGCGGCCTGTTCTTGTCCAGGCAAACCCAGCCGGAGGCGGTCCTAACCCCACGAGTTCCTCTTTGGTCAATGACTTTGCGCGCCCGCGGACCTTGTTGCGCGAGGCTGCGCCACCGTTCCCGTTTCCATTGCCGCCGTTTGGCGGTGCGGGCGGGATCTTTCCGGCCGCCTCCAACGCTTTGAGGTGGTCGAGTTTGTCCAGCGGCATCGCGTTGCGGCATTTGGGGAAACCTGAACAACTCAGGAATGGGCCTCGCCGGCTCTTGCGGATGACCATTGCCCGGCCACACTTGTCGCAGCGGACGCCGGCGGCCTGGGGTTTCGGCCGCTCGACGTATACGCCCGGCGGCATCGGGCTGGCGCCCTTGCACTCCGGGTACTTCGTGCAACCCAAGAATGACCGGCCCTTGGCAAACTTCACCTGCATGGCGGCGCCGCACTCCGGGCAATCCTGAGTGATTTCTTCCGGTCGAACCTTCCTAAGCGGCTCGCCGTTGTCGTCACAAGGCTTGGTGCCATTGCAGTCGGGATAGCCCGAACAACCCAGGAACGGTCCGGTCCGGCTGCGACGCAGAACCATCGCACGGCCGCACAAGTCACAGGCCACGTTCACCTGCGGCGTTTCTATGATCTTGCCGTCGCGGTCAACGTCCTTCGCCGATGTACACTCAGGGTAACCAGAGCATGCAAGGAACCGCCCATTCCTGCCCTGGCGGTAAACCATTGGCCGCCCGCAGGCTTCGCAAGCGTAGTCGCTCGGGGCCGCGCGGAGGGGCTCCATTTCCTCGTGGGCTCTGGCCAGCGATTCCTTGAACGGGTCGTAGAACTGGTGCAGCACGTCATGCCAGTCGAGATGCTGGTCTTCAATCTTGTCCAGGTCCGCTTCGACACCGCCGGTGAAACGCAAGTCCATGATCTTGGGGAAATGGGCGACCAGCCGTTCGGTGACCACCTCTCCCCTTGACGTCGGCCGGAAGCGCCGATCCTCCTGCTCGACGTAGCCTCGGTCCTGAATGGTCTTGATGATCGCCGCGTAGGTGCTGGGACGCCCGATGCCCTCCGCCTCGAGGGCCTTTACCAGCGAAGCCTCGCTGAAACGCGGCGGAGGAGCGGTGAACTTCTGTTCAGGCAGAAACGCGAGCGGCATCACCTGCTGACCCACCTTCAGCGCCGGCAGGTTCTGGCCGTCGCCGTTCTTGGGCACGCCAGTTACCTTGTAGAAACCGTCGAACACCAGGACGCGGCCCGACGTCTTGAAGACCACTTCGCCTTGGGCGACCCTGGCCGAAATGAGGACCGCGGTGGAATCCCATACGGCGTCTGTCATCTGACAGGCCACGAAGCGATTCCAGATCAACGTATAGAGGCGATGCTGCTCGGGCGTGACATGGCCGCGGAGCGATTCCGGCGTCCGCCGTACATCCGTCGGCCGGACGGCCTCGTGAGCCTCTTGGGCCTGCTGCCTGCTGCTGTACCGGAGCGGCTTGGCGGGAACATACGCGTCGCCGAAGGCCTCCTGGATCAATTGCCGCGCGGCCTGCACCGATTCCGCGGAGAGGTTGGTCGAGTCCGTCCTCATGTATGTGATCAGGCCGACGCTGCCCTCGCCGGACTTGAGGTCGACGCCCTCGTACAGACTCTGGGCAACCTTCATAGTCTTGGAGGTGGGGAAACGGAGCTGGTTCGCTGCGGCCTGCTGCAATGTCGCCGTGGTGAAGGGTGGCGAAGGCTTCGAGCGCATTTGCTTCGTGTCGACGGACTTGACCGAGAAGCGCGGGGCCGAGGCCAACTTGGCATCGCCCACCAACACGATGCGACTCAGGCCAAGATGCGAATACTCCTTCCACGGGGCGGACTCAACGCGATCGACATGGAACCCCAGCGACTCGGCGATCGGCCGCACATGCTCAGCGGCGCTGGCGAATGCGGGCTCGGCCGGCTTCGTGCAGTCCAGCTTGCCTTCCGGCCGGAAGGATTGACCCGAGACCTCGGCCAAGGCTGCCTCAAAACAACCCTGAGCGGCCAGCCAACTGGACCGGTCCTTTCCAGTCGCCGACGAGCCGGCCTTCTCAGCGGCCGCCAGAAACTGGCGCCAATCCGCCGCCAACTTATCCGCTCGATCCGGATTCGGTGTGAAGACGCCTTCGATAACCCAGTACTCTTGTGGCTTGAAGTCGCGAATATCGGCTTCGCGGTCAACGATCATCCGAACGGCCACCGATTGCACACGGCCTGCCGACAAACCCTTGGCCACCTTCTTCCACAACAGCGGTGACAGCTCATAGCCGACTACGCGATCCAAGATTCGCCGGGCCTGCTGCGCCTCAACCTTCGCCATGTTGATGTCGTGTGGATGACGGAACGCCTCTGTGATCGCGCTGCGCGTGATCTCGTTGAAGACCACCCGTCTGACTTTCTCCGGCGGCAGCTCCAGGGCATGGAAGAGGTGCCAGGCGATCGCCTCGCCCTCTCGGTCGAGGTCCGTCGCCAGAAAAACAAGAGGGGCCGAGTCGGCATCGCGTTTGAGCTCTTCGATAATCCTCCGGTGGCTGGCTAGGATCTCGTAGGTGGGCTCAAAATTGCGACCTGGGTCAACGCCATATCGCCGCTGCGGCAAATCGCGCACATGGCCCTTACAGGCCTTAACAACGTAACCGCCGCCGAGATACTTGTTGATGGTCTTCGCTTTGGCAGGGGATTCGACGATCACCAACGGCTTGCCGTCGATGCCTGCATCTTCGTCGAGTTTCCGCCTTCTCTGCGGGATCTTCTTCATGGCGAGCGTCTTAATATACTTCTCTATATATGGTTACGTAAAACAGGGTGGAAGGCTGTCGCCTCTCGGCATCCTGGTTTGACGGCCATGCGTATATCGGTCGCGTTTGTCCGGTTCTGAATGACGTTCCCGTTTTCCTCTCCACGGGGGAGCGTGGGACGGTAGCACCCGCCTTCGAAACTGTCAAACGAGGCCGCGCCGGCTACGTGGGTTTGTGCCAGAGGCGGTTCCCCCGAGCGACCGGTTGGGCCGGTGATTGCGACTCTTAACCCAACCCGCCTGCCTTGCGTTCCGATATTCGTTTGGACGTGAGAGCATCCCCTGCACTACCGTTGTGTAAAACGGGGACGCAGGGGGACGAGATCCGGACCTGCATCATTGCTGTCCATGAATTGGAGACGCGCATGCCGGGAGTGGTCCCGCAGTGTCGCAGGCCCCCACCGAGTAGTTCAGTCGCATTCCCGGCGGTGCGCAAACGGTCCGCAGCAGGGCTGAGTCACTGCCTGCACAAGGAGTCATCCATGCGCCGGTTGCCAACGTTCCTATTTGTTGCCGCCGTAATCGTCCTCGCCAATCTCGCCTTTGCCTCCTTTGAGGAGGTGGTCGCCCAACAACCGCCGACGCCGCCGGCCCCGACCCAGCCTGCCCCGCCACCCCCGCCGCCGGCCCAGCCTCCGCCGGAGTTCCCGAAGTTCGAGGAGGTCATGAAGGACTACACGCAGGTCCAGACGACAGAACCTCCCTTCTTCACCCTCTGGTACAACAAGAAGACCGATTCGCTGAGAGCCCAAATCCCCGCCGGGATGATCGGCAAGCGCTTCCTGATCGCCACCAGTCTGGCAGGCGGCCCGGTAGCGACGGGCTTTCAGCTTGATCACTTTCTAGCCTATCTGGAACGGATGGAGAAGAGATTAATACTGATGCAGGTGGACCCGCGGTACACGGAGGGAGGCAGCGCCCCCGTGGCCGACGTGATCAAGCGGAGCTACGGCGCGGACATCATCTTGAAGACGATGGCCATCGTGACGATGAAGGAGAGCGATCCGATCATTGACCTGGACGCCGTCTTCAAGGCGGATTTCGCCGGCATCGGCCGCTTCTCGGGCGGTGCGGTGAACCCCAGCCTGAGTAAATGGTCCAAGTACAAAGCATTCCCTCAGAATATCGAGTTAACGGCCGAGCTTGCCGTCATGCGCGGCGAAGAGGGACGCCGAGTGCTGGTGCACTACAGCCTGTCTACAATCCCTGAATCGGCGAACGGTTATCAACCACGTGCGGCCGACAACCGCATCGGCTACTTCCTGACCGTCCGCAAGGACTGGGCCAAGCCTCACGATGAGAAGACGCTCTTCCACCGGTACATCACGCGATGGAGACTCGAC
>CAYYBO010000324.1:0-5375 GCA_964470125.1 uncultured Planctomycetaceae bacterium | reverse complement strand
TATTCTGGGCAGCCGTTTTTCTGTATGTGTGCATTGTGAAGTTGTTTTGCGTGAGCAAGGCGTCCTTATGGTATTCGTAATCCTCCAGCTCTAGAACCTTCAGTCCACGACGCTGCAGGTCATCGCGATGTATCGCACGACCGTGCGATAGATGCTGCTTATCGTCGGCGAGCCAGCAAGCGATCTCGTCAGCCCGTTCAACGTCTCCTCCGAACATGTACTGACCAAGCCAGTCCCTCACAAGGACCTTCGACAGTTCTGCGGCTGATTGACAAACGTTAAGCAGACCAGGCGGATACTGCTGAAGCGTCGGGAGCCACCCGGCGACCCGACTCGGAGTGGTGGAACACTCGTCGACAGCTTTCTCGAACTGGTCCAGTAGGGCTCCTGCGGGCACTTGGATGCCCGCACCCGGCAGTGTTATTTGAGGATCTATTGGACCCAATTGCGAGTGTTTGCCCATTACTATCTGGTTAGCAGCCATCGCCCACATCGTTGCAGCAGACATCGCAGCAAGAGGAACAAAAACTCTCACGTCTGAATACCGCGAGCGCATATAACGAACTAGGGAGTCCGTCGCTTCCGCCTGTCCGCCCGGGCTGTGGAGGATGAGATCCAGATTCGGACCCGGTATTCCCTTGAATACCTCCATGAGGCCTTGCATATCCTGTAGGTTTATGGAGGTCGCGGGACCTGGGGCCGTGAGAAAGGCGGTCGAATATGAGATCACAGGTCGCCC
Organism: uncultured Planctomycetaceae bacterium; assembly: GCA_964470125.1. Classification (GTDB taxonomy): domain Bacteria; phylum Planctomycetota; class Phycisphaerae; order UBA1845; family UTPLA1; genus DATKKX01. The sequence goes on along the minus strand of CAYYBO010000324.1, from coordinate 4,636 downwards.
GGTTATCGACTTTATCCGCCGAAGCGCATCGAGGCGAAATTGATCAAATTCGACTCGTCCATTATTGGCCTGAGCAGATGCTGCTATAGCCGCAAGCGACTCCCCCCAAGTCGGCATTTGCAGACCTACCTTGACCCGGTCGAGAATCTAACGCCAATAGTCTGAATGGCGGGAGGCGGAGGAGGCACGAGCTGTTGGATGCTATAGAAGACTTCGACGGCTTCAGCAACCCGGTCGTGATGATGGGCCGCAGCCAAGAGCGCTTCGCGCTGCGCTTCGAGTTCGATCGCACTCGCCACGATAGGTCCCCCAGACCAGACTCCGCTTCGGTGACTTCCAACATAGCCGAACCAGCCATCGCTCACACTCCGATTGCCATGAATCGCCACGTTGCCTCCGAACAGTACTTGGCAGGAGACTCCGATCGTCTCCCGCGACCACTCGCGCACGCCGTATCCTTCACAGTCGCGTGGCTCACACCTGGGATCAATGGACTTCCGCGGAGGCAAGGTAGTCGCGGAACCCGATGGCCCTCAGGAAGTAGACAAGGCTCGCCTTGTTCTGGCCCTTGAGCATGGCGTCGGTGTACTCCGCCGACGCCTCATGGCTCGCGATCACCGCGCGCAGGAACTTCTCGACCACGGAGGGATCGGCGTAGAAGTCCTCATCCGTGTTGTGCCTGGCTGGGTTGACCAGATCGGGGTCCTGCTTCGTTTTCCGAAGCGTGGTCTCCAGATTGGCGATGCGGTCCTCCTCGGACAGGTCAGTGTCCGAGAAGAGGGTGTTGATCGCGTCCAGGACCTCGGTCCAGTGCACCTTGTCGTCTTCCCGCAACTGGCCTGTCCCGACAGCCGCCAACGGGGTCAGCGGAGTCGCCTCCCCCGTCTCCAGGTTGACCGTTACATCGCCGGTCGTGTCGGTGCGCAGGTGCGTCATCACGATGCTGGAGAGGTCCACGGTGACGACGTCAGGGTTCACGGTGAGCATCTGCCCGAGGGCGCGGTAGAAGATGGCCCGCTTCTCCAACTGGGTGTCGTCATAGTCAACGATCTGAGAGAGGAAGTCGTACGCCTTCACGTAGGAGACCAGGTCGGAACGGAGCTGCTCCAACCGGTCGAGCTCATCCCGGTCCCCGTGCGTCACGGCGGTGCTCTGCGCGTCGGTGAACCGGTGCCAGGTCGGGGAGACGGCGTGGGCGAGCTTGTCGTTCGACCCGCTCGTGATGGCCGCCTGCGCGGCCTTCTCGACGTCGTCCATGTCGTACAGGCCGGACGCGTCCAACTTCGTCGCCAACGCGTGAACGATGTTCGGGTCCGTCACCTCGGAAAGTTCCGCCCCCACATAGTAGGGCTGGAACGCTTCCAGGATCTCGGCCGGGTCGTTCACAAAGTCCAGCACGTACACTTTGTCCTTGCCCTTGTACGTCCGGTTCAGGCGGGACAGAGTCTGGACAGCCATGACGCCGGCGAGACGCTTGTCGACGTACATCGCCGTCAACAAGGGCTGGTCGAACCCGACCTGGAACTTGTTCGCCACGATGAGGACCTTGTAGTCCGGCCCGTTGAACGCAGTCGCGATCGGCTTGCCACGCAAGCCCGGATTCAGCGACGTCTCCGTCACCGGGTCCGCGTAGGACTCGGGGTCGTCCACGGTGCCGGAGAACGCCACCAGGGCGTGCAGGTTCGTGTACCGGTGCTGCTCGATGTACGCGTTCAGCGCCTTATGGTACCGGACAGCCTCCTTGCGCGAGCCAGTGACGACCATGGCCTTCGCGTTCCCGTCGAGGAGGTGGGCAATGTTGGCCCGGAAGTGCTCCACGATGATCTGGACCTTCTGGGCGATGTTCGCCGGGTGCAACCGCACCCACCGCATCACGGACTTCATCGCCCGCGACCGGTCGATCGTCTCCGAGTCGTACTCCTGCCCGTCCATCGCGAGTCGGAACGCCGTCCGGTATGGGGTGTAGTTCGTCAGCACGTCCAGGATGAACCCCTCCTGGATCGCCTGCCGCATCGAGTACCGGTGGAACGACACCGGCACCCCGTCCAGGCCGGTACGCCCGAACAACTCCATCGTCTTCGCCTTCGGAGTCGCGGTGAACGCCAGGTAGGAGATGTTCGGCGCGGTCGCCCGCTGGTGCAACTCCGCCGCCAACAGGTCCTCCGCGTCCACCTCACCCCCGTCCTCCAAGTCCGCCATCTCGGCCGGGGAGAGCACCTGCCGCAGCTTCGCGGCCGCGTTCCCCGTCTGGGAAGAGTGCGCCTCATCCGCGATCACCGCGAACGTGCCCCCATGCTGTTGAGCGATCTGTCGGACGTGGTCGAACGCGAACGGGGCCGTCTGGATCGTCACAATGATGATCGGGGTCCGGGCAGCCAACGCGGCGGCGAACTCGGCCGACTTGGACTCACCGTCCCCACTGATGGCGACGACCTGGGACTGCTTGTGGTCCAACTGGAGCATCGCGCGGGACATCTGCGCGTCCAAGACGTTCCGGTCCGTCACCACGACCACCGAGTCGAACACCTTGGTGTTGTCCTTGTCGTGGAGGGCGGCGAGCCGGTACGCGGTCCACACGATTGTGTCCGTCTTCCCCGACCCGGCGGAGTGCTCGATCAGGTACCGCTGGCCCGGCCCCTGCGAGTACGCGTCCGCGATGACCTTCTCGACGGCGCCCAACTGGTGGTAGCGGGGGAACCGGATGGACGTGGACTTGCGGACCTGCCCGGTGGCCGGGTCGATGTTCTCGTCCTTCTTCACCAGCATGTACTTCAACAGGATGGTGAGCCACATGTCCCGCTGCAGCACGTCCCGCCAGAAGTAGGCGGTGTCCGACCCGTCCGCGTCGGGCGGGTTCCCCGCCCCGTCCTTGCACCCGCGGTTGAACGGCAGGAACGTGGTGTTCTTCCCGTCCAACTTCGTGGTCATGGCGACCACCGTGTTCGTCACCACGAAGAACACCACGGCGCGGGCCCCGAACGACAGCAGCGGTTCCTTCGTGTCCTTGCCAGGGTCGGTCGGCTGGCGGGAGTGGGCGTACTGCACCTGCCCATCGACCACCGACTGGGTGAAATCCGTTTTCAGCTCGATGGTGGCGACGGGGAGGCCGTTGAGGAACAACACCAGGTCGATGGACCTGTTCGGTCGCGACTTCGAATAGTGGACCTGCCGCATCACCCGGAGCCGGTTCTTCCCGTACCGCTCCTGCGTGGTCGGGTTCATCGTCTCCGAAGGGCGAGCCTGCGCCATCTGGAACTGGGCGGAGATGTGCCGGAACCCCTTGCGGAGCACGTTCAACGTTCCCCCGCCTGCGTCCAACGGCGCATCAAGCGCCTTTGCGAGGGCGGCGAGGAGACGATGAGTGTCCTTCGCCCGCTTCGCCTCCGGGTCACTGTCACGGACGACCTTGGCAAGCTGGTCCGATTGCGTGTCCGCCAACCAGCCCAACACGTCCGCGGGAAACAGTGCGAGTTCCTTGTCATACCCGGTGTCGTCCGGGGAGTACAACCACCCGTGTCCGTTCAGGTACTCCGCGATCTCCGACTCGAACACCTGCTCCCGGTGCGCACCACCACTCACAACGCCGCCCCCTCCAACATTTCCTCCACCCGCTCGACGCCGGTCCGCGGGTCCAACCGGCCCGTCACCGCTGCTGTAATCACCGCCGCCCGCCGCTCACGCAACAGGCCGATAGAATCCTGAGCGCGCTCGACAAGCTCACTAGTGTTCGCTGTCGCGATGTCCGCAGCTCGGGCGAGATCCTGCTGCTCGGTCAAAGGTGGCCGTGGGACGACGAAGTCGTGCAGATCGGCACAGGTCAGTGCACCCTTCGTGGCCCCCGCCTCGTCACTGATGAACCGCAGCTCGTCGTACGCGGCGCGAAGCATAATCGTGAGGTACCGAGGGTCCCACACCTGGCGGTTCGCGTCGATGGCGGCGAGGTGCTGGTTGATCGTCGACTCAGTTTCCAGCAGCGCCACGCTTCCCCTTGTCTTGCCTTGCCCTGTGATGGCGATCAGGACAGTTCCAGGAAGCAACCACGGGAGGTGGCATTCTTGCATCGCGACGTCTGTCACGTATTAGTCGCCGGCAAACACGCGGTCAGCGTTCGCGTACGAGCTGTTGAGCCATAGGTGCCCATCCCCGTTCGACGACCAGTAGTCAAGGTTCTCGCGGCTTGGGGTAGACCCGTTGAGCACTCGCGCGTGCCTTCCGAGCTTGTCGATAACCCAGTGGCTTGGCGGAGCTCCGAACCAGGAGTCGAACTGGTCTGGGTGGTTGGGCTGTCCGAGAATCGTTTGCCACTGCACGACCGCTTGACGTTCTTCGAGGAGGTGAACGAGGCGTTGCTGGGCGTCGATCATGGCGTCGATCTGCGCCGTCTCCCGATCCAGGAACGCCGCGATCAACTCCTGCTCAGAGAAGGGCGGTGCGACCAGTTCCATGTTCATCATGGCGTTCTGGGTCAGCTTGTCTCGGGTAGAACCGTTGATCCACCGTGAGTAGTCGACCGAGTTGAGCGCGTAGACAAGCCAGCGTGGGTTGACCCCAGCGACTGCCTTTAAGACGTGGACGTGGTTGTTCGGCCAGATCGGCTCGGCGACGTAGAACGCCACGGGTTTGTCGGCGTCGAAGA
>CAYYBO010000323.1:0-5377 GCA_964470125.1 uncultured Planctomycetaceae bacterium | reverse complement strand
TTGTACCAGTCCCATTCAGGTTGTCTTGGAGACAAATAGGGGGCCGACGCTACCGAGTTTTAACGCCGCCTAGAGAGTCAGACGCTCCCGGGCTCTGCAACAAGCGTGTGCTGCGTCGCCGGCGCAGTCGCTCCACGAACCGCCACGTCCGCGGGTGGGAGAGATCGTCCAGCAACGTGTAGACGACCGGCACGACGACGAGCGTCAGCAATGTCGAGGTGATCAGGCCGCCGATGACCGTCACAGCCATGGGGGCCCGCGACTCCGAGCCGAACAGGGCGATGGGCGACATGCCGAAGATCATGGCCAGCGTGGTCATCAGGATGGGCCGCAGACGGATGGGGCCGGCCTTGAGCAAGGCGGCGTTTCGCTCCATTCCGTCGCGCCGCCGCAGGGTGTTGGTGAAGTCCACGAGGAGGATGCCGTTCTTGGTCACCAGGCCCATCAGCATGATGATGCCGATCATGGTGAAGATGCTCAGCGTCATTCCGGAGAGGAGCAGGGCGGCCAGGGCTCCGACGATCGAGAGCGGCACGGAGAGCATGATGGTGAAGGGGTGGATGAAGCTCTCGAACTGGGCGGCGAGGACCATGTAGATCAGGATGACCGCCAGGAAGAGGGCGAAGAACAGGTAGCCGAACGACTCTTCCATGATCTCGCCCATGCCGGTGAGGGCGTAGGTGTAGCCCGCCGGGATGCCGATCTCCCGCACGATCCGTTCCATCTCGACCGCCGCCTCGCCGAGGACCTTCTTGTCGCGGTCGAGGTTGGCCAGGACGGTGATCTGGCGGGCGCGGTTGTAGCGGTTGATCTGCACCGGCCCGGCCTCCTGCTTGATCCAGGAGACATTGCGGAGGTTGACCAACTCGCCGGACCGGCCCCGAACGGTCAGCCGCTCGATGTCTTCCGGCCGGGAGCGATAGGGCTCCGAGAGGCGGACGCTGACGTCGTAGCGGTCGCCCTCGGCCTTGAACTTGCTGATGCGCTCGCCGCCGATCAAGGCTCGCACGGTCGAAGCGATGGCTCGCGGGCTGACGCCCAAGTCGGCGGCGCGGTCGCGCTTCACGTAGACGTTCACCTCGGGCTTGTTCTTGTCATAGGTGGTGTCGAGGTCGACGTATCCGGGCGAGGCCCGCATTCTGTCCAGCACGTTTGCGGCCAGGGACTCCAAGCGGTCGAGGTCCGTTCCGCGGAGTTCGAGTTGCACGTCGGTCTCGCGCATGCCGCCGCCGGAAACGCGGGGCACGACTTCGATGCTGATCTTGGCGTCGGTGATGTCGGCGACCTGTTGGCGTGCCCAGGCCATCGCTTCCTGCTGTCCGACAGACCGGTCTTTCTTCTCCCGCAGCTTGACGTACATCGTGCCTTCGTTGGCGCGTTGGAGCTCGTCCGCGCCGATGGCGGTGAAGGTGTAATCGAGCCAGGGCCGGCCGGCGAGCTTGAAGCGGACGCGCTCGAAGACGGCCGCGGTCGCCTGGACGGATGAGCCCAGCGGCGCCTTTACACGCACGTTGAACTCGCTCTGATCTTCGAGGGGGATGAACTCGCTGCGAATGTACTTGCCGAGGAAGCCCGTGCCGAAGAACACGCCGACGGCCAAGATGACAACCACCGGCCGGCGGCGCAGGGCGCGGGCCAGCAGCCACTCGTAGGCCCGGTCGAACGCGCCCAGGAATCGCTCCGATGCCTGCCAGAGCCGCCCTTGCTCGGGCTTCCGCAGAAGCCGTGAGGAGAGCATAGGATCGAGCGTGAAGGCCACCAGGAGCGAGATCAGCACGGCGAAGGTGACGGTCAGACCGAACTGGTAAAAAAAACGGCCGACGATGCCGCTCATGAAGGCGACCGGCACGAAGACGGCCACGACGGACATGGTCGTGGCCAGCACCGCCAGGGCGATTTCGTTGGTGGCGAAGGAGGCGGCTTCTGGGGCCGGCTTGCCCTCCTCGACGTGCCGCATGGTGTTCTCCTGCACGACGATGGAGTCGTCGATCAGGAGTCCGATGGCAAGCGACAGGGCGAGCAGGGTCATCATGTTCTGTGTGAAGCCCATCACGTTCATCAGCACGAAAGTACCGATGATGCAGGTCGGAATCACCAAGGAGGTGATGAACGTGCTGCGGAGGTTTCGCAGGAACAGGAAGACGATGATCACGGCCAGGCCGCCGCCGAACACGATGTGGAACTGCACCTCGTGCACAGAGTCCTTGATGAACTTGGAGAGGTCCTGGGCGATTTCAAGCTTGATGCCGCTTACCGCCAGTTCCTCTCGAAGCCGTTGGACCTCGGCCATCACCGCGTCGGCGACTTCAACGGTGTTCGTGCCTGACTGCCGCCGCACTTGAAGGGCTACCGCTCGCCGGTCGTTCAACTGGGCCAACGTGCGCTCTTCCTGGATGCCATCCTCGACACGGCCGAGGTCACGGACGCGGATCGGAGCGTCGTTCCGATAGGCGACGGTCATCTGGGCGAATTGTTCGGCCGACTCGAACTCGGCCTTGGTCTTGACCACGTACTCCATCGGGCCGGTTTCCACGCGGCCGCCGGGATACTCCACGTGTTCGGTCCGCAGGGCGTCGATCACGTCCTGCACGGCGAGCTGGTGCCCCTCCAGTCTGTCACGGTCCAGCCAGAGCCAGATTTCCCGCTCGCGGCCGCCCACCAGTCTCACTTGGCCGACATTGCGGATTCGTTGCAGGCGTTCCTTGACCGTCTTGTCGGCAAGGTGCGTGAGTTGGGCCATGGGCAGGTCGCCTGAAACGACCACGGTCAGGATGGGGGCGGCGTCGATGTCGAATTTCTCGATGACCGGCTCTTCGATGTCGGTCGGCAGGTCCGAGCGGACCGTGCCGAGCTTGGCCTGCACCTCCTGGTAGGCGACGTCGACGTTCTTCTCCAGTTCGAACTCAATGACCACCTGCGAGAAGCCCTCGGCGCTGGTCGATCGCAGGTGCTTGATGGCGCTGATGGTGGAGACGGCTTCCTCGATCGGGTCCGTCACGGTGGTCTCAATGGTGATGGGATCGGCGCCGCGGAGTTCCGTCAGAATGGTGATGACGGGGAATTCCACTCGCGGAAACAGGTCGATTCCGATTCGCTGGAATGAGACCACGCCGAAGACGATGATGGCGGAGATCGCCATCGTAGTCAGCACTGGACGTCGGATTGCGGTGTCAGAGAGAATCACTGTTCATGTTCCCGTGGGTGCTGCAGCGGACTCCCATGTCCTTCTGCCGCGGACTTGCCGGTCAATCACCCGTACTCCCAGCGGCGCCGCGGAGGGCAAGTTTGGGGCTGAGGCTACGGTTCTGGGGGCGGCCGACGGGGACGTCGGCCGCTACCTTGGTTGCTGTCCCGCCGCCGCGAACACGAGGTCTCCGGCGGACAAGCCGGACCGGATCTGGACCAAATCGTCCGTGACCAAGCCGATCTCGACCGGTTTGGCGACCTGCTGATCGTCCACGATGACCGTCGCCTGCCATCCGGAAGGCGTCTGCGACAATGCCGTGCGAGGCACGACGAGGGCCTCCTGCACTTCCTCCACCACGACCTTTACTCGGGCCAGCAAACCCGGCTGGTATTCCCCGGCCTGGTTGTCGATGATCGCCCGACAGCGGAAGGACCGCGTCGTCTCGTCGATTGACGGAAACACGACGGCCACCACTCCAGTCCCCGGTTTGCCCTTGACGCCCTCGACCTCGAAGTCCAGCGGAGAGCCCGCTCGCACTTCGTCGAGCAGTTCTTGCGGGAGCGAGAACTCGAGATACAGAACGCCCGTTTCTTGAATCTCGACCAGAGGGGTCGGCGGCATCAGGGCCGCGTACTCGCCGGGATGCACCAAGCGGGCGGTGACGGCCGCGTCGTAGGGCGCCAGGACCTGGGTCTCTTTGAGTTGCTCCTCGGCGTAGGCCAGCCTGCTTTCCGCCTCGGCGAGGTTGGCCGCTTTTTCTATGCGATTGGCCGCCGCTCGCTCATGAGCGGTGACGGCGTCGTCGCGCTCCTTGGTTGAGCCAGCGCCTCGTTCGAATATGTCGAGCTGTCGCTTCATGTCGCGCTCGGCATCAGCATAGTCGGCGGCGGCGCTCTGGAGGGCTCCGCGAGCGGCCTCCACCGATGCTTTGCCGCGTCGAACGTCGAGGGAGAAGAAGGTCGGGTCGAGCCGCACGAGGAGCTGGCCCTTGCGGACCACGTCGCCGACCTCCACCAATACTTCCTGGACTCGCCCAGAGACTTGCGGACCGATCTTGCTGGTCTGCCGAGCTCGAAAGTTGCCGACTGCCGGGGCGTAACGCCGCAGGGTCCCCTTTCGAACGGCGATCGCCGGACGCGCTGAGCCATTGGACGCCGCCGGCATTGACGAAGATGCGGAGGCGGTGGTCGTTGTCGGCTCAACCGCGTTGGCTCTTACCAGGTCCGGCTCTCGACAGCCGGCTAATATCGCCGCAATGAGAGACGCAACGATCGTTAGCAGGACTGTTCGGCCGGGCGTCTGGATCGCAAGCCCTGTCATCTGTCATCACCTTTCCGAATCGCTGCTTTGACCGCGAGGCATCAAGGCCGAGGGGGAGGCCTGGCCGTCGCGGCCTTCGCCCGTCCGCTTCTTCGATCTTTCCGTTTCCGTCAACAAGCCGCCCATGACGACTTCGAGGATCGCAGCGGCCTGCTCCTCGGGGGAGCGCTGGCGCCCGGAGAAGTAGTCGGTGAACATGGTCCCGTACATGAGATCGCCCATGACATCGGTGATGGTCTCCACGGGCAGTTGCCGGATGCGTCCGTCGGCGATTAAGCGCCGTACCAGCGCGTGGTATTTCTCGACATTGGCGTCGCGATGCGCGAAGTAGGTGGGCCTGGGGCGATCTCTGAATTCCGCTCGTTCCTGGATCAGCAACTCCACGAGTTCGGGGTTCTCCTTGAAGAACGAGAGGTAGGCCCGGAGGACTTGCTCGAACAGATTCGAGGGGTCTTCCGAGGTCATGCTTGCGTCGATGTGCGCGGTGAGCCGCCGCATCCCGCGGTCCACGGCGGCCAGGAACAACTCCTTCTTGGCTGGGAAGTAGCGGTATATGGTTCCCTTGCCGATGCCCAGCTCATCAGCGACGGTCTGAACGTCGGTGTTGGGAAAACCACGTGCGGCGAAGACGCGTGCGGCGACGTCGAGGATCTCCTCTTTTCGGCGTGTGCTGAGTTGCTCGTTCTTGGGACGTCCTCGGGATGCTCTTGGTCGCACGGCAGCACCCATATATTGCGGACGGACCAGTCCGTCCGCAATATATCATACACTCGATTCGCACGCCGTCAAGGGAGGCCAGTGCCGAGTATGCAGGCCCTATTGTATCGCTTCAAAACGCGGCGACGGATAATAACGCCCAGATGGATGGCG
>CAYYBO010000322.1:0-5397 GCA_964470125.1 uncultured Planctomycetaceae bacterium | reverse complement strand
CTCGTTAAGCCGCTGTATTTCCGCGAGGGCTTCCTCTTCCGTAAACGCCACCGCCACAGGGCACTTTGCGAAGCCGAAATACCCCGTGTCCATCAATTCGAGTTCTATTACAAACATAAGGTTGTCCTCTACACGGTATCGCGCCCCCAAAAGCACGCGATTTCTGTTAGTAACCCTAAGTTTCGTGGCGGCTGGTGAATATCCCGACTCCGCTCTTTGTTGGAGAACGGATAGAGATTTCATCCAAAGCCACCCCAAAACACGGGGCAAATGGTCGTATTGCTGAACAAACGGTCAGAAATCAGATGGATCGTACCGTGACCGGTACTTGCCGCCCCATCTGTCGCAGTGCGGCCAGTTGTTGGGCCGCGAAATCCAGGTTCTCGTCCGGCACCGTTCGGGCCCGCCACCCGTACAGCTCGTGCCCATCCTCCGTGTTAGGGTAGAAGAACATCCCCTTCGAGGACGGGAGTACTTGTACATGGTCGTACCCCCAGGAGGGGCCCACGTGCTCATCACTCAAAGTAAATATATCGCTGGTGGAGCAAAGCAAGTCCTCGCGGACGAGGAGGAGCGGGTCGGCACCCGCCTCGATCACGATGGCGTCCACCCCGCACTCCTGCGCCTCATTACAGAGGCCCATGATATCGATGTTCACGTCAGACACGAATTGTTTTTCCATTCTTTCCTCCTATTCCTATGTTATTCTACCACGGGTATTGCCTGCTGTCAATAGCCAATCTGCCAGCCCTCTACCAAGAAGGATTCTTGACAGAGGGCTGCCGGGGACGGGTGGCGCCCCGTCCCCTGGCTCTATTTCACGTCACAGGGCTACTCTCGCTGCCGCGAGTTTACTGGTGGCGGCGTTTGCAAGACGTCGCCTGCCCTGTACGTGCGTCCACCGGTATGCATCCCGGTGGCGGCGCCCCCACTAAAATACTTGTATCTGCCGGGTAGGGGCTGCGCTGCTACCGGCAGAACTTCTGATACGGCGCGTAGAATATCCCGCCCCTGTCGGACGGACATGGACACGATGGACACGCCGCTTAGTGGCCCCCGCTTGCCGACGCACGGGAGCTTCCCGTTCCGTCGGTTCCGTGTCCCACACGCTACTATAGGGGTTCATATAGTTCGTGGTGTCCACTGTTGGTCTCCTTTCGTGATACTCACCATGGCGTTGATCAGACGCCGGTGGCTCTGTGTACTCTGTGGTACACATTCGTTTCCCAACCTAGAAGGTTAAGAAAAGAATGTGTGGGACGGCGGTAAGAGGGTACCGCCGTCCCCAGAGGATGCTAAGAGGAATGCTGCCCGAGGATTTCCTCGGGCGAGGTTGTTTTGAAGCCGCGCCTACGGGCGCTTGCCCATACGCGTTGCTGCTTTGCAAGCCGGTATGACTTTGCCTCCAGGGCCTTGCGCAGCTCCGGGTCGTTTGTTGCCTCCCACTGTGCTCGGATTTCTCCGAGCGTCCGCTGAATCCGTTCCTCGGGGGTCATTTCGCACCCCCGAAACGGGCGACGAACGCGGACGCGTCCATCCGGCTCGCCCGCGCCTGTTCAAAGGCGCTCTTGGCGAGACGCACGGTCGCGAAGCGGATCGTCATCACCGAGGCAGCCCGTCCCGCCTCTGCGGGGGGCGTTACAATGACGGTGTTGGAGACGCGTGCGACCGCGCCCCCGTTGGACAAGGACATCATCTTCATAGAATAACCTCCTGATAAGTTGCACTCCCGGAAACTACCACTCACGATGTGAGTAGCAGTGCCCGAGAGTGGGGATGGAAGGAGCATCCCCACTCCGGAGGGCCGCTATTTCTTCAATGCGTTCAGCACCTCCTCAACGTCCCGAGGTGCCCGGAACTCGAGGACGGCGTACCGTTCGCCGCCGACCTTCGATACCGACAACGCCGGATCATTTACGAGCGGCCAGCCCTTCGCCTTAACCCAGGCCAGCACCTGGGTCGTGAAGGTCCGTGCGCCGGTGCCGCCCCGGCCCAACTTCCCAAAGTCAACCTCTTGGTGTTGACCAAGTAGGTTGTAGTGGAGCGTCGCGGAAGACGACGCCCCGTCTAGGAAGACAACAACGTCAACGCCAGTCCACGGCATTGCGTCCCCAGGGTCGAATGGCAAAAGCTCGCCGTCCCAGGGACGCTGTTGCGCCTGTGGCTGCTGCGCCGCGCCATACTGCGCCAGCGCTTGCGCCAGCGCGTCTTGCACGCTGACTCTCCTCGTTCCCCAATCCCTACCCATATTAAATCTCCTTTCCCCCTTGCCGGGCCTCTTGGGCTGAGCACCGCGGTCTCGGGAATGGTCCGGTGGGGTCGCGAACCCCGTACAACCCTTTTAAGCCGGACCGTTGGCAAACGCACACTTGGGCCACGCTAGGGTGCGCTATGGGGTGGCTAACGGTCACTCACTAGCCTACCCTCCCCGGATATGGCCGGGCCCTATTTCCCTACACTTCCCCTGTTTCCGGCCAGGGGTAACCGTCTTTGCCCATCTGTTGGAAAGCCCAACATCTCTTCCCACCCGTTGGAGAGCCCAACGTTCCCTATTCCGGCCGGGACTAGCCGTCGCTCGTCTTCGCCCCGAGCACGCCAGGGCCCCCGTACAACCATATCGTCTGGGGTAACGCTCCGTTGGTGGAGTGACCCTCTTTCGCAAGAAGCGCTCGCAGAAAGAGACAACGAGCCCGTCTTGTCTTGATCGGCTAGACAGTCGCGTCGCCGGGCCTGCACTACGGCCGGCAATTACGTTAGGCGTGGCGCCCTGGTACTTGTGCAGCACCAGTGCGGCCACGCTGCCCGCAATCGCGGGTAAGGCCCACGGAGTGGGCCCAAATACCCTGGGCCCCACCCAAAGGGCGGAACACGGAAGGGTACCGTGCTAGGCACGAGGACGTGCCGTGGGGACTGGAGTTAGTCCCTCTCTGAGTGGGCGGACATTGCTGTCCGCCCACCTGAGAGATACCTACTCCACCTGACAAATCAGGTGGGTCGCCCCATCAAATTTGAAGGCCCACAGGACCTCCATCTTCTCCGGAAGCTCTGCGACGCTCGCGGGCAGAGTAGCGACAACGCGCCCTTCGTATGTCAAGGCGAACCGGGGTGCAAGTTTGCCCCGCGTCATCACCTCAACCCCCATCACCCCGAGATGCTTACCCACGAACCAGTTCGGGTCAAAGAGGTCCACCAACGAAGAACGTTCCGCCTTGGTCACCTTCCCTGGGTCGATTCCCAGGGTGTGGGCCCAGGCGTTGAACGTCTTCAGGTGAAGACGAGGGGCCTCGTGGCTCTCGCGGAACTCGACCTGAAGCCCGTCATCGAAAATCGGGGTGCCGCACAGGCCACACTGCCGGAAAGCCTCCAGCGTGTAGTCACGCGACGCGCTGATGAAGCACAGCGCGTCGCGGACCGGCTCGCTTCCGTCTGAATCCTTGTACATGAGCGCGAGCGTCGCGCCCATTATCTCTACGCGGGTCCTCTCGTCGAACTGACCGAGGAACTCGGCGATGGTGGAGTTGACGCTCTCCCACCATTCCTCAACAACGAGGCTGGCGAGACGCTCTGCGATCGCGTCATCAACGCTCTCGTCGTGCGCCAGCCGTGTTGCATTCGTGTCGGGGGCATCTTTCCAGATGTTGCCCCACAATTGACGAAGCCGTCTCGCGGTGGGCTCTGCGGTTTCGTACTCCTCTAGCATTCGCTGTGGCGGCATTGCGTTCGCACGCAACGTCTGCACCGCGCTCTCGAAACACTCGACCTCGTTTGCAAACGACGAGACGAGCTGGTCGAACCAGTGCTGCCCAGGAGCCGCCAAGTTCATCTCGGCGACGTCGATCCCCGAGGACCTCGCGAGTTCGTGTGCCATCTCTACCGGCACTATGCCCTCGCGGGCAATGTTTTTCACCTTCTCGTGCCAGTAGTTTACGACCTCCGTCATGTCGGCGAAGTCCTTGTTCACGCTGTCGATGACGGTCTCCATAGAACACGGGATGTCACTTGGGAGCTCCCCGTAGACAGTCACATAGTATCTCACGCCCTTGGCGTGCATCCCGATTGCCCCGGCTCCGTCGCGCATCTTGCGCGCTGCCATGAGGAGGGCTCCTTTGGAGCGGCCCTCGATATGGAGGTGCTCCGGACTCCACCAATACTCGGGGGCCGGTCGGGGCGGCAGAAGTGATGTGTCATGCCCCGGCATCCCGTCGAAGATCCAGTACTCCCCCACCTGCGTGGGGGACCTGGTGATGACATTGTCCAAGACGACGATCAAGTCGTCCTGGTCGCAGCCACCTAGCGTCGCGGCAATTCCTGGTGACAGGGAGTCAACATCTCCGCCCGCGCGAATCCATGCATTGAGCTCATGGAGATTCTGAAACGATTTGTCTGCCGTGACATAGTCAACGGCATTGACCACAATCGTCTCCCCCACAACCTCATACATCCCCCGCGGGACGCGAGTGCCGCGTCTGTAGTCTGTCATCAGATACAGACGCTTCGCCCCCGGAACGGGGAACCCGCGTCGCCCGTAGTCGCTGGCGATTTCATTCACCATCTGCGCCGCCGCTAGCCCCAGCGTCTTTGACGTCCACCTGATGTCGAATCCGCTGGCAACGCTGTTAAGCAGAAACCATTCCCTGACCTTTTCAAACGCACTCTTCGTGAGAGTGCGCTCGACGAGGCGCGCGAGATTGGTCTCGTATGAGCCATCTGACAAGCTCCTGAGTTTTTCCTGCAACCACCGGCGGACACCGGCGATCAGCCATCCGTCCGGCCCGCCGAAAAACCCAGTGTGGCCGTGCATGGCCACGTTCTGAACATCCAACACCAGGTCGCTGCCCTTGGCGGGCTTGATGGCGATGTATAGCAGGTCGCCGTGCTCTTCGTCCCACCTCACCTCCGGCTTCTCCGCGCCGGATAGGACCACGATGTCAGGGCGTTGCTCTCTCACGATCGCATTGCCCTTAATCTGGCCGCCTCTGGTCTGGATCGTGATGTCAACGTTCAGTTGCCCGTCGGGCTCCGACTCCAACATGCGACGGAGTGTCCGACACTCCTCGTGCGCCATCGCGCGGTCCTCCGCAGTCGCCGTTTCGTCGTCCCGGATGCGGCGGGCTTCCTCGCTCGCCTGCCGGTAGATGTCCCAGACGAAATTCCACGATAAACTTACCTCGGCCCCTTCGAGGGCCAGGCGAGAGGCGGGACCAACATTGATAGTTTTGATATCGAGGTCCGACTCGTTGTACCAGCCGTAGAGGCTGGCCGTCCGGAATAGGCGGGAGATCCGCTTATCCGTCTTTCCGATTGTCGGGTCGATCTCGATCGGAATTGGGTACTCGGTTTTGAGGACCCGAACCCCGTCCGCGCGGAGCCAGACGTAGCTGGCGTCCATCACGAACG
>CAYYBO010000321.1:0-5402 GCA_964470125.1 uncultured Planctomycetaceae bacterium | reverse complement strand
GCCCTGGCAATCCCGCCGAGGCCGTTCTTGTTCCTTAACTCCGTAACTTGGGTTAAGGCCGTAGTGCGGCGGAGTTCCATAGGAAAAGCCGGGCGCCGCCTCGGCAGCAGCGTACTCATCGCTGCCGGACATGATGTGGCCAAAGGGGCTGATCGGCCGGTGGCTCTTGACCAGGATGCCTCCCTCGGAGCCAATGCCCAGGGACTTCCAGTTGTCGTTGAACTCGGTGGCCAGGACCACGCGGCCGGGATCGTGAATCCGGGTCTCGTTGACGAGCACATTGACTCGCGGACCGCCGGAGAGCAGCCGCGTGAACTTGTTCCGCGGGAAGATGGCGGCGTTGCCGGTGTAGGCGATCCGAGGAGCCTGCTTGTCCTCCAGACCGCTGGCGGAGCGGCCGCCGAACTGATCTATCTGACCTTGCTCCCAGTCTCGTGATCCGGGATTGGTTCTTGGGATCCCGCCGTTCGACATGGACGGGCACTTGAAGGCATCCTCCGGCACCTCTCCCTTGGAGTACAGGAACCACGACCAGTGAATGTATCCGTAGGGGTGATCGACTGGCTGGTTTTCCAGGTCATAGTTGCCTTCCGCGTCATACGGGTAGACATACGCAGGCGGGTAGATGCTGACGTTGTCGGCCAAGTAACTCCCCATCGCCTGACTAACATGGTGCAGATTCGTCGAGCACTTCACCGCCATACCGTGTTTTCGGGCCGCGCCAATCGAAGGCATGATGATCGAAATCAGTATCGCGATGATCGCAATCACCACAAGGAGTTCAATAAGCGTGAAAGCTCTCCGCGACTGATGATCCATCGGAATCCTGCCGCCGCCTATGGCTGCTCGGGTTTTCATGTCTTGCCTCCCTGTGCCGCAAACGCAAGCCCACGCCGTGGGCCGAACGACGGCCCACACGAGAAAGAATGCTATATCCCCTCCGTTAAGCCCTGATGAAGCCCGTCTGTGTTTTCGGTTAAACGGCCGTATCGTTTGCGCTAAGGCGGCGGCCGCGGCGTGCAAAGAGGGCGTTAAGAAGCAGTCCGCCTCAATGCCGCTTCTGATTGTGGACGGGCCCGCAACCGCCGGGTATAACCAACCTTCGAGTCGAGCCGTGCCCGGGTGCTCCGTGAGAGCATGACGGGACGGCCGTCGGGGGAAGTCATTCTTGGGACCCTGAATTTCGGAGAAAGCCCATGCGAAGCGTGATCCTGGCCACCCTATTGCTGCTGTCTGCGGCGAGCATTCTCTCTGGACAAACCGAATTGCCTTGGACCCAGCTCTCCCTGTCCACTTGCCAGGTTGACGCCTACCGCAAGGCCAAGCCCGACATCGACGGCCGCGGCATCGTCATCGCCGTTTTGGATACCGGGGTGGACATGGGTGTGGCCGGCCTTCAGAAGACCCCCGCAGGCGAGATCAAGGTTATCGATGTGCAGGACTTCTCCGGCCAAGGTGACATTGAGATCGCTCGGGCCATCTGGAACGACACCAAGGACAAGATCGTCCACTACGCCGACAAAGGGGTGCCCGAACTCTACACCCCTCCGCCGCCCGAACATCGCCCGCCCGGAACGACCGTCTGGTTCGGGCTCATCAAGGAGAAGGCCTACGCGAACTCTTCGGTGCCCGACGTGAATGACAACGGCAAGAGGGATGACGTGTTCGGCGTCTGCGTGATCTCGCAGGACGACGGCACGGACGACGATGCCGTCTGCTACGTGGACACCAACGCCAACCGGGATTTCTCTGACGAGAAGCCGCTTGGCAACTACAAGTTGAACCAGGACACCTTCACCTTCGCCCGTGAGAAGAAGGAGAAGCAGATCGTCCCGTTGACCATCGCTCTCAACATCTTCATCAAGAAGCACAAGGTGGTGCTGCATCACGACGACGGCGGCCACGGCACGCACGTCGCCGGCATCGCCGCGGGCTATCGCATCCTCGATCAGGAAGGTTTCGACGGCGTCGCCCCCGGGGCCAAAGTGATCAGCATGAAGATCGGCGAGAACCGCCTGGCCGGCGGCTCGACGACAACCGGCTCGATGAAGTCCGCGTTCGAGTATGCCGCCAAGTTCGGCCGCGAACACAACGTCACCGTCGTCTGCAACCTGAGCTTCGGCATCGGATCGGTCAAGGAAGGCAGCCATGACATCGACGAATTCGTCGACAAGCTTCTCCGCGAGAATCCCGGCCTGATCATCTGCACCAGCGCCGGCAACGAGGGGCCGGGCCTCTCCACGGTCGGCACGCCCGCGGGGGCCAATGCCGTCATCAGCGTCGCTGCCCTGCTGGCCGCGGACACCGCCCGCGACATGATGGGCGTACAGATCGAGCAGGCCCAGGTTACGGCTTTCAGCTCGCGCGGCGGCGAACTGGACAAGCCCGACATCGCCGCCCCCGGCTGGAACACGTCCACTGTTCCCAGGTGGAACCGCCGCGGCGATTTCTGGAGCGGCACCAGCATGGCCTCGCCCTATGCCGCGGGCCTCTGCGCCTTGCTCGCCCAACAGACTCGCGCCAAGCACGGCGTCACTCCCCGCGCTGATTGGATCAAAGCCGCCTTGAAAAACACCGCCGAGGCCGTCCCGGGATTCACCGTTCTGGACTACGGCGCGGGCAAGCCCAATCTGGCCAAGGCCGGGCAGGCGCTCGACGTCCTGGTGGCCAAGTACGGCAAAGACCCGCTCTACGGCTTCGAGGTCTCCACCAACAGCCCGATGAGCTCGGACGGGGCCGGCGCCGCGGCCTATTGGCGGGCCACCTACTTCCCCGCCGACCGGCCGCAGACCTTCACCATCAAGCCGATCTTCGTGCCGCAAACCGACGCCGCCGCCCTCACCGGCTTCTCGCGCCGGCTGACGCTCCGCTCCACCGCGGACTGGTGCATGCTCCAGCAGGACCAGATCTATTTCCGTGACGTGCAACCTGCCACGGTCAACGTGAAGTACGACGCTGCCAAGCTGGCCGAGCCGGGCTTGCACACGGCGGTGGTCGAGGGCTTGGACGGTGATGACGTGGTGCTGCGGTTGTTCAACTCCATCATCGTCCCGCACCAGGCGACCCCCGCCGATGATTATCGTATCAAGCTCGAAAACCAGACCGTCCAGGGTTACAAGGCCCGGCGGTATTTCGTGTACGTCCCCGCAGGCGCCAGCGCCATGCACCTCACCCTCCGGGCCGTCGAAGACAAGCCCAGCACCGCCCGGGTTAACTACATCTACCTCCCGAACGGCCTGTCCATCGCCCGCGGGCAACTGCGCCTGGACACCAGGAACGACATCCGCGAGTCGGGCTACACGGTGAGCAAGGATCTTGAACCGGGCGTGTGGGAGCTCCCGGTCACCAGCACAAGGCCGGACGAGGAATCAACGTTTGATATCGAGGTTCGTTTCGACGGCGTTCATGCGCAGCCGGAGACCATCACCGACCTGGCTGCATCCCCCGGCGAGTCGCCTTCCGGGGAGGTTTCGCTGCTCAACCTCTTCCAGCGGCCGGTCATCGTTGACGTCGCCGGGAAGATCGAAGGCTATCGCAAGGCGGAAAACAGGAAGCTCAAGGCCGACGACGATAGAAAGAAGATCACTCTGGACTTCACATCGGAAGTGCGGGCGGCGAGGATTCACATCGAGGTCTCCGAGGACGACTACGCCAAGTTCACTGACTCGGCGGTCAGCGTGTACGACTCCGCCGGCAAGGCGATCGCCCAGGGCGGGCTGGACGGCACCACCCTCACCATGACGGCGGAAAATCCTGACCCAGACGCGGAGTCGGCCTCCTGTTCCCTCGAGCTTCGCCCGGCCTTTACCCACCCGAACTCCGACCAATCCGCTGAGTTCAAGCTGAAGATCGACTATCTTTACAAAGACCCGATCGAGCTTGAGGTGAAGCGCGGCGACAGCTCCCAGGTCACTCTCTACCCCGGCGTGCCGTGCAAGTTGTCCTGGTCGGCCCAGGCTCGATTACCCGAGACGCCCGAGGGCACGGCCGCCGTCGGCTACGTCAGGGCAGTCGCCCGCGGCGCCAAGGGCCCCACAGCGGAGATTGAAATCGCTCAGTAGGAATGAACCGCGCCCTTGGTGCAGGATGCCGTCGGTCAGGCCGGCGCCGCCGCCGCCACCCGTGGATCGATCCTGGGGTCTACGGCGGAGACTTCGTCCCTGATCTGCTGCCCTATCTTTTGGAAATCGTGCTGCTGCTGGAGGAAGACCTCCACCACGTCCGGATCGAACCGCACACCGGCCTCCTTCTCGATGAAGGCGACGGCTTCGCCGTGGGGCAGGGCCGGCTTGTACACTCGACGCGAGCGCATGGCGTCGTACACGTCGGCGACCGTCAGAATCCGGGCCGGCAGCGGGATGCTCTCGCCCGCAAGACCGGCGGGGTAGCCGCCCCCTCCGTATTGTTCGTGATGGTAGTAGGCGATCTCCATGCCCATCTGGAGGAAGCTCTGCTGTCGCCGCTGTCGCACCAGTGTTCGGATCGTATTGCCCCCGATGGTTGTGTGGGTCTTCATGACCTCGAATTCTTCGCGCGTCAGGGGGCCGGGCTTCAGCAGGATGGCGTCGGGAATCCCCACCTTACCGATGTCGTGCAGAGGCGACGAACGGAAGATGGCGGAGACGAACTCCGAGTTGATTTGAGAGGCATAGCGAGGATTCTCCGCCAACCCCTCGCTCAGCATCCGGCAGTAGATCTGGACTCGCTCGAGGTGGGCGCCGGTTTCGGGGTCGCGGTGCTCGGCGAGCTTGGCCAGGGCCATGATGACGGCATCCCGGGCCTCGTTTCGTTCCCGGAGTCGTATCTGGTTCTGCAGGGCGACGGCCGCGGACTCGGTGATGGTTTCCAGGGTTGCCAGCGCCTCCTGGTCATAAGGCTTTCCGCCCGCGTGTTCTGTGACGCTAAGGACCCCCACGGTATGCCCGGGCGTCCGGAGGATTGCCGACGCCAGAGGCAGCACCGCGAAGAACTCGGTGTCATACCGCTGATTGGCAGGGCTCGCCTGATCCGGGTTGTTGGTGACGATGGACCGACCTTCCGCGAAGGCCTGGCCGGCGATCGGCGCCCCGATGGGCACTCGAATCCGGTCTTTGGCCTCGTCGGGGACGCCGACCGACGCGGCAATTGTGAGGTACTCGCCGCTCGAATCGGGCAGCATCAGCGATACGCGCCGGCTGTTCAACATCTGCGCGGTCTTGCTGACCACGAAATCAGCCATTCTCTCGATGGAGTCCATGCCGCTAAGTTCCGCGACGAAGGCGTGCAGTTGCGAGATGGCGGCGGTTCGCTCTTGAACGCGCGCCTCGAGATCCTCGTTCATGCGGCGGAGCCGGTTGTTGGCCTGGTTTAGCCCAAGTTACGAAGCTATCGGATTTTTAACTTTTTTTCGCACTGTCGAACCC
>CAYYBO010000320.1:3513-5417 GCA_964470125.1 uncultured Planctomycetaceae bacterium | reverse complement strand
CCTAATCCTCGGGTTACGCCTGGTCTGATCGCTGTGGCTTGGCCCGGCCATGCTGTTGCGGATGCGCGTAACATTCGGGATATAATGTAATTAGAGGTTCTCCACGATTATACGGCTTTGCTGCGGGAGGGAGATGGGTTTGGGCGCGGCTACTGGGCAGTCCGTTGTAAATACGCCAGCGTTGCCAGCGCAGTGGAAACGAGGGGGCTTTGCTCGCGACCTTCCGCAACCTTGGTGAGCAGTGCGTACGCCTGATCAATGGACTCGCGATCTGGCTGGCCGTCTACGCTCGCTGCAAGGCTTGCCCGCAGCAGATGGACAGATGCTTGGCCGACATGCATCGTCCAAACATAGTTCGCGCCGGTCAGCGATGCCGCTGCGGTTTTGGTGCTGGCGCTGGCGAGCAGTTTCTCAGCCGACTCATAATGCTTGGCGGCCTCGGCTAACCGCTTGCCGGCTTCCTGGCGAGCGCTCTCGATGGGGGCGTCCGCGGACGCGGGCGGCTCGGTCCCGAGCAGGCGAGCCGACAACATGCCCACGGCTTGCCGCGTCTTGAGAGTCTCAACCTCCTTGGCGTGGACCATGGCCATGGCGAAGGCGATCTCGCCCGCCAGGCACTCCGCACTGGCCTCGGTATCGGCGTCCTTGGTGATCAGCTCAAGTCGCTCGTCCGTGGATCCGCCGGACGTCCGAGCCTGGTCTGCGGCGCGTGCTTTTCGAGCTTTGGCGGCGCGTAACGCCGCCTGAGCCGCGCCGTCGGCAAGCTTGTAGGTGGCCAGGGATTCCGCGTAGGCTTTCTGCGCACGCTCCGCATGGGTGTCGGTCTCCTGCAACAGCCCGCGCAGTTCAGCGTGGCGCTCGGCGATGACCTCCTGAAGCGACGAACGCTGCGCCGCCAAGTCACCCGCCCGGTCCACAAGGTGCTGGCGTTGCGATTCAAGGAGCTGGCGACTGTTCAACAACACCGCGCTGGCTTCCTCCACCTGTTGCAGGCGCAGACGCAACTCGTCAAGACTCTGTGCTCGCTGGGCTGGCCGCCCGTCGGACTCGTCCGTGCCGTCCTCGGCGGGTGAGGCGTTCGCCGCCCCAGTGCGCAACGCGGCGGCATGTGCCTCGGCTTGCCGGGCCGCCGCGGCCAGCTTCAGGTAGCGCGCTTCGGTTGACGAACCAGGCGTGACTGACCGCAGGTCGATCTCGCCAAGCGTTGTCCAGGCCTCCGCCGCAGCGGTCTCGTGGTCGGCAATTCTGCTTGCGATGGCGGCCACCGAGGGACGGAGGGTCTCGAGCACCTCTTCTGCCGCAGTGAGTTGGCTTGACAAGGCGTCGATTCTTGCAGTGATGTCAGCGATCGCCGTGGCGGGATTACGGGTCTCGTTGGCGGTCAGTTCGCGTTGTAACTGGGCGATGTGGGTGAGCCGCTGGAGGGCGGCAGACTGGGTGGTTGAGCTCAGTTGTCGCTCAAGGTAATAGAGCGCCTGAACGCGGGTTACTTCCAGCAGGCCCCCGGCGGTGTCCTGCCCCCGCGTGATGGTCCGAAGGCGGCTCATGGCAGAATCAGCTTCTGACCGCAGCTTGGCGACAGTCTGGAAGTGTTCGCGGCGTACTTCGGTGACGGCTGCGCCGGCGCCAAGCAGTCCGCCTTGGCTGCTCGCTTCGGTACTGTGGCGGATGCTCCGTTGGTTGTCCTTCGCTTCTGTTTCGCGGAGCAACTGGAGAGTCTGACTCAAGCTGTTCGTGAGGTGCGTGCCGAAGACGTCCGAACGTGTTGCTTTGATCTCGTCTGCGATTTGCGGCGTGAGCCTCTCGTCCTCCGCACGGAGGGCGTCAGCATCTGCCAAGGCCGCAAGGTGCCCGTCTAGGTTTATGACAATTCGGCGGAAAAAAACTACTTCAACGCGCGCCGC
>CAYYBO010000320.1:0-3503 GCA_964470125.1 uncultured Planctomycetaceae bacterium | reverse complement strand
GCCTTAAGGGCGCGGTCGTGGGACTCGAGATGGCGGAGGTAGAGGGGGGTCCCAGCAATGCCTCCGACAACCACCGCGCCGATGATGACGCCGATGATGCCGCCAAGCCCTGCCTTCGGTTTGTTCGCCACGGCGCTGCTCCTCTCCTTCCGGCGTTTGACGCCCAGGAGGTTTGTTTGGGGTGTATTCCTTCACCCGCCCCCGCGGGTGTGGTGCCAACTTCTTGAGGATACTATATTTATCACGATTTACTGCTAAAGTCAACTGTTCGAGCATGCCGCCCGTGCGCCTGGAGTGCCTTAAACCAGGAGGCGAAGCACATCGGAAATGTGGGGGCGGTCTCGTACTCCCGCACAGGACCTCGTGGATCGTGGCGGCTGGGGAGAGGATCGCAGCCGAAGCCTCGCTAGAGTCGCCCGCGGCCGATATTGCCTAATCCGTTCGTGGCTCGATGAACGCCAGCGCGTCGCGAAGAGCTTGAGGCGACCAACTGAACACGATATAGCCTTCCGTGACCTTCATCGCAGGGCCGAGAATGCCGGCTTGGAGATACCACAGACCATCGGCATCGTGCCGCACCTTCACCCGTAGCAACTGGTGCCCGGACTGCTCAGCACGCTGGTCCAAGTACTTGCTCCAGGCAGCCAGCAGGGTGTCCGTGGCCATTTGCACCGCCTTGCGATCGTCGATCTCGACGGCGATGGTCAAGGCGAATGGAATCTTGAGAGGGTGGGGCGGGTAGTCTCAAATAACCACGTTCTCGCCCAGGTGCTCAATGATCCCCCTGTGGATGTCGATGCCGGCTTCCTGCTCAAGGTTACTCCAGACCTTGCTCCAGGATCGCGCCTCGCTTTCCGCCTGCGCGGCCAACCATGCACGCGGCAGATTGTCCACGAGCCAGCGTGTCGGCACGTGGATGATGCCGTAGCGGCGGGCCTTGGGTGGGACTATCCGTCGATGCTTGGCAGGATACCGCGAAGGGTCGCTGTAACGGCGCAGCACATCCTGGCCGTCCCTCTGATAGCAGCGATACCAGGTGAGCGCCTGGCCTTCCTGCCCGATGGTCCACAAATCCCTGGTGATGCGCTCCGCCTCCAGCGCTCGGATCACCCGGGTGTGCCGGCGTTGGGCTACCTGCGCCAGCCGGTCCTCGACCCGTGACAGAGCAATGTAGCACTGAGCGGCCGCCTGGGCGCCGTTGGTGGCGGCCTGCGCCGACCTGAACCATGGGTCACTCGACAAACTAGGTTGCTTACCCGCGGAGGTGCTGACGATTTTCTCAAACGCTCCGCTCCCGAAGCTGATCACGAAGAAATCATCGATCCGTCCCCACTCCCATATGGCCCAACCAGGCAGGCGTTCATCCTTAAGGCGCTGGTGGGCCGTCGCCGCTGAGTCGACAACCTCGAGATCGCCCACCTGCTCGTTGGTGTAACGCCCTGCGATGCGATTGATGTGCTCCAGTATAAGTCGTTGCCGCCCTTTGGTTCGGAAGAGGATGGCCGCCTGTAGGTCCTTGAGACGAAGACTGACCTCCTCCCCGTTGCCGGGCCCGGAGGAAGTACGGACAGCGCGACTGGATACATCGAGGAGCACCACGGCGTGCTCGAATTCACCCAGAAGGGGCAGGGCGGCAGCGACGTCCGCGAAGACTTGGCCCTCGTCGGGGATCAGGCCGCTAGCGTTTAGGAACACGATGATCGAGGCGATCGACAATTCCGGCAGACGCTCCTCTGCCGCAGGTCTGGTTGTGGTGGCTTGCGCCGCTGAACCGGATGCTGCGTACGGTTTCGCCAAGTACGCCACCAGGCAATCGGCGGGGATCAGCGAGGCCAGCGGCCGGGGAGTCGCGTTTGCCGACGCCGGCATGGCAAGCGAAGCAACGGCCGAAATGTACAAACCAAGAAGCCTGCCGCCCATAGTCTCCCTCTCCCGGGCCGCTTGGATTCCCGGGCAGTCATGTTCTGTTGGTGGCCAAAGGGGACAGGCACCTGGTGGAACGCCGTTCCCGGTAGTGCCAGTGCCCTTCGGCCCGGAGCCAGTCCCCTTTTGCCACGGACTGCCAGGGTTGCCCCGAGCACGGACAGGTTTGTATTCTACCGCCATTTGTGATGGAGAAGGCACGATTCGCGCAAGTAGCAGGCGGTAACGGACTTGGGTCTGTGCGGCCAGCGAATGACCGGCCCGTCGCTGCGGCGCGGCGGTAACCGGGCCAGCGCCAACGGGGACGCCGGCGTGACGCCGATTCGGACGGCAATCTTCGAAGGTCGGAGGGGGCATGGCGACACGTGGAGTCCGGCTATGCGGGTTCTCTGCAGGGCTGTCGGCGTGAGCGGCGTTGTCGCTCCCTGGAAGTCCAGCAGAATAGAGCTGCAGGTGTTGGGGACCACAATTGATAATATGTTATAATGTCATATTGTAATAATATAATATTATACTATGTGCCGTGAAATCCTGCCGATATGGTACTTGTCGGCTGCTGGGTGGTGAGGGGGCGTGGAAACGGAGATCGCTTGGCGCATGAGCGTAGGCGGGATGAACATGCCTAGAGTCAAGTCCAAAACGAGAGGGATTAGTAGGGCGGCGAAGCCGCAAACAAGGCGTCTGCTGAAGCGACGACGCGGCGGCACGCGGGGGGGTAAGACAAGAGCAGGCTCGAGGACGTCTCCGCCAGAGAGCGTGGCTCTATGGCTGCCGGGTTTGGTGGCAGGCGAGAAGGCCTTCGGTGTGGCTGTGGCCGTCGTTGTCGGAGAACGGGTCGGCGGCACAGTGGATTTCCACGTCGCTCGCCGTCAGGAATTGTTTGCCCGGCCTGGGATGCGTCCGAAGGCAAGGATTCTGGATAGCGTGAATGCAGCAACGTTGGCCGGGCTGTTTGCTGGGTTGGGACACCCAGACCGCGTGCGGATTGCCAGAGCGGTGCTTACTGGGGCGGGCAGTCACCGGGAGCTCAGCAGGGCGGTCAACTTGCAGGCCGGTCCGCTCTATCATCATCTGCGCGCTCTGGAGCGCGCGGGTATCCTGGCCAACGTGTCCCGGAATCTCTACACGCTCACGGTCACGGGCCGCGTCGTCCTGCTGGTGTCTGCCGTGCTGGCCCAGCACGGCTGCCGTGCAAACTCCTGCTGGCGGCTTCACCGGGTGAGTTGCGCGGGCGGGCAAGGCGAGACTCCTGCCGGCGGCCGTGCACAACGGGACGTACAAGTGTGCCGGTCTTCCAAGCGGCAGCGCGGCAGGCTGCGAACTCGAGGAGCACCGCGAGCGCGCTAGGCGCGTGGCATTGACGCCTAAGCGAGAGGTCGCTGCCACGTGGCGTCCCGCAGACTGCGTTTGCCAACCGCGAATTCCAACGTCCCATAAGGTATCTTATGTTGCACTGCGTGGGGGGGCAGGTCCTCGCGCGCCTCAAAAGCCCAGTTGAGTCCCCGGCCAATCGCCAACCAGGCAGCTAGGGCATTTCACGATTGCTCGTAGCGTCGGCCCCCTATTTGTCTCCAAGACAA
>CAYYBO010000319.1:2840-5418 GCA_964470125.1 uncultured Planctomycetaceae bacterium | reverse complement strand
CCATTGCCATCGTCGGCATGGCCTGCATGTTTCCCGGGGCGAGGAACCTTGTCGAGTACTGGCGGCTTCTGCGGCGCGGCGAGGACGGCGTGACGGAAGTGCCGCCGACCCACTGGCCGGCGGACGCGTACTTCGACCCAGATCCGAAGGCCCCGGACCGGACGTACTGCAAGCGAGGCGGGTTTCTGCCGCCCATCGCCTTCGACCCCACGGAATTCGGCATTCCTCCGACGATCCTCGAAGCGACGGACACGTCCCAGCTTCTCGGTCTGATCGTAGCCAAGGCCGCCCTGGAGGACGCCGGCTACGGCGAGGGACGGGAGTTCAACCGCGAGCGAGTCAGCGTCGTGCTGGGCGTGACCGGTACGCAAGAGCTGGCCCTGCCGCTGTCCGGGCGCCTGGGGCACCCCATATGGCGGAAGGCGCTGAGTGACGCTGGCGTGGCATCGGATGTCGCCGACGACGTGGTCCGCCGCATCGGCGATGGCTACGTCAGTTGGCAGGAAAACTCGTTCCCCGGCCTGTTGGGCAACGTCGTCGCCGGGCGGATCGCGAACCGCCTGAATCTCCGCGGCACGAATTGCGTGGTGGACGCCGCCTGCGCCAGCTCGCTGGCCGCCGTGCACCTGGCCGTCATGGAGCTCGCCTCCGGCCGCTGTGACATGGCCTTGACCGGAGGCGTGGACACGCTCAACGACATCTTCATGTACATGTGCTTCAGCAAGACCACCGCCCTGTCGTTGACCGGCGACGCCAGGCCGTTTTCGAACAGCGCCGACGGAACCGTTCTTGGCGAGGGCGTCGGCATGCTTGTCCTGAAGCGCCTGCCGGATGCCCAGCGCGACGGCGATCGAGTCTACTCCCTGATTTCGGCGATAGGCACCTCGAGCGACGGTCGATCCCAAAGCATCTACGCGCCCCACCCCGCCGGGCAGGCCCGGGCTTTGCGCCACGCGTACCGCCAGGTCGGCTTCGGACCGGATGCCGTCGAGTTGATCGAGGCCCACGGCACGGGCACGAAAGTGGGCGACGTGGCCGAGTTCGAGGCCTTGCGGACCGTTTTCCGCGAGGCCCAAAGCGACGGCGCGTGGTGCGCCCTGGGTTCGGTCAAGTCGCAGATCGGCCACACCAAGGCCGCCGCGGGAGCGGCGGGCCTGATCAAGGCGGCGATGGCGATTCACCACCGCGCTTTGCCGCCGACGATCAAAATCGAACAGCCCAATCCCAAGCTGGGCCTGGACGACAGCCCCTTTTACCTGAACACCGAGGCACGGCCGTGGGTTGCCAAGAGCGGTTGCCCCCGGCGAGCCGGCGTCAGCGCCTTCGGCTTCGGCGGCAGCAACTTCCACGCCGTCCTCGAGGAGCACCGTGCGGCCTTGGCCGAGACGGCCTGGGACGGCTCGACGGAGATCATCGCTCTTTCCGCCGACACGCAACGGGCGCTCGGCGAACAGGTGGACGACTGGCTGGCCTTCCTTGCGGAGTCACAACACGACAGAGCGTGGCTGGCACATCGGGCGGCGGCGTCCCGCCGCACTTTCTCAGCGGCGCACGAACACCGGTTGGTCCTCGTCGTTGAATCAACGGACGACCCGCGGCAACTGCTTGAACAAGCCAAGATGATGTTGCCATCGCCCGAACCGCAGGCACCGCGGAGCCAGCCGAACATATTCCATGGCACAGGCAGACCGCCGGGCAAGCTGGCTTTCCTATTTCCAGGACAGGGCAGTCACTACGTGGGCATGGGCAGAGAGCTTGCCTGCACCTTCGCCGAGATGATCGATGCATTACAGTCAGCCGAGTCGCTCGCCGACGAGGCTGAGCGGCGTCTCGGTGATGTGATCTATCCACCTCGCACCTTCTCCGAGGAAGCCCGGCGCCGGCAGGATGCCGACTTGACACGGACGGAATTCGCCCAGCCGGCCCTCGGGGCTTTGGAACTGGGGCTGGTCCGCGTGCTGGAGCGATTCGGCGTGAAGCCGGACATGACCGCCGGGCACAGCTTCGGCGAGTTGGCCGCGCTCTGCGCCGCCGGACGCTTCGACGCCGACACCCTGCACCGGTTGTCCCGCCTGCGCGGCCGCCTGATGGCCGAGGGCGAAGGTGATCGCGGGACGATGCTGGCCGTGCGGGCGCCGATCGGCGAATTGGCCAAGCTGGTTGCGGAACAACAGCTTGACGTAATCGTCGCCAACCGCAACAGCCCGGAGCAAGGCGTGCTGTCGGGCAGCCGCGAGGCCGTCGCGGCGGCATACGAGGCCTGTCGGGCTCGCGGCTGGGCTGTCAAGCAGTTGGCCGTGTCGGGGGCGTTTCACAGTCGCTTGATGGAAGGGGCGTTGGGCCCGTTCCGCCATGCTTTGGAGGCCGTGCCCTTCGAGAGCACCGAGATTCCCGTCTTTTCCAACACGACGGCCGAAGCCTATCCCGAAGATCCGACGGCTTCACGAGACCTGCTGGCCCACCAGTTGGCCCGCCCGGTCGATTTCGTCGGCATGATCGTCAACCTGCACGCCGCCGGGGCGAACACGTTCCTGGAGGTCGGCCCCAAGGCGACGCTCAGCGGCTTGGTCCGGTCGAT
>CAYYBO010000319.1:0-2830 GCA_964470125.1 uncultured Planctomycetaceae bacterium | reverse complement strand
CGCGGGCCACGTCGGCGGTAGTATGCAGAACAAGGTGGCGCCGGTGGGCGTCGATGATCCGATCCTTGGCGATCTGCCGCACTCCGAGGTCGCCTTGGATGCCTCCCTCGGGCGAGGTTCCGAGGTCGCGGACTTGGCCAGGGTGCTCGCGAGACTCGCCGCCGAAGGTCGGTCCGTCGATCTGACGCGATGGGAACGGCCGGTCGCCGAGCCGCGCAAGCCGAAGATGGTCGTGCAACTCACCGGTGCCAACTACCGCTCGCCGATGAGTTCACACGCACCGAGCGATCAGACGCCCCCGAACAGAGCCGCGACCGCCTGCCCTTTACGTCGCGAAGCGATGTCAAGGGTATGGGAGCAGTCACCGTCCCCCGCAAGCGGCCCGTCCCTCGACGTTGAAGAGCCCGACAGCAATCCCGAGGTCGCCACGCCCGATCAGTCGCGGCCGCCGGTGGAAGCAGCGAATCAAGCGGCGATGTCCGAAGGTCTGCGGATGATCCAAGAGGGCCTGCTGGCCATGCAGCGGCTCCAACAGCAGACCGCCGAGGCCCATCAACGATTCCTTGCGACGCAGGAGCAATCGCATCGCACGATCCAGCAGTTGGTAGAAGGGCAGCAGCGACTGCTTGCCCGGACGATGGGCTTGCAGGTCCCCGAGCCGTCGACGGCGATGCCCGTGTTGCCGCCGCTGGTTGCTTCGATGCCTGCGTCGTCTGTCCCCGCCGCCGTGGAGGCTTCGGGGAGATTTGTGCCATTGCCGGAACCGAGCGCCGCAGCCGCGGCCCCTGAAGCCGTGCAGCAACCTGCAATCGCTGCCGCATCGGCCGTTGACCGGAAGCAGATCGAGGAGGCCGTGCTGGAAGTCGTCTGCCAGAAGACCGGCTACCCGCGCGAGATGGTGCAGCTCGAGATGGACATCGAGGCGGACCTGGGTGTGGACTCAATCAAGCGGGTGGAGATCCTCGCGGGCATCGAGGAGCGGCTGCCCGGCTGGAAGGGCATCTCACCGGATCACATGGGCACGATCCGCACCTTGGGCGAGATCGTCGCGTTCGTCGAGAGCGGCGCTGGTCAGGCGCGGCAGGAGCCTCTCCCTCCCCAGGCGCCTTGCCCTCCCGCAGAGCCGCACCCTCGTACAACCGAATTCCGATCCGCCGCCGAAGATGCCGTGCAGGATGCGGAGTCTGTACCGGCTATTAGCCGGCGCCACACTGATGTCGAGACCGGCTCTCGGAGCCGACCGAACGTCGGCGATGCCTTGCTCGGCGTCGTGGCCGACTTGACCGGCTACCCCCGCGAAATGCTCAACCTCGACATGGACATGGAAGCGGACTTGGGCGTCGATTCGATCAAACGCGTTGAGATCCTCGCAGCGTTGGAAGGCCGCGTGCCGAACCTGCCGGCGGTGAAGCCCGAGTACATGGGCAGCCTGCGGACGCTTCGACAGATCACCGAGTACCTCGGCGTGGCGGACACGACGTCGCCCTCGCCTCCTCAGCCCGACGAAGCCGTACCCGTAGCGTCGGCCCCCCGTGGCCGACGGGAACACCAGGTGCGTCAATCCGCGGAATCGGCGTCCCCACCATCGCCGCAAGACTCGCCCCCCGCAAGCGTAGCCCTTCAACGCCAAGTCCTGCGATGCGTCGATCTGCCGTCGGCGAGCGGAGGGAGTCTGTCCATTGCGGCGGGCCGAGAGATTTGGGTGACGGACGATGGCGCTGAATTGTCGAACGCCCTGGTTAGCCGGCTCGCCGCGGCTGGGTGCTCTTCTCGACTCGTCGATCCGTCGTCGCCGCCGACCGGAGACGCCGCCTCGGCGGTCGGCGGATTGGTCTTCGTGGCTCCGCCAGGCGAGTCCGACGTCGGTCGGAGGGGAGCGGGCTCCCGCAACTTGGCCCGAAGCGCCTTCGGCATCCTCAAGCAAGTCGCGGCCGATTTGAAGACAGCAGCCACCGAGGGCGGTGCCGTGCTTGCCACCGTATCGCGGATGGACGGCCATTTCGGGCTGACCGGCGATCCCTTCGACCCGCTTCATGGGGCGTTGGCCGGGCTGGTCAAAACAGCGGCAAGGGAATGGCCCGGCGTGCGTTGCCTGGCACTCGACGTGGCCCCTGCCTGGACCGACGCCGCCGCGGTCGCAGACGCCGTGTTGCGGGAGTTGGTGAGCGAAGGACCAATCGAGGTCGGCCTCGAAGCCGGCGCCCGTCGCGGACTGCAGCTTACGCCCGGCCCTGTTGGCGGAGGCTCGCCGCCGATTGAGCCCGGCGAAGTTGTGGTCGTCACCGGCGGCGCGCGGGGAGTCACGGCGGAGGCAGTCTGCGCCCTGGCTCGGCGGGTCAAGCCCACGCTGGTCCTGCTGGGTCGTTCGGCGTCACCGAGGGACGAGCCGGCCTGGCTTTCGGGCCTCGAGGACGAAGCGGCGATCAAACAAGCGATTCTTCGCCACGAATTCGAGGACGCCGCAAAGCCCAGCCCCGCCGCGTTGAAGGCGTCGTTTGAGCGCCGCCTGGCCGATCGTGCCATTCGGCGGACGTTGCAAAGAATCGGCTCCACGGGCGCGACACTCGAGTACCGGCAGGCCGACGTCCGCGACAAGGAGGACCTGCGCAGGGTGCTCGCCGACGTGCGAGGCAGACTGGGCCCGATCAGAGCGCTGGTCCACGGCGCCGGCGTTCTGGAAGACCGACGGATCGAGGACAAAACGGCGCGGCAGTTCGAGGCGGTCTTCGAGACGAAAGTCCAAGGTTTACAGAACCTGCTGGCCACGATGACGCTGGAGGACCTGCGCTCCGTCGTGCTCTTCTCGTCGGTCAGCGGGCGTTTCGGCAAC
>CAYYBO010000318.1:2752-5436 GCA_964470125.1 uncultured Planctomycetaceae bacterium | reverse complement strand
CTCACCCAATCGAAGCTGCAGCCGATTTCGTGCCATGTGGAGGACGTCTCTCATGCTCGACATGCCGCAAGAGGGAGCATCAAGGCCTGTCTTCGTCATCATCGGGGCCGCAGGTGGTATCGGCTCAACCGTGGCGCGGCGGCTGCACGCCTCGGGTGCCAGGCTCATGCTCGCCGGACGGACGCGTGCGAAGCTCGAGTCGCTGGCAGGGGAGCTCGAGGCCCAGACCTGCGAGATGGATGCGACAAGCTTCGAACCAGTCGAGCGCTGCCTGCAGGAAGCCCAAGCCTGGGCCGGGAAGGTCGATGGCGTTCTGAACTGTGCCGGCTCGATCCTCTTGAAGCCGGCGCACCTGACGACCGCAGCCGAACTGCAGGAAGTGCTTGCGCTGAATCTCGTCTCTGCGTTCGCGACGGTCCGGGCTGCGGCGAACGTCATGCGGAAGTCCGGCGGCTCTATTGTTCTGATGACGTCTGCGGCAGCCGAGATTGGCCTGGCCAACCACGAGGCCATCGCCGCCGCCAAGGCGGGCGTGATCGGACTGATGCGCTCGGCAGCGGCCACGTACGCTGCCCAGGGCATCCGCGTCAATGCCGTGGCCCCGGGCCTGGTTGAGACGCCGATGAGCGCGCGAATCACGTCAAACGCGCCCGCCAGAAACGCCTCGATCGCGATGCACCCGCTGGGGCGTCTCGGCCAGCCCGCGGACGTTGCCGAGCCAATCTGCTGGCTGCTGAGTCCGGCCAGCAGTTGGGTGACCGGCCAGGTCATCGGCGTGGACGGTGGCTTGGCGCGCCTGAAAACGAAACCGCCGCGGGCCACATTATGACCCAAGATACTCCCACTTCTGCCGCGGACCAGCATTGGATGGAACTCGCGATTTTGGTCGCGCGGCAGAACCCCTCCGCTCCGTTCGGCGCTGTGATCATCGACATCGACTCGGACGTGGAACTCGCCCGCGGTGTGAACAGGGCCCAGGTTGATCCGACTCTGCACGCCGAAATGGTCGCGCTCCACGCGTGTTTCGCCGCCCATGCTGCGTCGCGATCTCGGCCGCTGGCGTTATACGCAACGGCCGAGCCCTGTCCGATGTGCGCGGCGGCGTGTTGTTGGGCCGGAGTGCGACGCATTGTGTATGGCGTTTCGATCCCGTGGTTGGCCGAGCGCGGCTGGCGGCAGATCACCTTGCGGGCGACCGAAGTGTTCGCGGCGGCGCGACCGCCCGTTGAATTGGCGGGCAGTGTTCTTGAAGATGAATGCGCCCGCTTGTTCACTGCGGCTCGGTGAGTTGGAATCACTGTTCTATGTCAACTGACTGGCAGGTCCTGAGGGGACAAGCCCCCGCGTCAGGCGTAGAATCGGTTCCGATGGAAAACGACTGGCCAACCATAAGCACGTCTGGTCCGCCGTCAGTCAGCCCTCCCGGCGACTCGGCCTATGCGCACTTTGTCAGGGAGTTTGATCGCCTGGCGGCGCTGGCGGGCGAGCGGCTGAGAGTGGAGTGGTCCCACCACCAGCGTGAAGACCTGCGGCGATTGTCGCGAGAGTTGTCGGAGAATGCAATCGAGTTCGGTCGGCTGCTGCGCGTCGTATTTCGTCACGGACTGATCGCCGCCCTGCACGACGAAGCGGCGTGGTCTGTCGCGACGCTCGGGGCCCGGGGGTCGCGTCAGGACGGGTTCGCACTCGTGCTCGAAAGCTGGATCGTCGCAATCCAAGGGATCATCAAGCCACCCGAGTGCAACGAGCTGGCGGCCCCCTTGCAGGCCTTGCGGCAGGCCCTGCCGGACATGGTTCGCGCGGCGCGCGTCCCGGCACAGAAGGCTGTCCCCGCGGAGGTGGACCGGCTGGTGAGCAGCGTCGTCAGCGGAGACGTCGCCGCCGCGGACCGTTTATTGCGTGCGGCCCTGGCGCAGCGGTCGGCGCCGGAGACGGTCGTAACAGACTTGTTGTTGCCAGCGATGGCGGAGGTCGGAAGTCGTTGGGAGCGCAATGAGCTCGCCATCTTTCAGGAACACATGGCCACGGAAACCGTGCGACACCTTCTCGCGATCCTGCCGCTCGTGGCGGAGCAGGGCGCGCGGATCGGGCAGACAGCGTTGGTCTCTTGCGTGCCCCAAGATGAGCACCAGTTGGCGCCGCTGGCGCTGGGCACCTACCTGCGGTTGCGGGGTTGGCCTGTGCGTTTGCTCGGCGGAAGCTTGCCCGCGGCAGAGATCGCGCGGGCGGTGGCCGCGCTATCGCCCCAGACTCTGTTTTTGTCGCTGTCGATGCTCTCGCGTCTGGAGGAGGCGCTGGACGCCGCCGCGTGCGTGCGCGCCGTCGCCCCGGCGTGCCGCATCGTCGTCGGGGGCCGTGGTGCCCAACCGGCACGCGATGTTCTTGAGAGATCGAGCGCCCTGGTCGCACTGAGCTTTGAGGACGCCCACCGGCTGGCTCTGGAGGCGACACGCGATGCGTAGCTGGGCGGCGTTTCGAATGGTGCTGCACGACCGTTCGTCGACGGCGGGCTCGCTGCTGGGTGTCGTGGCGATCGTATTCCTTGTGGGCCAGCAGCTCTCGGTGTTTTTCGGCCTACTGAACTACATGTCGGTGCTCTTATACAAAAGTGCGCCCTACTAATGGATAACAAGCGCCTACATGCCAAACCCCAATCAACAAAACAGGTTGACGTGCCCAAAATT
>CAYYBO010000318.1:0-2742 GCA_964470125.1 uncultured Planctomycetaceae bacterium | reverse complement strand
GTGCTCGTAGACCACAGTGCGGCCGACGTCTGGATTACCAGCGCCGAGCTGCGCAACGCCGATGCAACTAACCTCGTGTCGGTGCGCTATCTGGACCGCGTCTTGGGCTTCCCCGCGGTTGATTGGGCCGAGCCGGTGTTGTTTGCCAACGGGTTGTTCCGCACCCCCAACGGGTCGTTCGAGTCGGTGCGCCTCGTGGGCTGCCGCCGACCGCGCCTCGTGGCCGGCCCCTGGGACTATGTGGAAGGCGACTCCGCCGCCTTGCTGGACCGGGAATCGGTCACGATAGACTCGCTCGATTTGGGCAAGCTGGGCCGACCGTTGCTGTCTACGGTAACGGAAATCGGCGGCCGCCGCGTTCGTTTCGCAGCCGTCACCCGTGGGGCGCGGGGCTTTCAGGGCACATTGGTCTTTGCCGCACTGGATCGGGTACGGGAGATTGCCGCCACGCCGCCGGGGCGCTACTCCGCCATCCTTGTGCGCTGGCAGCCGGGTACCGACCGCGACACGGCCGTCGTCAGTCTGCGCGCGGCGCTGCCGCAATGTTCCGTGCTTTCGAAGAGCGAGCTCTCCGGACTGACGCGCTTTTACTATGTGACTAACACGGGCATCGGCGGCAGCTTCGGGTTCTCAACGGCCATTGCGGTGCTGATCGGCGTCGTCATCATCAGCCTGACGATGTACGCCAGTGTGCTCGGACGCTACAAAGACTTTGCCGTCCTGCGGGCCTTGGGTGGCCGACGGCGAGACATCGTGGTCGTGGTTCTCAGTCAGGCGCTCATGATCGCGGGTGCCGGGGTGTTTCTCGGTCTGGTCCTGCTGGCGGCTCTGCTGAACGCCACGCGCGGCTCCGCGGTTCCCAGCCATATGCCGGCGTTCGTTCCGCCCGCACTGGCGGCGGCCGCCATCATCGTCAGCATACTCGGCTCGCTGGTCGCGCTGGCCCAGGCTCTGCGGGCAGAGCCCGCGTCCGTGTTCCACTGAGGCCCGTACACATGCGCGTCGACCCACTGGTATTGGAGGGCATTGCTCGGGATTTCACCGACGGGCGCCAGGTGCGGCGGGTTCTGTTTCCCACCGACCTGGAACTCGCGGCCGGCGAGCTTACCGTTCTCGCCGGTCCGTCCGGCAGCGGGAAGACGACGCTTTTGTCCATTGTGGGCCTGGTGCTCCGGCCGACCGAGGGCCGCCTGCGCGTTGGCAGTGAAGAGGTGACGAAGCTCTCGGACTCCGCCGCGGCAACGGTCCGCCTGCGTAACTACGGTTTTGTCTTTCAGCAACCGATGCTGGTCGAGGGCCTGTCCGTCGTCGAGAACGTTCTCCTGGCGACAGGCGTGCAGGGAAGCCGTCCACCGCGGGCACTCCGCCAGCGGGCGGCGGAGCTGCTGGCGGCGCTAGGACTCACCGGCGCGGAACACATGCAGCCCAGGCTGCTGTCAGGCGGTATGAAGCAGCGGGCCTCGATCGCGCGGGCCTTGCTGAAAAACCCGTCGGTGCTACTGTGCGATGAGCCGACGTCGGCGCTCGATGCCGAAAGCGGGCAGGCCGTCATAAGCATCCTGAAGCGAACCGCTATCGAGGACCGCCGCATCGTCGTTGTCGTGTCCCACGACGCGCGGGTGTTTCCCTACGCGGATCGCCTGATCAAGCTGGAAAATGGACGCGTCGTCTCGGATACTCGGGAGCGCTATGTTGACCTTGGGAGTTCGCCCGCATGAGGTTTCGCGCGACGCTGCTGACGCTCCTGTTTCTCGTTGCGGCCGGCACGGCCGGCTACTACGCTTTTCGGTCGTTCCGGGAGTCGTCCAGGCCTCCAACGGCGGGTCGCTCGCCGGACCTCAACCTTGCCCCGGTGCGTCTCTACGGGTTGCTCGAGCCGTGCGGTCGTGAGATCTTCGTGGGCGCGCCGGTCGCGAAGCGCGTGGTTGCGGTTCTTCGCAAAGAGGGCGACCGGGTCGCTACCGGGCAGGTGCTGGTTCAGCTCGACGCCAATGTGGAGCAGGCCTCCTTGCGGGTGGCGCAAGCGGCCGTCGAGGAGGCGCGAGCGCGCGTTGCCTTGGCCGAGGACGAACTCCATCGACTCACGCAGATTGTGTCAGCCAACGCCGTCTCACAAACGGAGTTGAGCCGCGCCGCCCTGACCCGGGAACTCGAAAAGCGGGGGCTCGAGAGGGCGCTCGCCGCGGAGGAACTGGGTCGCGCGGACCTGGAACAGTTGACGCTCCGCTCGCCGTGCGAGGGTCGCATATACAAGTTGGACGTCAGAGTTGGCGAGCTGCTGACACCGCAGGATTACGCACGCATCGTGCTGGGTCCCCGGGAAAAGCAGGTGCGCCTGTTCGTTGAAGTTTTCTGGCTGGACCGTGTCCGGCCCGGGGATCGGTTCACCGTGCGCGATACCGAAACACTCGCGGAAATTGGGACCGGGTGTGTGGTCGAGTTGCTTCCATATGTAGGGGCGCGCGATTTCCGTACCGAAGACCGACTCGAACGCCTGGACACCAAGTATGCCCAGGCGATTCTGCCGCTGGACTCCGAGTGCGACCCGCCGATTGGCCTGCTGGTGCTTTGCGAGCGCGCCGACACAGAATCTGCGCAGCCATAGGCTTCAAGAAGCGCGCCGGGCCGTCACGCGGGAGTATTCCTCAGTCTTCGTGGGACACTCTCACGTCCCCCGCGGTAGATAGTGAAGGAGGATGCTGTTAGTCGTGCCAAGCCTGATCACGTCTGAGGCCACCAACC
>CAYYBO010000317.1:0-5465 GCA_964470125.1 uncultured Planctomycetaceae bacterium | reverse complement strand
CCCCCCTTATTCATCCCCCGCCCACCACCGAGATCTCCACTCTTGCCCTACACGACGCTCTTCCGATCTCCAGCAGTGCCGACAAGCGTGACCGCCATCCGAACTCGCGGTTCATGTCTTTCAGCAACCCGGTCATCCTGGCGTGCAGGGACGGGTTTCTCCGGTAGTAGCTTTTCGCCGCGCCGAGGACTGCGGAGAATTTGGTCGCCAGCCCGGCAACTTCCAGCTCGAAACGCCGCCGAATGCGCCGATCAGGGTGGTTCCGGTAGCGTTTCCATCCGGCCAGGGTGGTCCGCAGGACGCGTAATACGCTCGGGCCGTTGACCTCGAAATCGCGACGAAACGCCTGCAGCAGCAGTTCCGATTCCAGGCCCGCTGGGATGTGAGGATGCTGATAGTTAAACCTGAACTGCCCATGAGTGTCGGCGGTCGGACAATCGGCCTCGTTCAGCATGCGACCCTGCGTGGAAACTTCCGCATGAAGCGGCGTGCCCGGCAAAGGCATGTAGAGCATGAACTGGTGAAAGTCAGTCTCGTGCCGGATGGCATACTCGATCACCTGGGGGATGTCCCCAGGGGTATGATGTTCCAGGCCG
This sequence comes from uncultured Planctomycetaceae bacterium, assembly GCA_964470125.1. GTDB lineage: Bacteria > Planctomycetota > Phycisphaerae > UBA1845 > UTPLA1 > DATKKX01. Next base: position 4,869 of record CAYYBO010000317.1, on the reverse strand, counting down.
ATGATGGTCGAGCCCAGGATGCAGATTCCGTGCGCTTGCAGCCTGCGAACCAGATCAAAGGTGTCGACCCCGGTGAGCTTGCCGTATCGGCTGTTCTCTCCCTCCAACCCCATCCAGACCCATGAAATGCCCAGACCGACAAGCTGTTCAATCGAGTACGAACTGACGACGCCGGCGGAGCTGAACACATACAGTATCCATGATCTTCCGTGCCGCTCCATCAGTTCGAGCAGCCGCAGGGCTCGCCGACGATGAAGCAGGAAGTTCTCGTCCATCACGAAAAAGGAATGAGTCCCTCGCAACCGCTCAATCTGGCACATGATGTCGAACAGTTCATCACCGGTCCGGTAGAAATCGACGAACTTGCCTTTACCCCCGAACATGGCCGAGGTAGAGCAGAAGTTGCAGCCCACCGGGCAACCTACTGATGGGATGAGGGTGGCGGCGACATCAGCCGGCTTCTCCTCGACCGGGATCCCCATGCAACGGGTGCCGATGCGCGTGGGAATCACCGGGTGGCGAATGGGCCGGTTTGGGTCTTCACCCAGGAACCGCCGAAACCACTCGACGCCTTCGCCGCGGACGATCCAGTCCGAGTCGACCTGCTTTTCCAAGTCGCTGATCTTGGCGATATGCCCGCCGACGACAATCGCGGCTGCCGGCAGGTGCTGCCGGATGAGTTCGCACATACGCCGCACCTTCAGCAGGTTGGTCGTGATGCTGCTGATACCGATGACGTCGTAGCGGTGGTTGCGGATTTCCTGCACAAAGCGGTCCAGGCTCGGAAAATCGAGCAGCGTGCACGGGGCCGAGATATTGGCCTGGATGAGCATCAAGCCCCACGACCGGTGGAACATCCGTGGCGAAAACGGCCCTTCGACCCGCGTCACCTGGTTGTGGTACAGCTCCATGGGATTGATCGCCCGACTGCCGTATTCGTCGTCTTGGGCATAAGGGCCGAATACGCTGGTGAGCAACACCTTGGCACGAGCACCCTGGGGATGGGCGATCTCGGGCCGCGACGTGGATGAGTCAGCCAAGCTGGGGCGTCGCTCGTCTTCCATTGTCGCTCCAGGATAAGCAAGGATGGGACTGGTGGCAAAGGTGGTCGTGTCCAGAGCGTTGAGACAACGGTATACTGCCGTCTTCGCTACAGCGGAGACTGATCATGCGCAATAGCCAACCATTCGAGGCGGTTCATGTGGGCCAGTGGGCGTCGCTGGTGCTCAGGCTGGCGGTCGGGTCGTTGTTTTTCGCGGCGGCGGTCCGGAAGCTTCACGGCGGGATGGAGACGATCCAGAAGACCGTCGGTTTCTCCCAGACCACCTTCGAGAACACGTGGCTGCCGGCCAAGCTGGTGAGCATCCATGCGTACGCCACACCCTTCGTAGAGGCAATGATTGTAGTCTGGCTGATCAGCGGATTCCGCCTGACGGCAGCTTGGGTGTTCACGGCCCTGTTCACAACCTCACTGGCGTTCGGGATGTCGGTGGCGGGCAAGTTCGACACGGCGGCGGACAACTACACATACGTGCTCATCTGCTGCGCCGGGTTGCTGCTGAGCCGCTATGATCGCTTACGAGTCGATGCGCTGTGGAGCCGATCGCCGGGGTAGCGGCCGGAACGACGATCGCTACCCCTCGTCAGGCTGCATCCCAGTGGGCGGCGACGCACGGCGGTAGACTGCCGGCCAAGCGGAGAACCAGGAAAGACGACGATGAAAACGCACGATGATGTTTCGAGTCCGGCAGATGCTCTGGGCTCGCGAGACCCCGGCGACCAGGAGTGCTCGACTCCCGAGCGAATTCGCAGGCTGCTCACGGAGCAACCTTATGCCGTCTTATGCACGCAAAGCCAGTCTCAACCGTATGCCTCGCTGATCGCCTTTGCTGCCAACGATGACCTCACGGCGCTGGTCTTCTCGACGCCGGTGGCGACGCGGAAGTATCGACTGCTGACCGAGTGCGAGCATGTTGCGTTGTTGATCGATACTCGTTCGGCGTCTTCCACGGACATGATGGGGATTGAGGCGGTTACGGTCACCGGTCACGCCCGCATCATCGCCGCGGGAACAGAGTTTGACCGCTGGGCCGGCCTGCTGATCGCCCGCCATCCGCACTTGGCACCGTTCGTCAGGGCAGAGTCCTCGGCGCTGGTCTGCGTGGAGGTGGTCCGGTACTTTCACGTGTGCCGTTTCCAGGAGGTCCGCCAGTGGGTGCCCGGCAGCGATTCGTGATATCCCTCGGCGAGGTGGCGGACAGGGACGAGCCGATGGTCGGCGGGAAGGCAGGCCGTCTGGCGGCGCTGGCGCGGTCCGGTTTTGCCGTGCCCGGCGGCTTCTGCGTCACGATCAGCGCCTACCAGCAGTTTGTGAAGGCCGCCCATCTGAGCGACCTCATAGGGATGGAACTGGGACGCAAAGCGTTCGGCGACATGCGCTGGGAGGAGATCTGGGACGCTGCCCTGCGAATCCGATCAGCCTTCACCAGCGTGATCGTTCCCGAGGATATTGCCTCTGAGATCGCCGACGCGATGAAGGGGTTTCCCGAGCAAACACGCTGGGCGGTTCGCTCCACGGCGCCGGGAGAGGATTCCTCCCACCGGTCCTTCGCCGGGCTTCACGAGTCCTATCTGAAAGTGACGGGGCTCACGGCGGTCTTGGATGCCGTTCGTCTGGTGTGGGCATCACTGTGGTCAGACGCGGCCATGCTCTACCGCCGCGAACTGTCTCTCGACCCGGTGCGAAGCAGCATGGCCGTGCTGCTCCAACCCATGCGGAGCGAGCCCGTCTCCGGCGTCGCGTTCGGTCGTGATCCCCGCGAAATGTACGCAGACCATGCCCTGATAGAAGCCGTGCCCGGGCTGTGCTCCGGTCTGGTGGATGGCGAGATCGATCCGGATCGATGGAAGCTCAGGCGCTCTACCGGAGACGTGCTCGATTACCAGCCCGGCCGTCGCGAGGGCAGCAAATCCGACGTGCCGCTCCTGGAGACTCCCCATCTGGTCTCGCTGATGAAGACTCTGCACGGCGTTGAATTACTGTTCGGGTGGCCCCCGGATGTGGAATGGACCGGGATAGGCAATCGTTTCACGCTGCTTCAAGCCAGGCCGATCACTGCGCCGGCCGCGGACTCCGACGACAAGCGGGCGTGGTATCTCACCCTGCGCCCCGGCAGCGATCGGCTGCGCAAGCTGAGGCGTCGGGTCGCCGGCGAGTTGATCCCGGAACTCGAGGTCCTCGGAAAACGTCTTGCCTCCGAGCCACTGGATGATTACAGCGACGAACAACTTGCGGCTGCGATGGAAGAGCGACTGGCCGCGGTTCGCCGCTGGCGCCAGATCTACTGGGACGAGTTCATCCCGTTTGCCCATGGGGTGCGCCGCTTGGCCGTCTACTACAACGATGCCGTTCACCCGGATGATCCCTATGAGTCTGTAGGGCTTCTCCAGGGCGAATCGTTATTGGCGATTCGTCGAAATGCAGCCATCGCCGCGCTCGCTGATGAAGTCCGATGCAATGCAGCGCTGAAGAACTTCCTGCTCGGCACTGCAACTGAGCCCGGACAGGATCGACAGGCCTGGTGGACATGGCTCCTGGAAAAGCTGCAGCGGTTTCCGGACGCCGGCGCCTTCGCGGAACGGCTGGCAGCGCTGTTTGCCGAACACATCGACGTAGCATACGGCGCGGAGCGCCTTTCTGATCGGCCCGAGCTTATCCTGCACAGTATCCTCGAACTGGCTAAGCCGGCCGAGGTGAAATCACGACGGACCACGGTCTCGGCAAAGACGTCCGCATCCGCGCTGGAGCAACGGCTGATGCAGGCGGTCGGCCCCGATCGGCATGACGAAGCTCTGGAAGTGTTGGAGATCGGCCGGATCAGTTGGCGCCTTCGCGACAACGACAACCTGCTGCTGGCTCGAGTCGAAAGCCAATTGCTGCGGGCGGTCCGCGTGGCGACCGAACGATTGAAGAGGGCCGGTCGTCTCGAACAGACGGCGGTTGCCGGCGAGAACGCCGCGGCGGTATTGATCGAGGCGCTTTGCAAACAGTCGGGCCGGCTCGTGACGCTGCCCGCTGCCGAGGAAACCTCAAGACCCGTCCCGACGACCGCATCCGCCGAGACACCGCGTCAGCTCGTCGGTCAGCCGGCCGCTCCCGGGCTGCAGACGGGCCGGGTGCGGCGGGTCCGCACGCCAGAGGATCTTGGGCGGTTTCAGGCGGGCGAAGTCCTGGTATGCGACGCCATCCAACCCATGATGACCCACCTCGTGCCGCTCGCCTGCGCGGTCGTTGAGCGACGCGGGGGGATGCTGATTCATGGGGCTATCATCGCCCGCGAACTCGGCATCCCCTGCGTGAACGGAGTGGCCGGCGTCATCGAGATGCTCCAGGACGGGGACATCGTCACCGTCGACGGTTACCTAGGAATCGTCACCGTCGGTGAGCCGGAGTTCGATCTCGAACTGGCGGATGTGGTTGGGGGTGCAGGCTTGCGGCCACCTGGGGGTGGTGCGTGAAAGGCATCCTTCATCAAAGCGCCGCCCTGGTTTTGTGCGTCGGAGTGTGTCTTGCCGCGGCGGCGATCGGCGCGGCGTTCACCAGCCCGAACATCCCCGGCTGGTACGCAAACCTCGACAAGCCGTCATGGACCCCGCCGAGCTGGGTGTTCGGGCCGATCTGGTCCTTGCTCTATCTCCTGATGGGAATCAGCGCCTGGCAGGTGTGGCGCAGGACCGGGCTCCGTGCGGCTCTTGTGCCCCTGGCCCTGTTCGGCATTCAGCTTGTTCTCAACGCCGCCTGGTCGTGGCTGTTCTTTGGCCTGCGGAGTCCCGGGGCGGCGCTGATTGATATCGTGCTGTTGTGGTGCG
>CAYYBO010000316.1:0-5468 GCA_964470125.1 uncultured Planctomycetaceae bacterium | reverse complement strand
AGGTAGCCGCGGTCGAACTGCATGCCCTCGACGATCTCGACCGTCGTCTCCAGGGCCTTGCCTTCGTCGATGGTGATCACGCCGTCCTTGCCGACCTGCTTGAAGCAATCGGCGAGCTTCTCGCCGACTTCACGGTCGTTGTTGGCCGAGATGCTGGCCACGCGGATGATGTCCTCGACGTTCTTGGCGTCGGCCTTGACCGGCCGCGACAATTCCTTCAACGCCTCACCGATGGCCTGCACGCCCTTGTCGATGCCGCGGCAGAGGGCCATTGCATCGCAGCCGGCGGCGACGTTCTTCAGGCCTTCCTTGAAGATGGCCTCGGCGAGCACGGTGGCGGTGGTCGTGCCGTCACCGGCGGCCTCGGACGTCTTGCTGGCCGCCTCCTTTACCAGTTGGGCCCCGAGGTTCTCGAACTTGTCCTTCAGCTCGATCTCCTCGGCGACGGTCACGCCGTCCTTGGTCACGGTGGGGGCGCCCCAGCCCTTGTCGAGCAGGGCGTTGCGGCCGCGCGGTCCCAAGGTGGACTTGACGGCTGCGGCGAGCTTCTCGACGCCGGCCAAAAGGGCCGATCGGGCGTTTTCCTGAAACGTAAGGTCCTTGGCACTCATGAATGAAAGCCTCCTGATGGCATTTACACCCTGCCGAATACAGAATGCAGTCCTTGGGCAAAAGGGGACGGACACCTCGCGGAAAGCGGTTCTCGACCGCGCCAACCTCGCTCGGCTCGAAGCCAGTCCCCTTTCGCCTTGGGCTCCGAGACCGATCGGTACGTGCAGACGATCTCCCTCTGCTAGGCAAGTGGCAACCACTATGCCGCTGGCCACTTGTGGAAGCAAGGCGGATATCTTGTTATAAAAACGAAGGTTATGACAGTCTATGGCGTGTCTGGGCTGGCCATGCCGACTGCCAGTCCGGCAGGCTGGAAGCTCGGCCCTGCCGTTGTGTCACGCGATGGCCTGAGGGGCGTGCTCGCACGCCTAGCCCAAGCACGGCGGGCACGCGGGGCACGTCCGCTCCGGGCTGCGGGCGCGGGCGCACTGCCGGCTGGGCCGCCTGCTCGGCGGGGAATCGCGCGCAACTGTCTGCCGCGAGCAGAAACGGAAGGGCAAACGGGACACGGGAAGAAATGGGACAGGTTCGTCCTGTCCCGTTTGTCGCCCGGCCCGAGTTTTACCCGCTGAACGTGCCCGCCTTCTTTCGCGCCGTAAAGGTGGACGCCGGCGGCCACGGTGTTTCCTGGAACGACGACCTGGACTTGAGCGAGTACGAACTGTGTACCAATGGGAAGGCCGCTGCTGACGACGGGCTCAGGCCGACGCTGCCAATGCCGCCATGAACGTGCGGCTCGTACTCGGGGATAAGAAGCTCCGCCGCTGGCCCTCGGCGTTGCGGTTCAGGGCCTCGATGGTCGTCGTGATCCCGGAGATCCCTGCCGTCGTCGGATCATGGTGCCCCCACCCTACGCTGCGCGACGGGGTGGATCACCCGGCGCGGGGGGGGTGTGTGGGTGTCCCTAGAGGGTCATCTGATACTCTGCAATGGAAAGCGACCAGCCGTTAAGCAAGTGAATGTAGATGAGCTGCCCACCCGCGCCTGCCTTTGGAATGTCAGCGTAGATGCCCTGGCCGGCGTGCAGCGCCGCCCATCTGGCAAAGAAGTCCTCAAACTGCTTCCCGGCGGCTTCCAGCATATCAGCAGGCGGCATGCTGTTGAAGAGCGACTCGAGCAATGTCGCCTTCTCAGCAGCGTCCGCCGCATCGCCGCTATAGCCGACGATGCTCCTGTGGGTCCCGAAAAGACGGCGGCCTGTGATAAGCCCAACAAAGACATGACCGCCGACTGTCATCAGGAGTGCTTTCGGCTCAAGGGGCAAACCAGATGGAAAGCAACCGGCGAGCAGTCTAGCTTGATCCTTGACGCGTCGGTCGAAGACGATTGCCGTAGCGCGATCGAGCGCCGCGAATTCGATGGCGGAGCCGCCTGCGCTGTTCGCCTCAACCAAATCCTGTAGGGTCACATTCGCTCCAAGCCTCCGTAGAGTCTCGGTAATCAGTTCAGCACCCCGGGTGTCTTCTGCCTCTTTGGAAGCGGCAAACAACTGATCGTGCATTTTAGCGATCCGCTCGTGGCGCGGATCGTCGGGTCGAATGACGTCGACAAAGGAGGACTCGAACAGCAAACGCATCTTCATCACGTTGAAGGCACCGCACTTGCGGCACTTGAACATTCCTCTGCCGCCGTAACGGCCATGCACCTCAAATGATGTCTCGTTGCCGCCAGTTGCGGGACATGGAAACGGCCCCGAGGTCCCGCATGCGAGGCATGTGGTCTGCGTGGGAAATCCCATGATGCAATCTCCAGTCAGACGCAAGAAAGACACTTCATTCTGGGGGTGCTCGCATGCCGCGCTTCTCCACGAAAATCCTGGTCGCCTGCGCTAGCCCTATTGCGTCACCCCAATGCCACTCTGGCAAAGTTTGCCCCGTACTGATGGCGTCCACTACCTTTCGGAGAGCCTTTAGTACCCGTTCACCCTTCGCGCGGTAACCGTCACGCGAGCGCGCATCGAAGAGCACGATGAAGCGGCATTTCGCTCGCGGCAGTTCTTTAAGCCGATGGCTCAGTATGCCAATCGCGTCTTTTGAGAGCTGCCGCTGCGCGTCCCCTGTTCGCGGACGACCGCGAGTTCCAAAACCGAGGAGTTCATTGAAGCATGTGCGCCGAACTCTCGCGCACCCCTCCGACCGTACGAGTTTGACGAGATCCTCCCAGTTTTGTGGTTCGTCCATATCGTCGTTCTTCATGGCGCAACATCCGGCATAGGAGTTCCGTATCAACACAGCCGCCCTCACACCATGGCGCAGCCTACCGCGCTGTCGCGTCCGGAACAAGCAAACCCCATCCTTCATCCCTCATCCCTCCCCTTGGTCCCGCAGGGAAGCGGAAGGCGCACAGAAAACCCACGGCAGGCTTGCCGTGGGCTTTCGTGGGTTTGCGGTTTGCACGTTTCGCCGGAGTTACTCCCCGTACTTGGCGATGATCTGCTCCTTGCTCTTGCCCAGGATGTCGTACTTCTTGCCCACCTTCGTAAACGCTGCGATGGCCTTGTCGATGTGCGAGAAGTCGTGGGCCGCGGACATCTGACACCGAATCCGGGCCAGGCCCTTGCCGACTACGGGATAGAAGAAGCCGATCACGTAGATGCCCTCGGCGTACATGTCGCGGGCCACGTCCTGGCTCAGCTTCGCGTTGTAGAGCATGATCGGGACGATGGGGTGGTCGCCCGGCTTGATGTCGAAGCCGGCGTCGGTCATGCCCTTGCGGAAGCGCTTGGTGTTGGCCTCGACCTTGTCGCGCAGGGCGGTGCTCTCGGTAATCATGTCGAAGACGGCAATCGACGCCTTGACCACGATCGACGAGACCGTGTTGCTGAAGAGATACGGCCGGCTGCGCTGGCGGAGCAGCTCGATGATCTCCTTGCGGCCGGTGGTGAACCCGCCGGAAGCGCCGCCCAGGGCCTTGCCCAGCGTGCCGGTGATCATGTCCACCTTGCCCATCACGCCGCAATACTCGGTCGAGCCGCGGCCGGTCTTGCCCATGAAGCCGGTGCAGTGGCAGTCGTCGACCATGACCAGGGCGTCGTACTTCTCGGCCAGGGCGCAGATCTTGTCGAGCTGGGCCACGGTGCCGTCCATGCTGAACGCGCCGTCGGTGGCGATGACGCGGTAGCGGGCGGCCTTGGTCTCCTGCAGCTTGGCCTCCAGGTCGGCCATGTCGTTGTTCTTGTAGATGTAGCGAGTGGCCTTGCAGAGGCGGATGCCGTCGATGATTGACGCATGGTTGAGGGCGTCGGTGATGATGGCGTCGTCCTTGCCGAAGAGCGGCTCGAACACGCCGCCGTTGGCGTCGAAGCAGGCGCAGTACAGGATCGTGTCCTCGGTCTTGAAGAACTTGGAGATCTTGTCCTCGAGCTCCTTGTGGATGTCCTGCGTGCCGCAGATGAAGCGGACGCTGCTCATGCCGTAGCCGTGGGTGTCCAGGGCCTCGCGGGCGGCCTTCAGCACGCGGGGGTGCGAGGAGAGGCCGAGGTAGTTGTTGGCGCAGAAGTTGATGACCTTCTTCGCCGGCGCGCCCGGTGGGAACTCGACTTCGATGTCCGCCGCTTGCGGTGTGAGAATGAATCGCTCTTCCTTGTACAGCCCCGCTTCGCGAATCGAGGCCAGTTCCTTCTGCAAATCCTGCTTCATCTTGCCAAACATGTGGTTGCTCCGGTTAATGCATGTAGGTCGGGTCTTGCCCGACTCAGGGAACCCGTCGCTTGCGCTCCGGGCTGGTTATGTTGTCCTGCCGGGCGACGCCCGACCTACCTGGCTTACGCACTGGGGCGGCCGGGCGGAGGACCGCCCGGCTCGCTTCAGTCAAGACTGGGGTCGGAATCGAACCGACCGGGGAAGCCTTGCGGGGCCCCCCCACCGGGTTTGAGGTCCGGGGGCAGCGCCAGCCACCTTCACCAGTCCTGCACGGTCGCAGATCGCTGGAACGAGAATCGTTTCTCGTTCGAATGAGAATCCTCTCTCGTTCCTCTCTGCGGCCGGAATCCGTTCCGGCGCTCGCGGGAAGGGATTCCCGCGGGATTAGGTGCGAGAAGGAATTCTCGCACCAGCGGTTCTCGGGGGAGGGCAAAGCTCCGGCTTTGCCTCACGTCGGGGACAAGGCAGAGCCTTGTTCTACCCCCAACCCAAGCGAGACAGCACTAGTACTTCTTGATGCCGCGTTCTTACTTCTTCAGCCGCTTCATCGCCGCGTCGTACTCGGCCTTGTCCGGGAAGAGCACGACCTTGGCGCTCTTTCGGGGCCGCTCCAGCATCTTGTCGAATCCCTTGGCGTAGTCCGCCAGCGTGAACATGCTGGTGATCACCGGCATCGGGTCGAGCCGCTTGTTGGCCAGCAGGTTGCGGTTGCGGTACCAGGTGTCGAATATCTTGCGGCCGTTAATGCCGTGGATCTGGCACCCCTTGAAGACGATGCCGTTGTTGTAGTCCACCGGCAGGGGCGACTCGGCGGCGATGCCGAAGGCGGTCACGCGGCCGGCCTTGCGGACCATGGCGAAGCAGTCGTTGATCGAATCCTGCGACCCGACCATCTCCAGGGCGATGTCCACGCCGTTGCCGCCGGTGTTGTCCAGGACGAACTGGAGCCGCTCCTTGGAGTTCGACTTGTTCGTATACATCTGGAGGTCGGCGCCCATCTTCTTGCCGATTTCCATGTTGAGGTCGTATTTGCCGAAGTGGAAGATCCTGGCCGCGCCGCACGCCCGGGCCACGCCGATCGCGAACAGGCTGATCGGCCCGTCGCCGGTGATGACCATGGTCTTGCCGGCCACGTCGGCGTCCTCGCCGAGCACGGCGTAGGCCGCATTGCCCAGCGGCTCCTGGATGGTCGCGATCTCCGGCGGGAAGGCCGGA
>CAYYBO010000315.1:0-5471 GCA_964470125.1 uncultured Planctomycetaceae bacterium | reverse complement strand
TGTTGAGGCGAGTCTATGCTTTCAGCCTCTATATCGCCCTTCTGGGGCTGTGCCAGGGATTCAGGAAGGACGTGCGACGCCCCCGGCTTCTGTTTGGCGACACCGCGCTGCTTTGGCAAGTCGCCGCATTGCCGGCCGCCGCGTTCGCCGGTCTTGGCTATCACACCCTCCATACGCAACTGGCCTGGGGTGCTGTGGCGGCCAACAGTTGGTATGCGGCGGCGGCGTTCCCGTGGATGCTATGCCTGTGCTATCAGGGTGCCTGCTTTTACCCGGGCAGGTGGGCGGCAAGGATCCTGACGGTGATTCTGGCCGCGGTATATTCCGCGTCCGAGATCTACGGGACGTTGGGTTTGGGGGTGCCGACCTACACGGGTCACGCCTGGGGGCCGGTCGCCCGGGACCGCTTGGCTCAAGTACACGTCTCCGGGATGGGGCCGGAATTGACGTTTCCTTCGCTGAGCCTGGTGTTATTCGTGGTCTTGATCGCGGCAAGCACCTGGTTTGTCGCGGAGCGGTCGCCGCCGCCGGGTCAACCACCGGGCGCCGCCAGTTTGTTCAAGTCTTGATGCCGTCCAACATCAAGACGGCGACGGGGCCGAAGATGAGCACCGGCAGCCAGGCGGGCAGGGCGGGGCCGAGGCTGGGCAGATTGATGCCCTGGGAGACGAAAGTGAAGGCATAGCAGGCGCCGCATATCAACAGGCACTTGCCTCCGGCCACCAGGACAGAGGGCCGTTCTCGATTCAGAAAGAACGGGATGCCCAGGCAAAGCAGGATCATATTTACCAGGATGGTGGTCAGGCGTTTGTGCTTGACCTTGATGAACTCGGCGGCACCGGCGCCGGCGAACCGTTGCTGCAACTTGGTAAGTTCAGGCAGGCTGAGGAAGGAGGTCCACAAGGTTGCCTGCAAGAGCCCCAGTTCCTTGGGCGTCAGATCTGAGTGGTATTCGACGATGGTCTCCCGCCCGAGGTCCTCTATGGCCCCTCCTGCGATGCTGCCGGCTCCCAGTTTCATGCGGTAGCCGTTTTCCAGGTGCCACATCTGCCGTTCCTCGTCCCACCGGGCTCGATCGGCGCGGATGACCTGGGACATGCGATCCTTGGCGTCGCGTCTCATGACGATCATTCCGCGCATCTCTCGGGTGCGCGGGCTGAACATGGCGGCGGAAAGCAGACCGTTGTCGCGATCCGGCTGGAACCAGACAGCATAGGAGAGCCGACCTTCGATGTCGGCATGCTTGCGGGAGAGCTTGCCGGCGATGCCGGGGATGATGACTTCCTGGTCGATGAACCAGAGGGCGTTCATGGCCAGGGCGGCGAGGACGATGGGGGCGGCAACGCGATACAACGAGGTGCCGGAAGACATCACCGCGGTCAACTCGTTGGTGCGATAGAAGCGCCCCAGCGTGAAACAGGCCGCCAGGAGGATGATGACGCCGGTCAGTTGGGCGAAGTAGAGGAAGAGGTTGTAGCCGTAAAAGTCGATGATCTTTCGCAGTGTTTCGTAGAAGGTCTGCGACTTGACCTCGGTGAACTCGTCGAGGTTGACGAAGAGATCGAGGATCACGTACAGGCCGATCATCACGCCCAAGGCGATGACGAAGTTAGTGAAGAAGCCTCGCAGGATATATCTGTCGAGCGTGTTGATCATTGCTCGGAAACACCGAAGGGCCGAACGGCAGGGCCGTCGGCGGGCCTGGTTTTCATCGCTTCAGCCCCTTTGCGGCTACGAATCCTGTCGCCAGGTACATGAACAGGGCCGCCGCCCACATCACGCTAATGCTCAGGGTGGCATGGGCGGGGCGATCGGCGAGGTTGCGGCCAACGATTCCGGCCACGACCACGAACAACATGGGGAGGCAACTGATGCCGAAGGCGGTCAGCACCTGGCCGCCGCGGACGATGATTCCCAGTACCGCCCCGAAGAGGACGATCGCCACGGTGCACAGTGAGTAGGAGGCGCGGAAATGGATTTCTCCCTGAACCTCCGACTTGAACTTGGCCAGCCGGGTGAGCAGCTTGTTTCGAAGCCTCTCTTGTTTGGGCCGCAGGCTGTGCGGGCTGGTGGGGTCCAGCAGTGAATTGAGGTCCAGCGTGTCGAGCTGTTCCTCAAGGCGGGGCTGGGCGGTGAATACCGCCGGCTTGAGCGTCTCCTTGGGCTTTCGGACCACGCGCGGGTCGGCCGTGGGCGGATCGCGCCGGATTTCCACGTCGCCCACGAGCTCGACAAGAATCACCTGCCGGATGCGGTCCAGCCCGCTGCGCAGCTCGAAGGTCGCCATGTCCGCCGTGAGAAGCCGCCCTTGGGACGGCTCGCCGCTTTCCAATATGCGGACGTTTCGCAGCGTGGGCCGCCCGTCCTCGGGGTCGACGGCGAACTGCTCGGCGGAGATGACGTACTTCGCTCCTTCCGCGTTCAGGTGATACGTGCCGTTGCCGCCAAGGTCCGGGTCCAGGTTTCTAACCACGTCTTGATAAAGGAAATGGCACATCATCTCCCTTCTCAAGCCATTGAGCAGATCGCTGACCTCCGGGTCCAGGGCCGGCGCCCGCCGATAGTCGAGCAGCGTTCCCAGGGTCTCGAATTTGATTTTCCGGCGCATCGGCAGTGGTATCTGGAAAGGCCCCAGAACCTGGTGTTCCAGTTCGTAGTACTGCCGTCGGAGGGCGTCGAAGCTTCGCACGCCCTGGAGGTCCACCGTGACCTTGGGGATGTTCTCGGTGCGGTCGAAATCGATGATGGTTAGGTCAGCGGTGCCGAATCGGACGGCGTCCTGGTCCTCGGTTTCGCAGAAGGCCACGCCGGTGAGTTGGAGGAAGGCATGGTCGGCGGGCAATTCGCGGCCGAGCTGCTCGGCGGTGAGCGTCGTGCAGCCCCGGGCCGTCATCCGGTAGGCGCCGAAGGAGAGCGGCTTGGCCCTCTGGAACTGGCTCTTGACGATGGTGGGCAGGTCTCGCCGGGTCAACTCCTCGATTTGCCGCGAGAGGCTGGGCAGCAGGAAGTTCCAGGACCAGAAGGCGAAGACCGTCACAAAGGACCCGAGCAGAAGGGCCGATAGAAGGAGGCGGTGGATGTTTATCCCGGCGGCACGGCAGGCCAGGACTTCGTTGTCGGCGGCGGCTCGCCCATAGGTAATGGCGGCGCTGAAGAGGGCGGCGACCGGGAGGATCAAGGTGACGGCGACCGGGGTGAGGAAGAGGAAGACCTTGGCCATGTCCTCGGCGCCGATGCCCTCGCCGCGGAAGATGTTGGCCACGCCGCCGCCCATGACGATCAGCAGCGTGAGGGCCACGGAAGTCATGAGGAAGGTCTTGAGCAGCTCGCGACCCAGATAGAGGTGTAGCGTCAACATACTCGCGTCTGCTTCCCGGCGGGTTGCGGTCGCCGGGCTCCGGCAAGCCTCACCTCGCCGCAGGCCGTCGTCCGGTGGGCGCTGGGCGTTGTCAGCGATCCATCGCCGGGGCACAGTCTAGCGCAGCCTGCCGGGCAGTCAAGGCAAGGATGCGGAGAACGAGAAAAGAGGCGAGGATTCCTGTGGGTGAAGCGTATCATGTTGACTCCGCTGGCCGGGGGTGCTCGAATACGATGCTCCGCCGCCACTTGCCGGCAAGCGTCGACGCAACGAGGCTCTCGCCGCGAGGGGGAGCGACGTTCGGGTCATTAAGAGAGGGTCTCCAGCGATGCCAAACGTGACCAGGACATCACCATCACGCGCCGATCTGTTGCGCACCTGGACGGTCACTGATTCCATCGAGCTTTACAACGTCCGTCAGTGGGGCGGCGGCTTCTTCGGCGTCAATGCCCAGGGGCACGTCGCCGTCTCGCCGCGCGGCCCGGAGGGACCGACGCTTGACCTCAAGGATTTGGTGGATGAGCTGCTGCAGCGCGGCATCCAGATGCCGATCCTCGTCCGCTTCTCCGATATCATCCGCTCGCGCATCCAACAGTTGAACGATGCCTTCGCCAAGGCCTTCGCCGAGCACGAGTACACCGGCAGCTACATGGGCGTCTACCCCATTAAGGTGAACCAGCAGCGCCACGTGGTCGAGGAGATCGTTCGCTACGGCGAGCCGTACAGGTTCGGGCTGGAGGCCGGCTCGAAGCCGGAGCTTCTGGCGGCGCTGGCCATGCTGGAGTCGCACGAGCCGCTGATCATCTGCAACGGCTACAAGGACGCGGAATACATCGACCTGGCCCTGTGGGGCTGCAAGCTGGGCAAGACGGTGATTCTGGTGGTGGAGGAGCTGGCCGAGTTGGAGAAAATCCTCGACCGGGCGGCCGTCCTCAAGGTTGCTCCCAATATCGGCCTGCGCATGAAGCTTTCCGCCCGGGGCAGCGGCCGTTGGCAGGAATCCAGCGGCTCGCGGTCGAAGTTCGGCCTGAGCATCACCGAGATTCTCCGCGGCGTGGAAATCCTCAAGCGCGAGGGCATGCTGGATCGGCTGGTGCTGACCCATTTTCACCTCGGCAGCCAGATCACGAACATCCGCTCGATCAAGGAGGCCCTGGCGGAGGGGTGCCGCGTGTATCAGGAGCTGGCCAAGCTGGGGGCGGGGGTGAAGTATTTCGACGTCGGCGGCGGCATGGCCGTGGACTATGACGGCAGTTCCAGCAACTTTCCCTCCAGCGCCAACTACACGATCAGCGAGTACGTTTCCGACGTCGTCCATGCGATCAGCGAGGCCTGCGCCGCGGCGGGCCTGGCGCATCCGGCGATCGTCACCGAGTGCGGTCGGGCGATTACCGCCTACCAGTCGGTGTTGATCTGCAACGTGCTGGGCGTCACGGAATTGGCCCAGGACCCTGTTCCGCAGACCTTGCCGGAGGATGCCCCGCCAGTGCTGCACAACCTGGTCGAGATGCACAACTCGATTACCTCGAAGAACCTGCAGGAGTCTTATCACGACGCCCTGCACCTTCGCGACGAGGCCCTGAGCCTGTTCAAGCTGGGTTACCTCACGTTGTCCGATTGCGGCATGGTCGAGTCGATCTTCTGGTCGGCCTGCCGGAAGATATTGAAGATCATGCACGAGAAGGAATATGTGCCGGACGAGCTGGAGGGCCTCGAGGCCCAGCTTGCCGACATCTACACCTGTAATTTCTCGGCCTTCCAGTCCGTGCCGGACTGCTGGGCCGTCGGGCAGCTCTTCCCCATCATGCCCATCCACCGGCTGAACGAGGAGCCGAGCCGCCGGGCCGTCCTGGCGGACATCACCTGCGACAGCGACGGCAAGATCGACAGGTTCATCGACCTCCGCGACGTTAAAAGCACGCTGGAGCTGCACCCCTACACCGGCGAGGACTACTACCTGGGCATCTTCATGACCGGGGCCTATCAGGAAATCCTCGGCGACATGCACAACCTCTTCGGCGACACCGACGCGGTTCACGTCACGCTGGGCGACGAGGGCGAGTATTTCGTCGACCACGTCGTCGACGGCGACACCGTGCAGGAGGTGCTGGAC
>CAYYBO010000314.1:0-5493 GCA_964470125.1 uncultured Planctomycetaceae bacterium | reverse complement strand
GCCCTTTCTACATTCTCAATCCTAGATTTTCAATTCTCCTTCGCCATGAGACTCTTGAACAGGGAGACGCGATGTTAGGCGGACTCGGCAATCTGGCCGGCATGATGAAACAGGCCCGTGAGATGCAGGCCAAGATGAAGGAAATGCAGGAGGCCCTGGCCCACTCTCGATTCGAGGCCGACAGCGGAGCCGGCGCCGTCGTCGCCACGGTCAACGGACGGCTGGATCTGGTCGGCATCAAGATCAGCCGGGAGACGGTGAGCGCCGGCGACGTCGAGATGCTTGAAGACCTGGTGAAGTCCGCCGTTTGCGCCGCCCAACGAAAGGCCGCCGACGGCGTCAAACAGGAGATGTCAAAGCTGACCGGCGGGCTCAATCTGCCGGGGCTCGATTCACTCCTTGGCGGCGGGCAGTAACGACGTGGCCGGATATCTACCCCCATCATTGAGCCGCTTGAAGGCCGAGTTCGAGAAGCTGCCGGGCATCGGCCCGCGCAGCGCCGAACGGTTGGCCTTTCACATACTGAAGTCCGGCAAGGACGAAGCCCTGGCCCTCGCGGCCGCCCTCCGCGACGTTAAGGAACAAGTCCGCCATTGCCGCGTTTGCTACAACCTGACCGAGGCGGACCCCTGCGAGATCTGTTCCGACCCGCGGCGAGATCAGGCGGTCGTTTTCGTAGTCGAACAGCCGAAGGACGTCATGCTGTTGGAGGCGACCGGCCTGATTCACGGCGTCTATCACGTTCTCATGGGGCACATCGCCCCGCTGGACGGCATCGAGCCGGGCGACTTGACCATCGACGCATTGCTGACGCGGGTGAAGAAAGGCGGCATCGCGGAAGTCGTCATCGCCACGAACCCGACGATGGAAGGCGAGGGCACTGCGCTGCACCTCAAGAGCGTGCTGTCGTCATACAAGCTGAAGGTGACGCAGCTCGCCCGCGGCCTGCCGACCGGCTCCCAACTCGAATACGCCACTCCCGCCGTCCTCCGCGACGCCATCGAAGGCCGCCGGGCGCTCTAGCCCGGGTTGTTCATCAATGACGGCTGTGCCGTTCGCCGTGAAGGCCCTGGTTGGCGGGGCGTTCGCATCGGCGATTCGCGACCGCCCCAAGTCTCTCCGGCCCTTGCCCGTCGGCGGTGGACACTCCGCCGGGCTTCATCTATACATTAGTCGATGTTCGACGAGGGGTTGCTGAGCAAGCTGACGGCGCCGCAGCGAGAGGCGGTGCTGCACGTCAAGGGGCCGCTGCTGGTGTTGGCCGGGGCCGGGTCCGGCAAGACGCGGGTGATCACTCATCGGGCGGCGTACCTGGCGGCGACGGCGGCGCGACCGGACCAGGTGCTGGCCATCACTTTCACGAACAAAGCAGCGGGGGAGATGCGCGACCGCATCCGGGCGCTGGGCGTCGGCGGACGGATGCTGGTTTGCACGTTTCATTCGTTGTGCGCCCGGCTGCTGCGGGAGTACGGCTCGGCGGTCGGGATCAACACGAACTACTCCATCCTGGATGAGAGCGATCGGCTGGCGTTGGTGCGCGAGGCCATTGTTGCGTGTGATCTGCACACGGACAACTGGCGGCCGAGCGGGATGGTGGCGACGATCAGCAAGGCCAAGAACGAGATGAAAGGGCCGGAGGCGTACGCGGAGGAGGCGTCGGATTTCACGGAGCGGACGATCGCCAGGATCTACGAGCGGTACGTGGCCTTGCAGGGCGAGCAGAACGGGCTGGATTTTGATGATCTATTGATGCTGACGGCAAGGATGCTGGGCGAGCACGCGGCCGTGCGGGACGACCTGGCCGACCGCTTTCGTTATTTGCTGATCGACGAGTATCAGGACACGAATCATGCGCAGTATCTGATTGCGGCGTCGCTGGCGTCGGGGCATCGGAACATCTGCGCGACGGGGGACCCGGACCAGTCGATTTACATGTGGCGCGGGGCGGACATCCAGAACATCCTGGACTTCGAGGCGGATTATCCCGACGCGAAGGTCGTGCGGCTGGAGCAGAACTTTCGCAGTACGGCGACGATCCTCTCGGCGGCGTCGGCCCTCATTTCGCGAAACATCCGCCGCAAGCACAAGGAGCTTTGGACGGAGGACAAAGTCGGCCCGGCGGTGAGTGTTTGGATCTGCGAGGACGAGCAGGACGAGGCGGCGAGGATCACGCGGGAGATACGCGACTACTGCGAGGACGGGGGTTCGCCGGGGGACGTGGCCATTTTCTACCGGATCAACGCGATGACCCGCGTGTTGGAGGATCATCTGCGCCGGGCGGGGGTGCCGTATCAGATCGCCCGGGGCGTGGAGTTTTACGGTCGCAAGGAGATCAAGGACACGCTGGCGTATCTGCGGAGCCTGGTGAACCCGAGGGACGAGTTGGCGATGTTGCGGGCGATCAATACACCGGCCCGCGGGATCGGCAAAGTCAGCACCGACCGGCTGCGCTTCTTCGCCCACGAGAAGGGGATCGGCCTGGCGGAGGCCGTTGACCGGGCGGGGGAGGTGGCGGAGCTGAAGGCGGCCAGGAAGAAGATCGCGCCGTTCGCGGAGTTGCTGGGTAAGTTGCGGGAGGTCCCGGCGCGGCCGGTGCAGGGCGTGGTCGAGGCGGTCTTGAAGCAGTCGGGCCTGGAGGCGATGTATCGCGGGGAGGATGAGATCGACAACGAGCAGCTCGCCAACTTGTACGAGTTAGTGACCGCAGCGCGGCAGTATGACGAGGAGAATCCCGAGGGGTCGCTGGGCGACTGGCTGCACCAGATCAGCCTGGTGAGCGACGTGGACGTGGTGAACCTGGCGGGCGGGGCGGTGACGCTGATGACCTTGCACGCGGCCAAGGGGCTGGAGTTTCCGGTGGTGTTCGTCGCCGGGCTGGAGGAGGGCCTGTTGCCGCACCGCCGGGCGCTATTGGGGGATTTGAAGGAGTTGGAGGAGGAGCGGCGGCTGTGTTTCGTCGGGATGACCAGGGCGATGGAGCGGCTGACGCTGACGCAGGCGAAGTTTCGGATGATCCGCGGGCTGACCGAACGGACCATCGCGTCGAGGTTTCTGAGTGAATTGCCCGGCGACGAAGTCAACCGCCAGGAGTTTCACAAAGAGCGTGACCGGAGCATGGCTCATCTTGGCCGGCAGTATGAGAGCGACGAGCCGTTTGAGGCGTCGGAGTTCGGAGTGGGTCGGCGGGTGCGGCACGAGGAATACGGCGAGGGCACGATTGTTCGATTGGAGCGGGTTCGGCGGTCGGTTTACGTCCGGGTGTTTTTCGACGAACATGGCGAGCGGGCGTTTGCGTTGGAGCACGCCCCGCTGGTGGTTCTGGAATGTTGAGGGCATCGAACAAGACGGGCGGTACCGGCGTATCGCCGGTGAGTCCACGGACGGGACGCCAATAAACACCGGCGAGACGCCGGCGCCACAGGGTCTCCAGGACGCGTCCTCGGAGCCCACTCGAAGACGAGGAACTCGCGCCGGCTCGGGGATGGGCTGCTCGCCCGCGTCCCTGATCTGGCCGTCGCTTTGATGGAGGTAACTCCGTGCGGAAATGTGCGGTCATTCTTGCCGGCGGGTCGGGCACGCGGTTGTGGCCGCTGAGTCGGCGCAATCGGCCGAAGCAGCTTCTGCGGATCATCGAGGGCCGCAGCCTGCTGTTTGAAGCGTATCAGCGGCTCGACTTGATGTTTGCGCCGAGCGACATCTACGTCGTGGCCCTGGCGGAGCACCTGCCGGCGATCTCCAGGGAGCTGCCCAGGCTGCCGCCGGAGAATTTCATCGGCGAGCCGACCGGGCGGGACACGGCGAACGCCATCGCCCTGGCGGCGTCGATTCTGCACGAGAAGTCGCCGGAGACGGTCATGGGCGTGTTCACCGCCGACCACGTGATTCGGCCGGCGGACAGGTTTATCGACATCTTCAAGCGCGGTTTCGAGGCGGCCGAGCGATACCCCGACGCCCTGGTCACGTTTGGGATCAAGCCGACGGAGCCGAACACCGGGCTGGGGTATATTCATCGCGGGGAGCCGGTGTCGCCCGGGGTGTGGGCGGTGAAGGGCTTCAAGGAGAAGCCAGACCTTGACACTGCCCGGCAATACGTGACCTCCGGGAATTACTACTGGAACAGCGGGATGTTCGTCTGGAGGACGGCGGCGATCCTGGAGCAGTTGCGGGTGTACCTGCCACAGTCGCACTCGGCGGCGGGACGGTTGGCCAAGGCGTGGGTCAGCGAGGAGGGGGCGAAGCTGGCGGCCGAGTTGTATCCCGATCTGACGAAGATCAGCATTGACTTCGCGGTGATGGAGAAGGCGCCGAAGGTGCTGGCGGTGGAGATGGCCTTGGACTGGCTGGACTTGGGGAGTTGGACGGCGCTGGCGGCGGTGTCGAACAAGGACTCGGCGGGGAACACCAAGGCCCTGCAGCGGGCGGCGGCGATGTTCAGCCGCAACAATATCGTCGTGGCCGAAGACGAGCACCTGATCGCTCTGGTCGGCGTGGAGAACCTGGTGGTGGTACACAGCGGCGACGCGACGCTGGTCTGCCACCGAGATCAGATTCAGCGGGTGAAGGACCTGGTCGCGGAGCTTGAGCGCGGGTACGGTGAACTGTATTCGTAGCGGAAGCCGCCGGCGCGGCTGAGCTGCAAGTGGCGGCCAAGCTCCAGCTCGGCCGTGGCGGAGAGGGGGCCGACCGGGAGGTCGGCGGGTACCAGGAGAAGGACGGCCGACCGGGAGGTTGGCGGGTATCAGGAGAAGGACGGCCGACCGGGAGGTCGGCCGCTACACGTGGGCATGTCAAAGCTGCTCGGCATCGACTACGGCGTCAGGCGGATCGGGGTGGCGGTCGCGGATGCGCAGGTGCGGATCGCGACGCCGCTGACGGTGTTGGCGGGGCGTAATGACGTCACGCGGGATGCGCGGGCGGTAGCTGATCTGGGTGAGCAAGAGGGCGTGGAGGCGTTCGTGGTCGGCCTGCCGCTGAACATGTCAGAGCGGGCCGGGAGCGACAGCGAACAGACGGAAGTGACGCGGCGCTTCGCAGCGGAGCTGGAGCGGTTATCGGGCAAGGCGGTTCATCTTCAAGACGAGCGGTTGACTTCCTACGCCGCCGACGCCGCCCTCGACGAAGCCGGCGTGAAGCCGCGGGATCGCCGAGGCCTCCGCGACAAGATCGCGGCCCAGAAGGTCCTCCAGTCGTACCTTGATCAGGCCTGATGCCGAGGCTTTCGACCGGTAGGCCGCAAACAGAGCGACGACCGCGGGGGAGCAGTCCCCTCGCGATTCCAACGGCCCTCCAAGTTTCGGCGTGATCGCTCCCTGATAGTCGCGGCTGTGGTCAGAAACGCCGGCAGCAGTCCGCTGGAGGCACTTGCCAACCGCCGCCTTCGGGTTACACTACCGCCCCGGGCACGAGTGAACCGAGCCGACCAAGGCTCCTGAGAGTGTCGTGGCCATGCGATTGCGCATCAGAGACATACGATTGTCGGCGCTGTGCGGCCTG
>CAYYBO010000313.1:0-5500 GCA_964470125.1 uncultured Planctomycetaceae bacterium | reverse complement strand
ATCAGGGCGTCACCCTGGATGTCACCGAGCGCAAGCTCGCCGAGCAGGAGCAACTGGCTCATCTGCGGTTCCTGGAGAGCATGGAACAGGTCGATCGAGCGATCCGCAGGACAAAAGACCTCGACAAGATGCTCAATGACGTGCTCGACTTGGCCCTCTCCATATTCAAGTGTGACCGGGCCTGGCTGCTGCATCCGTGCGACCCCACCGCACCTTCTTGGCATGTACCCTTTGAGCGAACGGTGCCGGAGTACACCGGGGCCGGCCGGGAAGGCGCGGTCATCCCCATGGATCAGGAAGGCGTCGACATGTTCGTTGAGCCCCTGGCGTCCCCCAAGGCCATCGCCTACGGACCCCAAGGGCAGCTCCCCGTGCCCTCCCGGATAGGGGAACGGTTCCATATTCAGTCGCAGATTGCCGTGGCGGTCCACACGAAGACCGGCAGCCCCTGGCTATTCGGCCTCCACCAGTGCTCGCGGCCGCGAATCTGGACGGACGACGAGAAACGCATCTTCGAGGAGATCGGGCGGCGAATCGGCGATTCCCTGACCACCATGCTGATCCTTCACAATCTTCGCGAGAGCGAGCAGCGATTTCGGGCGCTGGTTGACCAGGCCTCGGACGTGGGCCTGCTGGTTTCCATGGCGGGACAGATTCTCGACGCCAACCAGCAGGCCAGCAGGAGCCTGGGCTATTCGCGCGAGGAACTGCTGCTCGCGAACATTCGCGAGATCGACCTGGCGGTGGAGCGCGATAACCTTCGTGAACGCGTCTGGAGCAAGCTGGAGCCGGGGCAGCGGGCCATCGTCGACGGCCTCTATCGCCGCAAGGACGGCTCGACCTACCCTGTGGAAGTCAGCTTGGGCGTCCTGGTGCTCGAGGGCCAGCGCGTGCTCTTGGGTCTGAGCCGCGACGTCAGCGAACGCAAGCGGGTGGAAGAGGAGCTACGAACGGCCGCCAGAACCGACAAGCTCACCGGTCTGCCTAACAGGGCCTTGTTCCTTGATCGTCTGCAGCAGGCGGTCCTGCGGGTGGGGCGTCTGAAGGATTATCATTTCGCCGTACTCTTCCTCGATTTCGACCGCTTCAAGATCATCAACGACAGTCTCGGACACAAGGTGGGCGACATGCTGCTGCAAGAGGCCGCCAACAGGCTGCGCACGACCGTCCGGGCGGGCGATTCGCTGGGGCGATTCGCCGGCGGGCACACCACCGCGCGGCTCGGCGGGGATGAGTTCGTCGTTCTCCTTGACGGCATCCGCGATCCCAACGATGCCCGCGTCGTCGCCGACCGCCTCCTTGACGCCCTGTCCCAGCGGTATCATCTGGGCGAGCACGAGGTGTACTCCACGGCGAGCATCGGCATCGTCACCAGCGACGTGGCCGCCGTCAGCGCCGAGGACGTCCTGCGCGACGCCGACACGGCCATGTACGAAGCCAAGCTGGCCGGCAAGGGATGTTACGTCGTGTTCGACGTTTCCATGCGCCAGCGGGTGCAAACGCGGTTAAGCATCGAGAATGATCTGCGGAAAGCCATCGATGCGAAGCAATTGTCCCTCGTCTACCAGCCAATCGTCTCGCTGGAGACCAGGCAGATAGAGAGCCTGGAGGTGCTGGCACGCTGGGAGCATCCCGAGCGAGGGGATATCCCGCCGGCCCAATTCGTGCCGATCGCGGAAGACATCGGTCTGATCGCCCCCATTGGAGAGTGGGTGCTCAGGGAAGCCTGCCGGCAACTCGCCCGCTGGCGAAAGGCCCACGGGGAGGCCGCTCCGCGGTGCATCGCCGTCAATCTCTCCCGCAGCCAGTTGTTGTTGTCTGATTTGCCGGTCACCATCCGCCGCATCCTGGATGAAGCCGGCCTGCCGCCTTCCTACCTGCACCTGGAGATTACCGAGAGCGCCATCATGCGCGACGTCGATCTGGTGATGAAGATCCTCCACGCCCTCAAGAAGATCGGCGTAAGCCTGAGCATGGACGACTTCGGAACCGGCCACTCTTCGCTGGCCTGCCTGCACCAGTTCCCATTTGACGTGTTGAAGATCGACCAATCCTTCATCGCCACGATCAACCAGGGGCGAGATCATGCGGCCCTGGTTCATGCCATGGTGTCCTTGGCGCGCAATCTGGAAATCAGCGTGGTGGCGGAAGGCATCGAGACGGCGGATCAGCTACTCATGCTGCAAGCGCTTGGATGCCAATTCGGCCAGGGCTTCTTGCTCGGCAGACCGATGCCGGCGGACCAGGTCATCGGCTATCGCGTCCCGCTGACGGACACGCCCCAGGCCGCTCCCGCGAAAACCAAGATGCCCTTCGTCGGCGCGGCCTCCGGCAAGACCTCGCGTTAAGCCCCTCTGCTCGTCGGCGGTTCCTTGCCCGCGAGTGACATCCCCCGGGGCTGGCCCCCTGACACGACGGACCCTGCCTCGACCCGGACGCGCACTTAACCTACCATATCCCCGATGTCCGGCATTGCAGCACAGCTTGTCCGGTTTCCTTTGTTCGCGGGACTGACCCCCCGGGAACTCGAACAGGTGGCCCAAGCGTCGCGGGCGGTCAACGTGCGGGCCGGACAGACACTCTTCAGCGAAGACAGGCCTTGCGAGGGTTTCTTCCTCGTCATCAAAGGAGGCGTAAGGGTCTTCAAACTCAGCCCCGATGGACGCGAACGCATCCTCCACGTGGTCCGCGAAGGCCAGTCGTTTGCCGAGGCGGCCATGTTTGGACCGGGCCTCTATCCGGCGTTCGCCTCCGCAACCGAGAACAGCCGGCTGGTCCTGGTTCGCCGCGAGCCGTTCTTGCGGATACTGCGGGCCCAGCCGGAAACCTGCCTGCGGTTGTTTGAATCGCTCAGCCGGTGGCTGCGCCGGCTGCTCGACCAACTGGAAAGTCAGACGTTTCTGAATGCCAGGGCGAAACTAGCCAACTACCTGTTGCGCGAGGCCCGAAGGCAGAGGGCAAGCGGCGGGGGGCGCCGGATCGAGCTGGGGCAGGCCAAGAAACACGTGGCTTCGGAGTTGGGCATGGCGCCGGAAACGTTCTCACGGGCGCTCGCGGACCTGGAACAGCGAGGACTGATTCGGTCGTGGAGGAGAACCGTGACTCTGCAGGACGCCGAAGCCATGGAATCGCTTCTCCTCGGCGATGATTGACCGCCGCCGTGGTTCGCAAGACAACTCGCAAGAGAGCGCCGCACCATGAATTGAGGCATGCCCGCAGCGTGGGTTCGAGGGGTGCCGAATGCTGGTCCGGCTGCGAATGATTCGTCCTCGGAAGTGAATTCGGCGAAACCCTTGAGCGTCGTGATCCGCCCGAGGCTAGGCTTTCCCGGTCGCTTGATCTGACTGGCCTTTGGTGCCGGCTGCTTCGGCCGGCGCCTCCATCGGCCTCTGCTGCGACCTGGCCATCGGGACCGCGAAGGTCAGACCACAGTACCGACACTTTACATGCTGACCGCGACAACGACCCGGCACCTGAAGCACCTTGCGGCACCGCAAGTTCGGGCAGATCATCGCGACGGCACTATTGCCTTGCTCCAACGTATCGCCTCCGCCTCAGGGTCAATAACCAACGTCGTGATCGCGTGACCCCACACCTAGGAGACATCGGCCACCCAATGCAATGCGCTCACAACTTTCTTGGGCCGGGCCGCTTGCGGCCCCCCAATGCACAGAACGCCGGTGTGATCGCCGGCCCGACCCGTTCGCGATCGTCTCGCCGCCGCCGAAGCTCTCTGGGGCTTATAAGACAATGGATGTTATCGGATTTGCTGCACAAGGAGCCGGCGAAGCTTCAAACACCTGCGAGGCGGGGTAGTTGCTGAATATCGCGTTGGGCGACCGCTCGAAGGCGGCTGCTCAAGCCGATTCCTTGCGAAGCTGTTCCCTTGCAGGGCGTGCCCGGTCCTCTCCCCGTACCACCGCCTCGTTGATCACGTATCGCCCCGCCATGCCCGGCTCGGGAAGGTGGAACATGATGTCCAGCATCAACCCCTCCACCACGCCGCGGAGGGCCCTGGCCCCGGTATCACGCTGCAGGGCCTTTTCGGCTATCGCTTCCAAGGCGTCTTGGGTGAACTCCAGGCTGCTGCCGGCTAGCTCAAACATCTTGGAATACTGGCGGCAGAGGGCGTTTCGGGGTTCGGTAAGGACTTTGACCAGAGTGGATTTGTCCAGCGGTCCCAAGGCGGCGATCGCCGGCAGCCGGCCGATGAACTCCGGGATCATCCCGTATTCGATGAGGTCCTCGGGAACGACGCGGTGCAGCAGTTCGTTGCGGGCCGTGACCGTGTCCGCGTCGCCGGCCTCCTCGCTGGCGAAGCCGATGTTCTTCCCGCCTACCCGCCGCTTGATGATCTCCTCGAGACCCGAGAAGGTCCCCGCACAGATAAAGAGAATCTGCGAAGTGTCAATCTGAATGTACTGCTGTTCGGGGTGCTTGCGCCCGCCCTGGGGTGGTATGTTGGCCACCGTGCCTTCGAGCATCTTGAGGAGGGCCTGCTGAACGCCTTCTCCAGACACGTCGCGGGTGATGCTCACATTGCCGGCGCTGCGGGCGATCTTGTCGATCTCGTCGACGTAGACAATGCCGCGTTGGGCGGCTTCGAGGTCGAAATCCGCGTTTTGCAGAAGGCGGAGGAGTATGTTTTCCACGTCCTCGCCGACGTAGCCGGCCTCGGTCAGCGTGGTTGCGTCGCCGATGGCGAAGGGAACATCCAGCACCCGGGCGAGACATCGCGCCAGCAGCGTCTTGCCGCAGCCGGTCGGACCGATGAGCAAAATGTTGCTCTTGTCGATCTCGACCTCCTCGGCCTCAACGCGGTCCATGTAGGTCAAGCGCTGGTAGTGGTTGTGGACCGCCACGGCGAGGGCCTTCTTGGCGTAGTCCTGCCCCACCACGTAGCGATTGAGGAACTCCATGATCTCCCGGGGCGAGGGGATCTTCTGGAAGAGCGGCCGTACGCCGCTGGTCCGCCGACGCTCCTGCCGGATAATATTGTGGCAGAGGTCGACGCAGCTTGAACAGATGTACGCGTCGTTCGGCCCCTCGACCATGGGGCCGACCTCGCGATGGGTCTTCCCGCAGAAACTGCAGACGTTCGCGCGACGGCTCCTCATCCCGCCGGGACCGGAACCGGAACCCGAGCCGGAACGCCCTCCGCGTGAACCACCGCCCAACCCGCCGCCCCACGTCCGTAACCCCCACGCGGGTAACCCCCCCCCACCCCGCGCCCCATTTGTTAACCGGGGTTAATCCATTGTCCCTTCTCGGTTCGACCGGGCCGGAAAATTCCCGCCCGGCGGTCGCATCATCGCGGATTGCGCATGCTGCTTATCGACTCCGTTCGAGGGCTACCTTGATTGATTGCCCTCGTCCGGCGGGGCCTGCGCACTTGCTGCCTATGCAGCATATTACAAACCCCGTTACGACCCCCCGCCCCCAACTAACCCATTGCCCGGGACCATTTTAAAAACAACAGGGTTTAACCCCCCGGGGGCGG
>CAYYBO010000312.1:4830-5524 GCA_964470125.1 uncultured Planctomycetaceae bacterium | reverse complement strand
GCTTTCGCCCTGGCGACGCTGTTCCTGCTGATGCTGCTGGTCGTTCGAGTGGTCTTGGTGGGGATGGGGGCCTCGCCGATGTGGAGCGTCGCTACCATCACCATGACCGCGGCCGTCCTTACCGTGGCCTACT
Source organism: uncultured Planctomycetaceae bacterium (assembly GCA_964470125.1). Classification (GTDB taxonomy): domain Bacteria; phylum Planctomycetota; class Phycisphaerae; order UBA1845; family UTPLA1; genus DATKKX01. The sequence goes on along the minus strand of CAYYBO010000312.1, from coordinate 5,391 downwards.
CCCAGATATTCGCCATCGGGGCCGTCACCGGTCTGTGCCTGCTCACTATTCCCACGTTGGGCGCGTCCTACGACATGGTCTTGGTCCTGCTCAGCGTCGCCGCAACGACCGTGCTGCTCCTGCGAGAAATTCGCACCCGGCTGAAGATGATTGAAATCGGCGTGCTGGGAGCTATCGTGGCCGGTGTTGCCGCCGGGTTCGTCAGCCTCTCCCAACACCAGGAGGCCCTGAAGGACGCGGCCATCGCGGCCCTGGCCGCACTGGCCGGAACCAGCCTGGTGATGGTGCTGCTCCCGGTGATCGAGAAGGTTTTTCGCATCACCACCAGCCTGACGCTTCTCGAATGGGCGGATACCAGCAAACCGCTGCTGAGGCAGTTGATCGAAAAAGCCCCGGGCACGTGGCAGCACAGCCATCTCCTGGGAAGCATGGCGGAAAAGGCCGCAGAGGAGATCGGGGCCAAGGGTCTGCTGGTGCGCGTGGGGGCTTACTATAACTATGTGGGCAAGACATCCAACCCCCAAAAATTCGGGTATAAACCCAGGCCAAAATTGTACTCGC
>CAYYBO010000312.1:2721-4820 GCA_964470125.1 uncultured Planctomycetaceae bacterium | reverse complement strand
AGAATCAGCAGGCCAAGATGGTCAGCGCCCACCGAGGTCTTGCACCGACGATGAGCCTGCTGGTCATCCTCGCTCACGTCAAGGACGGCCTGGCTCTGGCCAGGGAGCATCGCCTGCCCCCCGTGCTGCACCAGTTCATCACCGAACATCATGGCACGACGATCGTCCGCTACTTCCATGCCCGCGCCGCCCAGGAAGCCAAGGCCAACGGCCGTCGAGATCGCGAGGTGAGCGAGAGCGAGTTTCGGTATCCCGGTCCGAAGCCGGGCTCACGTGAATCGGCGATCTTGATGGTCTGCGACAGCGTCGAAGGAGCCGTCCGGGCCCTGCAAGACCCCACGCCGAGCCGCATCGAAAGCGTCGTGCGCGAGATCATCCTGGCCCGGCTCATGGACGGACAGTTCGATGATTGCGAAATCACCTTGAGGGAACTGGCCCGAGTCGAACAGAGCCTGGTCAAGAGCCTCTGTGCGATCCACCACGGACGAATCGCCTACCCGCGGGGCGGGGAGGCGAATGCGACCCAGCTTCGCACCGCATGAGCAAAGCCCCACCAGCCTTCTCTTCAGCGTTACCGGCGCGACGAGCCGTGCAGAATCGCCTGTGCATCGTTGTTTCACCGTCGCCGCATGTCCTGGCCGGCGAAATCCGGCGGGCGGCCCGGCTCGCCCTGCGATCACAAGGGATTCACCGTGGACGGGTGGAGATTGCCGTCATCGGCGAGGCGGAGATGCGCCGCCAGCACTTGCGATGGAAGGGCGCCCGCGGAGTCACCGATGTTCTCGCTTTTGATCTCCGCGACCAGCTCGACCGGGGAACCGTCGATGGGCAGGTGATCGTTTGTGAGCCTGTTGCCCGCCGAACGGCGAGACTTCGCCGCGGCGATTGGCGGGGCGAGCTGTTGCTTTACGTCGTTCACGGTTGCCTGCACCTTTGCGGGCACGACGACCGCCGCCCCAAGGTTGCGATGAGGATGCACGCCGTGGAGGACGCGCTGCTGACTGAATTGGGCTGGGGACCGGTGTACACAGAATCGGGAACAAGAACGCGGAGAGCGGCCGCCGCGGTCGAGGACGCATCTTTCGCAAAAGGCCGTTCCTGATTCGCGATTCAACGTTTTCAATCCGCCCCGGCATGGTACCATGTGGCTCCGATGATCACCCTCTGCCTGTTGGCCCTCTGGTCCGTGTGTGCCCTGCTCGGCGGGGCGGCGGTTCTTGCCCTGGGGGGAGCCTCGCGAACGCGCCTGATGGAGGAACTGAAGCGTTTGGGCCGGTCGCGCTGGGTGGGCGAGTTCGATCGCCACCGCCGCGACCACTTGCTGGCCGCCCAGATCTACCGCCAGCTTGCGATCGTGCTGTTTGTCATAACGCTGTACGGCGCGTTCGACGCCGCCGGCGGCTGGAAGCCGCAGATGGCGAAGCTGCTGATCGTCTCCATCGTATGGATCTTCATGATCGCCGTGGCTATCCCAACCGCCTGGGCTCGTTACGCCGGCGAGGCCTATCTGGCGTCGGTGTTGCCGACGCTGGCTGTCGTGCGTCGCCTGAGCCGCCCGCTGCTGGCGATCGTCAACATGGTCGACGAAATCGTCCGCCGGCTGGCCGGGGCCCCGCAATCGGCGACCGATCCGACCGAGCAGATGGAGCGTGAAATTCTCGACGCGGTCAGCGAGGCCGAAAGCAGCGGAGTGGTCGACGAGACGGCGCGGACGGTGATCAAGTCCGCCATGCTGCTCGATGAGACTGCGGTCGGCGAGATCATGACTCCGCGCACTGAAATGGTCGCGATCGAAGCCGGCGCCGGATTCGAGCAGGCCCGGGACCTTGTGCTCGCGGTCGGCCATTCGCGCATACCGGTCTACGAAGGCACGATGGACCACATCATCGGCATGCTTTATGCAAAGGACCTGCTGCAGGTGTCCGATCCGAACGGTTTCTCCCTGCGGACGATGATGCGCAGGGCCATCTTCATTCCCGAGACCAAGGACGTGGCCTTGCTGCTCCGCGAATTCCAACTCAACCGCATTCATATCGCCATTGTGCTCGATGAATATGGCGGCACAGCCGGTCTGGCCACCATCGAGGACATCCTTGAGG
>CAYYBO010000312.1:0-2711 GCA_964470125.1 uncultured Planctomycetaceae bacterium | reverse complement strand
AGATCGTCGACGAGCACGACGAGCCGCTGCTTCCAGCGATTCGGCGAATCGACGCCGGGTTAGCGGAAATTGACGCCAAGGTTCGCGTCGAGGATGTGAATGAAGAATTGGGGCTGAAACTGCCCGAGGACGAGTCCTATGACACGGTGGGGGGCTTCGTCTTCAGCAAACTGGGCCGCATCCCGACCGTCGGCGAGAGTTTTGTCGAGCAGGATGTCCGCATCGAAGTCCTGCAAGCCGATGCACGACGCATCACCCGCCTCCGCCTGCAAACCCTCGACCCTCAGCCTTAGGCGCCGCCGCCGGCGCCGAATCGAACCGGCGCGAAACACACGCACGGGTGCCATGCAGACATTCAACAACCCCGGCAGAGGCCACAAGGCGGGTGTTGCTCCTTATGCCCTGCGGCCCGCCGGGCAATGACCGCCGGCGTTGTGAGGGGCCGGGCGACGCGCTATACTGGCCCTTCCGAAAAGGAGACCCACGAGCATGCCGAACGTGAACATCCTGGAAGCCGACCAGGCCGCCCTGGTGGTGATCGACGTTCAAGAGAAGATGCTGGCGGCCGTCACCAGCGGCCCCACGGACTCGATTCTGGACAAGATCCGCCGGCTCATCGGCACGGCGAAGGTGCTGGATATCCCCATTGTCTTCACCGAGCAGTATCCCAAGGGCCTGGGGCCGACGAGCAGCCTCGTCCGCGAGGTCCTGCCCGGCAAGCTCCGGCCGATCGTCAAGAACACTTGCAGTTGCTGGCGCGACTCGGCCTTCCGCGAGGCTCTGCAGGCGACAGGCCGCGAGCAGATCGTCGTGATCGGCCTGGAAACCCATGTCTGCGTGCAGCAAACGGCCCTGGACCTGCTGCGGGTGGATTACGCCGTGTTCGTCGCCGCCGACGCCGTCGGTTCGCGTTTCTCGACGGATGCGGAGACCTCCCTGGTGCGGATGGGCCGCGCCGGAGTTGAGATTTCGACGACGGAATCGCTGATCTTCGAGTTGATCGAGCGCTGCGACCATCCGAAATTCAAGGACATCCTCCAGTTGGTCAAGTAAATGCCCCTTCGCGATGAATTCGACGAGGATTGGGAGGCGGACAAGGACCTTCCGCAGACGGCCGATCTCAACGACGAGGACGACGAACTGCCGGAGATGACCTGCCCGTCATGCCGTCGCCTTGTCACCGAGGACACCGAGAAATGTCCCTATTGCGGGGACTGGATCACCCCCGAGCCTGCCTCTCGCCACGGCTGGCCGCGCTGGCTCTTGGTCGCGGTCGTGCTGCTGATGCTCTGGGCGGTGCTGCGGTGGATCGGCATTCTGTGATCACCCCCCGTGACGGACGCCCTCCTGGTTGGCCGGTCGCGTTTCAACGATAGGTGAAGCTGCACCGTCGGCCCCCAAGCCCTCCGGCACGGCGGCCGAGGCGTCAAGACCTTCGGCAAAGGTGGCGCTTTACCCGTCCCTGACGACGGTCGCCGTGTCCCTCCGGGGCGTCATTGGCCCCTGCGCCGACGATACTCGACAGCAAATGAAGGCGTGCCATCGCCTGCCGGGGTGACGGTCCAGCATTCGGCGTCCCACTCGGGGAAGAAGGTGTCGCCCTCGATGTCCGGTCGGTCGATCCAGGTCACGATCATCTCGTCGGCGATGGGCAGCGCTCGCCGGTAGATCTGTCCGCCGCCGATGATGAAGGCCCGCTCTTCGTTGCGACGACGACACAGCTCCAAGGCTTCATCGAGCGAACGGACATAGTCGAGGGTCGCTGCAGCGGGATTGGGGGTTGGGGATTGGGGATTGCGGATTGCGGCCTGGGCCGCGTCCGTTTCGGCGTTTCGGCGTTTGGGCGTTTCGGTGTTTCTCGTGATGACGACGTTGCGCCGTCCCGGCAGGGGGCGGCCGATCGAGTCGAAGGTCTTTCGCCCCATGATGACAGCGTGACCGGTGGTCACCTTCTTGAAGTGCTTGAGGTCGTCGGAGTCGTGCCAGGGAATCCGCCCATCCTTGCCGATCACGCGACTGCGGGTCATGGCTACTATGATGATGGTCTTCATACTGATTAGGAAAGGCAAGAAACGGCAATGCGGCATCCGTCCGTCGCTTGATCCCGCTGTTCACAATTGGCTATTGGCCATTCTTCTTCATACAGCCACCTTGAACTTGATGGGTTCGTGGCATTGGTAGCCGACGAGCTCGAAGTCTTCGAAGGTCAGTTCGTCGAAGGGCTTTCGCGCGATTCGCAGCCTCGGCAGCGGCAGCGGCTTGCGTTTGAGTTGTTCGCGGAGGCCCTCGGCCTGGTCGTGATCGGCCGTCGCCGTGCCGGGCTCGGCCACGTACACGTGGGCATCGACGATGGTGTGGGCGAATCGGCCGGGGGCCAGCCCGCACTCCTGGGCGATCATCTGCGTCAAAGCCGCGTAGGCCGCCATGTTGAACGGGATGCCGAGGGCGACGTCACCCGATCGCTGCGTCAGGTGGCAGTTCAACTGGTCTTCGGCGACATGGAAGGCGAACGTGTAGTGGCAGGGCGGGAGGCGGCTGGCGGAGGCGTTGCCGGGCTCCCAGGCGCTGACCACCATGCGTCGACTGCACGGGTCCTTCTTGAGCGTGTCGATCACGTAGCGGATTTGATCGACCTCGCGGACTCGCCACTCGCCGTGTTCGTCGCGGCTGGCGCTGGGGAAGTGCCGCCAGAAGTAACCGTAAGCGGTGTC
>CAYYBO010000311.1:0-5526 GCA_964470125.1 uncultured Planctomycetaceae bacterium | reverse complement strand
AGGGTGGTGTTCTGCCAGTCGAATCGGGTGTTGAATCGCCAAGCGAGAACGACGGACTGTCCGGCGAAGGGGCTCAGGTCCACGGTCCGCGCGCTCCACAGAAGCTGGGGCCCGTCGGCGGCGACGTCATCGACCAGGATATCATTGGCGGTGAGGTAAGCCGCATCGATGCCGTCAGGGGGAGTTCCGCCTTGGCCGTCGTAGGCGCTGCAGTAGGTCAAGGTGAGGGCGCCGGCGACGGGGAGCAAGATGGGCGAAGAGGTCAGCGAGCCTGCCGTCTGGCCGGCGTCAAAGTCGCAATATTCGTCGCGTCCATAGTAGGCCCAGTGTGTAGGGTCGCAGGAGTTCGGGCGAGGGCACTGATCGGTGACGTGCCATAGGCCGGAGGTGGTCCAACCGGCGGGCAAACCGTTTTCGAAGTTCTCCGTGTAGATGGGGCCGCCTAGTTCGCAGAGGTCCCAGATTCCGTTGTTGTTGCAGTCGGCGGAGGTATCTTGGCACTCGTCGGGGACGCCGTTTCGGTCGCAATCGTTGCTCACGCCGTCGCGGAGGTCACAGGGGTCGGCGATGCCGTTGGAATTGCAGTCGGGCTGGCACTCGTCGGGGAGCAGGTTGCCGTCACAGTCGAGGCTCGTGCCGTTGAAGACGTCGCAGCGGTCGGGGAGGCCGTTGGCGTTGCAGTCTTCGGCACCGTGCGGTTGGCAGGCGTCGAGCTGTCCGTCGTTGTCGCAGTCGAGGGCGGGGTTGGCGAGGATTTCCTGCCGGTCGAGGATGCCGTTGTTGTCGCAGTCCTGGGGAAGGGCCTGGGCATGGTCGGCGAGGAAGCCGGCGACGCTGCGGACTATGTGAGAGGCGTAGACGTAGTTGATGTAGCCGGGGTTATCAACCGTGTCGCAGGAATGGTGATAGCAGGGGTTTGCGGTGTAGTTGCCCTCGATCAACAAACAGGCGGGGACTCCGGCGTACTCAAAGGGATAATGATCGCTGGCCCTGTAGCCGAGGGCGACGGTAGGGACGATTTGGACGCCATACTCGAGCATTGCGGATGCCACGGCCTGCTGGAAGGGCGAAGATGCGGCGAAGTAGGCTCCGATATCGCAGCCGTAGGCAGAGCCGGCGAAGGAGATCATGTCGATGGAGATCATGCCGCGGATGTCGTCCACGAAATGATTCTGGATGTAGTCCCAGCTTCCGCGGAGGCCGTGTTCCTCCATGTCGAAGGCCATGTATTTGATGGTGTACTGGGTCTGGTAGGCCGAGAGGACTCGTGCGATCTCCATGACGCCGGCGACGCCGGAGGCGTTGTCGTCGGCGCCGGGATTGTCGACCGAGTCGTAGTGGGCTCCGATCACGTAGTATGCATCGGGGTGGGTCAAGCCCACTTGCGTGGCGACGACGTTGTAGTGAGTTCCGTAGTTCGTCGTGAACGACTGTACTTCGACCTGGAGGCCGAAGCTCTCCAGTGTGTCCACGATATTGGCTCTCGCGGGGGCGAGATCATCGCCGTGAAGACCATCGCGGTTGTCGCCGGCGCGGGTGTAGAGGAGATCGACCATATAGTGCTGGTAGTTCTCGGTGCTGATCTGATCGGCGACTTCCTGCCCGATGTCGCTGGCGCTAGCGGCGAGGGGCAGCAGGCAAAGGGTGAATGCGGCGATGACGGCGGCGAGGGGTTGGGCGGTCATGTCGGGGGTCCTTCACGAGGGGTGTGCTCCCCGGGTGAGTCGGCGGAGGGCCGATGCACCACGGTTACACGGTTGTCCTGGGCGCGGTGGGCCGCCGTTTCGACGGAAGCCGCGGGCCGCGCGAGATCCTTCCGGCGTAGCGTCTGTCTGTCAGGCGGCGGACTCTCCCCCGCGGACCCCATGCGTTCGCGGCAACCGCTCCGAACCCTCTTGCCGGCTGATGCCGCACTGCCCCCTCGTAGAGCAACGACGGCCTGCCCAGGGAGGTTCGCGGGACTCCGCGAGAGAATGAGGATTTCCGAACAGGCCGAAGGCTGCCGGCGTGTTGTGGGGGCCGTGGCGGGAGACAGTCGGATGGCTTCAGGATTTCAGCGGGGTCTGGATGCGGGATCGCAACTTCCTGGTGTTCAAGGCGTTACTGGGCCGCCGAACGACCAAGTCTGGGAGGGCGGGCCATCGCGTCGGGGTAGGTCCTCCTAGACGGGATGTGCCTTGAGAAGACTGGGCCGAACACAAGAAGCCGCTTCCTTCTCTTGATTTCGCCGTTCGGCGTGACTAGATTTCCCCGACTTCGGTCCGAAAGCGAAACGCCTACAACCCAGAGGAGCACGATCATGGCTTTTGAATTACCCCCCTTGACCTACCCGTTTGACGCCTTGGAGCCGCACATCGACGCCAAGACCATGGAAATTCACCACGATAAGCACCATGCCGCCTACACCACCAACTTCAACAAGGCCCTCGAGGGCCAGTCGGAGCTGGCCGGCAAGTCGGCCACCGAGATTCTGAAGAATCTCAAAGCCGTCCCGGAGAGCATCCGCCAGGCGGTCATCAATCACGGCGGCGGCTACGTCAATCACAACCTCTTCTGGGAGATCATGGGGCCCAAGTGCGGCGGCGTGCCCCGCGGGGCCATCGGCGACGCCCTTAACAACGCCTTTGGCACCTTCGAGGCCTTCAAGGAGAAATTCACCGCCGCCGCCACGACGCGATTCGCCAGCGGCTGGGCCTGGCTGGTCGTGGATCAGAGCGGCAAGCTCCAGGTCTACAACGCCCCCAACCAGGATTCGCCGCTCTCGCAAGGCCACACGCCCATCCTCACACTCGACGTGTGGGAGCATGCTTACTACCTCAAGTATCAGAACCGCCGGCCGGACTACATCACCGCCTGGTGGAACACAATCAACTGGCGCCGGGTGGACGAGTTGCTCAAGGAGGTGAAAAAAGCACCCGTGAGCGACTGAGGGCGTCTAACACGACGAGCCCTGGACTTCGGTCTGGGCCGATTATCGAGCCTGAGCAGAACACCGCACCGGGCTTGTGCTGGAGGCCCTGAGCGGAGACGGCTACGGGAGGGGCGGTTCGCGGCGCCAGCAGAGTCGTGAAGACGCCGGCAGGACCAGCCGCCCGCGAGGACATCCAGGAGGCCGGAGGGTGGAGCAGGGAGCGCTCCTAAAGAACAGGCCCGCGGAGACCGGAGAGGCTCCGTGGGCCTGGCTTTTTCCTTGCGCCCGGTGTGCTGACTGCCCAGCGTCTACTCGCGATCAACCGTGCTTGGCCAGGTACTTGGCCACTCCGTCCGCAGTGGGCTTCATGGCCTCCTCGCCTCGCTTCCAATTCGCAGGGCACACCTCGCCGTGCTTCTCGAAGTGTTGCAGGGCGTCGACCATGCGAAGGGCTTCATCGACGCTGCGGCCGAGCGGCATGTCGTTGATGCAGGCGTGACGAATCTTGCCGTTCTTGTCGATGAGGAACAGGCCTCGCAGAGCCACGGACTCGTTGAACAGCACGCCGTACGCCCGCGAGATGTTCTTGTTCAAATCGGCCACCATTGGGAATTGTACGTCGCCCAGGCCACCCTCGTTGCGGGGCGTGTTCTTCCAGGCCAGGTGGGTGTAGACCGAGTCCACCGAGACGGAGATCAACTCGCAGTTTCGCTCCTTAAACGCGGTCAGCTTCTTGTCGAAGGCGATGATTTCGGACGGGCAGACAAAGGTGAAATCCAGCGGGTAGAAGAACAAGACCACGCATTTGCCGCGATACGACGAGAGCTTCAACTCGCCGATGGTGTTGTCAGGCATGAGGGCCTGGGCCGTGAAATCGGGGGCATCCTTGGTTACCAGTTCGCACATCGATTCACTCTCCTGCGTTGTTTAGACGAGTAGGGTTAGGGGCCAAACCGACCCGGATCATAGACCACGGGAGAGGATAGTAGACCGGCAAAGGGGGCGGCAACCTGGATAGGGCATTTCGGATTGAGGATTACGGATTTCCTGGGGCGGCCTTGCCTCCGGAGGATGCAACAGGTAAGGTTTGGACTGGAAACCACTTAACAGGTGCAACAGGCATGGACATAGTGGAACTCGGACAACTACTGGCGGGCATCGAGAAGGATGCCGCGGCGGCGATCCAGAAGGCCGGGACGCTCGATGGACTGCGGGCGGCGGAATCGGGCATCGTCAAGGGGGCGCTGGCGGACGTGCTCAAGACCATCCGGGAGTTCCCGCCGGATCAGCGCGGGCACGCCGGGCAGAAGATCAACCAGACAAAGAACGCCGTCGTGCAGCGGTTCGCCGAGGCCCAGGACCAGTTGCGGCAAGCCGAGGTCGCCGGCGACCGTAAGAAGGCGGCCGCCTTCGACCCGACGCTGCCGCCGCCGGTGGCCATGCGCGGCTCGCTCCACCCGGTCACGGCCGTGCAACGGGAGATCGAACGTATCTTCACCGGCCTGGGCTTCGCCGTCGTCGGCGGGCCGGAGATGGAGACGGAGTACTACAACTTCGAGGCTCTGAACATCCCCGAGATGCACCCTGCAAGAGAGACGCAGGATACTTTCTGGTTGACGAACGGCTGGCTCCTACGGACGCACACCAGCCCCTGCCAAGTGCGGGCCATGCACCGGTTCGGCCCGCCGCTGAGGGTGATTGCTCCAGGCCGGTGCTTCCGCTATGAGGCCATCGACGCCTCGCATGAGAATACGTTCTTCCAGCTCGAAGGGCTGCTGATCGACAAGAACATTTCCATCGCCCATTTGATCGCGTTCATGCGGTTGCTGCTGCGGGAGGTGTTCCATCGGGATGTGAAGGTTCGGCTGCGGCCGGGCTTCTTCCCGTTCGTAGAGCCGGGCTTTGAGTTGGACATGGCCTGCGAGATCTGCGGCGGAAGCGGCTGCCCGACGTGCAAGCGGTCGGGGTGGATCGAGGTGCTGCCCTGCGGGATGGTGCATCCGAACGTGCTGCGGCACGGGAACATCGACCCCCACGAGTACACCGGCTTCGCCTTTGGGCTGGGCCTGACGCGGCTGGCGATGATGAAATACGGCATCGCGGATATCCGCGTGCTAAACAGCGGAGATCTTCGCGGGCTGGTGAACCCGGCGAGGTTGGGCGGGGCGATGATCGCGGCGAGTTAGCCCCATACGGGCGTAAGAGGGAAAGAGGACGAGAAGGCGACGACATGCCGCACAGCTTCACGCATTTGCTCTCGCGCATAGTCTTCAGCACGAAGAACCGTACACCGAGCACGGACGCGGGATTGCGGGAGCGGTTGTTTCTGTGCATGGCGGTATCGTTCGCGAACTGGGTGGCAACGCGATCAGCATTAACGGCACGGCGGACCAGCGTTACGTGCTGGCGTGGCTTCCGGGAACATTGAGCACCGCCCATGCCATGCGTATGCTGAAGACTCATCCCTCCCGCTGGGTCCACGAGGCATGGAGGGATCGAGGGGAGTTCGGCTGATAGACGGACTACGGCGAGTTTGCGCGTTCGAGCTCAGGCAACGAGTTTATGCCGAGGTTTGACCGGTCAACGTGCCGTCCAGGAGAGGGCGCCAAAATGCC
>CAYYBO010000310.1:0-5530 GCA_964470125.1 uncultured Planctomycetaceae bacterium | reverse complement strand
GCGGGGCGCCCGTAGGGCCACGCCAAAATTTTGAAAGGTACCATACCGCGAAGCGTTTGTACGGCCAGCCGTAACGCTTCCTCGAAGCTGCCGAACTTCTCGTTGATGAAGTCGAACAGCAACCCAAGGGCAATCAAGGGCAGTGCGATCGGTGCGGCTGCCAGGATCAGACCCGTGATGGCTGCCGCCACTGCGCCGATGACAGGTGCAGCGATTCCGCCCGCGATCCCGATCCCGGCCAGCAGGCCCCCGGCCTGCCGGAAGCCTTCGGAGATACTGATCCCCGTCACGCGCTCGATTTCGTCCGCGATCCCGTCAATGATCGTCTGTAGCCCCTCAGGGATTGCGGCGACAATCTCCCCGATCCCGTTCGCCAGATTGCGCAGGGCTTGACCAGGGTCCTCGCCTAGCTCATCGAGGAACGCCTGAATCCCTGCGAACAGGTCAATACTCCCCAACGTGTCGCGCAGGTTGCCGATCTCGGTGATGAAGGTCTGATAATCCCCCTCGATGCCGGAGAAAATCCCCTGCAAGCGACCTCGAAAACCTTCCGGCCCGCGCCCGGCGAACTGCGCCCGCACTTCAGCCGGAACCATGCTCATATCCGGCCCGCCAGCACGCCCACCAGCGGCGGTAGGCAACGGCCCGACTCCTTCGTCCTCGAAGGGCAGTCCGACCGCGCCGCCTGCGCCGCCGCCCCGCTGCCGATCCCTCTCTAACAGCTCGTCAATTTCGGCTGCGCGGCTCAACCCCTGCGCGGTGGCGTCGAGGCCCAGACCGCGAGAAGTCATCTCCTCTGCGATCTGCCGATTGAGGTTCGCTTCCTCTCTCAACAGGTCGTTGGTGTCCATACCGAGGGAACGGTACTGTTCCTGAAGGCGGGCGTTGACGTCCAGCTTCTGCTGTAGCTCCGCCAGCCGATCCCGCTCGGTGCGCCCCGTCCCTCCGCCGCTGGCCCGCTCCGTGACCTCGAATTCCTTCTCAGCCAGGCGCAAGGCTTCGCGCTGCGCGGCTTCAGCTTCCTTATCCAGCTTGACGCCGACCTGTTCCAGCGCGGCCCGCTCCCGTAGCAGTTCAAGCTGCTCGGCGAGGGCCTGACGCTCGGCGTCGAGGGCGCGGACCTCTGCCGATTCCCCTTCCCCTCTCATCAGGGCCGCTACCGACTTTTCCAGCCGCCCCTGTACCCGCTTCTGTAACTGTTCAAGGACCGTCACCTGGTCCTTCGTGTCCAGATTGCCGACCCCGGCCAGGATACCGTTTACTGAGGAGGCCAGCTCCTCGACGGGCGCGGTGCTGACTTCCTCGAATCCCTGTAGCCACGCCTCAACGACGTTCCGCCCGCCGACGTCGATGAGGGATAGCGGACCTTCCTTCGGTGGCGAAAACCCCATCAGGAGGTTTGCGATTGACTGAGCTATGATGTTGGCCGCTTGTACGACCATCGTCAGCCCCGACAGGATGCCATGTGCCAGGGCCGCAATGATGTTCGCTCCCCCTGCGAAAAAGTCCTCAGGGTTGAGTGAGGCCAGGGCGGTGTAAGCCGAATCCCCGACTCCCGCGAAGGCCGCCCCCGCCTCTGAGACGAAAGCGGACAGGTAAGGGATAGACCTATCCACAAATGTAGCGACCCCGGAGAAGGCCCGGCCAAGCCCGTAATCCATTTGGCTGGTGCCTTCCTGAGTGGCCGCTGCCAGCCGATCAATCGCATTTTCCCATTCGGCGGACGCGCGCTGGACGTAGGTGATCCCGGCATCCCCTGCCTGTTGCAGAATGGCGGTCATCTGCCGGATAGCCTCGGCCTGCCACGCTGCGGCCCGCTGTGCCTCGGTCATCTGAGAAACGACCAGACCGTGAGATTCCGCGTACCGCTGGTTGGCAACGTCCGCCTCTACCCAGATACCAATATCGTCCAGCAGGGCATTGGACCTCCGGCGTAAGCCCCTCGTCATCTTTTCCAGAATGAAATTGAAGTCCTGCCCGGTCGCGGCTGCCCCGGCGAAAGCGGCTCGGACGACCGTCCCGAAGCTGGAACCGATAACGTCCCTCGTCTCCCGGGTCGTGTTGATCAGGGCGACGTTCCCCATTCGCATCAGGTCAAGGTCGGAGACGGCGTTCTGTGCCTGCTCCCGCCACTGGCTCAGAATTTCCTCAGCGTTGCCGATCGGGGCAATTACCGAATTGAAGGCCCGCCCGATTCCCTCGACGCGCAGGGCGCGACCTGCCATATCTTGAACGCCCTGAGCGACCCGCTGCACAGCATCGGCAACCGAGTTGAGGATGCGCGTCCCGGCGTCAATCTGGATCAGGCGCTCGGTGAAGCGCGAGATGCCGCCAGCCGCCCGCTCGGACTGCTGGCCGGTGCGCTCCACTGCGTTGCCCGCACCCTTGAATTGAGCCGTCGCTGCCTTCGCCACGTCTGCGGCGAATTTCATCGTGCGGGCATACCGATCCTGCGCTGCGCCCGCTCGCTGCCCCGACTTCTCTTGTTTGGCGTCGGCCTTGTTCAGTTGGTCAATGTCGCGCAGGTATTGCTTGACCGCCCCCGACCAATTGGTGAGGTCGTAAACCGCCGCGATCCCTGACTCAACGTATCTACTCGGTGGCATCCCTGCCGTCCCTTACTTCCTTTTGCGAGAATTCCGCTGCGCTTCCATGTTCGCCCGCTGCCGTTCTTCCCAGTGCTGCAATGCCTTGATGCGCCAGTCCGTTTCCCACTCCGCTACCAGGTCTACTCTGACTTCTCTCGGCAGTTCAAAGAACGCCTCGTAAGTCATGCCCCGATCCCGTGCGACCTGCCGATCTCGATACTCCTCACTGTACCGGACCGCCGTCTGTCCCTTCAGCGCCGGATGCCCGCCGATCTCCATTAGCGGTTTGCCCTGCCATGAAGCTCCGAAACATCTTTACCCGCTCGGCGACCTCAGCGCCGGTTACGGGCGTGCAGAGCGACGTCGCCTGTTCCTGAAGCACCTCGTAATCCTGCGCACTCTGGAGGATGAAGTGCCGGACCACGTAGGCCCATTCTTCCCCTTCCGGAATCCCGTCATCGGACAGGACCGCCAGCGCACGCAGGTCGGCGTCATACTGGCGCACAAGCTCCGCTATGCCTTCCTCAGTCTCCGCTCCCTCGATAACGAGGAAGTGGTCAATGATGAAGTCTAGCCGGAACTCGGCCCGCCGCCCCGCAACCTCATTCACCCTGATCAGGTAGTCCAGCCCCTCGACGGAGTCGCGGCTGGCGTTGATCTTGATCTCCCCGCTGTCCGTCTCGATAACCTGCTGCGGGATCGGCGGCTCAGGGTACAGCTCTGACTCCCGCTGCCTGAGCTTCAGGAACGTCTGATATGGCAAGGGCTTGAGGAACGCCCGGTGCCCACTGCTGAAAGTCAGCGGGATTGCGTTGGGGGCCGGGGGGACGATAGTCCGCCCCCCCTTCCCATGACCGTCTGACCGCACGCGCCCGCTGGTGCTGTGCTTGCGAGTTGCCACGGTTAGACCTCCACCTGGACGATCATGTTCGCGCCGCTGTGCAGGGCGCTCACCAGGAACGCTTCGTTGACGCCCGAAACCAACAGGCCATTGAAGCCCGTGTTGGCCGGAACCGTCAGCGCCTCGACGTTGCTGTTCCCACCGATCCCGCCCGCCAGATCGCGCAGGACGCGGGTGCTGCCGGACGCCGGGGTGTGAACGATGTACAGCACGCCGCCGTACTCGCCGCCGAAGCCCAGTTCGTCCACGCTGCCCGCCGAGTCGCCGGGGAAGCGGTACTGCGCCCAGGTCGTCCCGTCGTTCTGAGACTTCCAGACTGCCCCGGTGGACGTGCCGAGATACACGTCGCTGTCGCGGTCTGCCGGAAGCGCCACTGCGTTGATCCCCGCGCCGCTGGTCGGGTCGGAGATGGTCGTCACGGCCCCGCTGTCGTAATGCAGGATCGTTCCGGTCGCCCCGCCGATCCACCAGTCCGTGAGGCTGCGAACGGCGATCCGGTTGAGCGCCGCCGAGGAGCCGGTAGCGACAGTCGTCCAGCTCAGGCCGCCGTCTTCCGACTTCCTGAGCAAGCCGCTCGCGCCGACCGCAACGATGTTCGCGGCGTCGATGGCGACAATGTGGTTGACCGCGCCGCCAAAGGCCGTGGTCGTCACCGTCGCCGGAGCGCTCTTGGCTGCCCGAAGGATGTTCGTGCCGATCCCGAACAGCAGGTAGACACCCGCTGCCGCAATCTTAACGATGCCTGCCGACTGCCCGGTAATCTCGATACCGGTCCACGTGTAGACGCCGTCCGCGTCCGGCACTCCCTTGAAGATGTAGGGGGCGCCCGCCGTCTCCTCGTCCGTGTCGATCCAGATCACCCCATCCTCGTCCATCGTGAGGCAGTTCAGGGCGACGTCGCTCCCGGCAGTGATGCCGTGCGCCAGCGTCTTCCCCTTCACCGGCAGGATGACGTTCGCGGCGGCGGCGTTGAAGTTGGTCGTGAGGGTGATCCAGCTTTCTTCCTCACTCCCATCCGTCGCGCCCGCCCCTTCCTGACGATCCACAATGGCGCAGTCAACGAACTGCTCGATGCGGATGTACTTCAGGAGATCGGACGGCGGGAGCGTCCCGGTGTACCGCTTGTACAGCACCAGGCGATCATCGGCCCCGAACGATTCGAGGACGTTGAACGCTTTCATCCGGCAGGTGATGGCGAACGTCACCGGCTCCGGATTGCCGCGACGGACGGGCATGGCACGCATCTTGTTCGTGCGCGGGTCCTTGCGGAAGTCCCGCGTGATGGCCCCCAGGCTTTCGGTCCATTCGCCCATGCCGTAGGCCACGTCTTCGATGACGTCCAGAATGCGGCGCTGGCCCTGCCCCGGCCCGCCCTTCTGGTAGTCGAGGGCGACCTGCCGCGTGTTGAGAAAGCTCATCGTTTCCTTCTCCTGTTACTTTCGCGCTCCATCCTGCGGAACGCGGCCTCCGTCTTCCGTCTGAATTCCTCGTAGGTCGCGGCCTCGACAGTCTCAGAGAACAGCCGCGCCTCACTTCCTGGGTGATTGACCTTCGGGAAAGATACGACCTTTCCCCCGACGACCGCCCCCGGCCCGGCGTGTGCCTGGGCGACAGGGAGCGTGTTTGCTTGATAACTGCCAGGGCCGCCCCAGACGAACACAAGCCGCTGCTTCTTGTTCGACTTCTTGGGCTTGATGACGTGCGGGCGCGTACCCTTGTCCACGAACTCGAATATCTCTGCGGGCTGTGCCTTCCCTTTCCTTGACCTGGTGCGCTTCGGCTTGACGATCACCCTCAGTTCGTTGGCCCAAGCCTTGACTTCCAAGACGAACACGGGGCGGTTCTCCGGTGACCAGTCGCTTACCACGTCCTCGAAGTACTGCCGGAGCATCTCGCCATGCGCTTTCAAGGCATCCAGCATGATTCTCCTGGTTCGCAGCTCGTCGGCTGCGAGTGCCTTCCGGCGAGGGCTGTTGATCCGGCGCTTCTGGATGGCTGGCACGACTCCCCCTACACGGCGACCCATGCCCACACGTCGGAC
>CAYYBO010000309.1:1629-5551 GCA_964470125.1 uncultured Planctomycetaceae bacterium | reverse complement strand
CTGTCTGGACATGTGTCCATGCATGTGTCCGACAGGCGACCGCCATCGCCCGCGACCGTTATATCACGCCAACGGCTCCAGCCGTCAGCAGGGCAACACTTCGATCACGTCATTCTCAGCCGTGGCCGCCTCCAGGGCGATGCCGATGCGAATCGCCGACGTCGTCGAGATGTCGTCGATCTTTCCATCAGCCCGCCCATAGACGACGGCACCTTGCGAGAACGTCCCGCTGGCCACGCATCGGATTGTGCCCTTGCAGCTCAGCAGGCGCACCGAACGGATGTCGCCGCTCGCGAACGAGGCCTCCTCGAGCGTTCCGATGGGCTCCTCGCCCAGCGCAGCGACAGAAAGCACAGAGCTCGTCACCTTGACGAGAATATGTTGACCGATCGCCGCCCCAGCGGTGAACGATTTACTTGATCCTTCGACGTATTGGGACATATCTGTTCTCCTTCACAGGCAGGCGGTAATCCGCTGCCGTCCTGGTTTCATTACGTCCGGCATCCGGCCGGCCGTTTTCTCACTTGCCCCGATTGCTGTTCGCCGAGGCGACCAACGCCTCGCGCAGTTCCGGGTTCTCGCGCATAACCATCGCGTAACAGTCATGACGCGGCTTGCCGGTGTCGCGGATCTTCTCGTCAACCAGGGCCTTAACCTGGGTCTTGACGTCTCCACCGTCGTTGACCGACGTGGCCCCCGTGGTCAGCGGCTCCTGTCCGAGCGACCGGGTCTTGGCCTGTTTCTCCATCTCGGCGACCTTGGCCTCTTGGTCGGCGAGCTTCTTGTTGGTCTCGGCGGCCCGGGCCTCGAGTTCCTTGATCCAGGCCTGCGTCGCCTGGCTCAGGGTGAACCCCTGCTCGAGGCAGCGCTCGCGCCAATCGGCGTTAGAGGCCGGGAAGGTGCTCTTGAGCTCAGACAGCGTCGCGGGCGCCGGTACGGCCTGGGCGGCCGACGTTGCGGGGTCGTGTTGCTCTGACATTTGCTTTTGTCCTTTCGTAAGAGAACGTGAACTCCGGCCCGTGCCGGTGTTTCGCAGGGAATCGATGGCCTGGTCGAGTGTTTGAACCGCATCGATCAGCTTGAGCTTGACAGCGCTGGCGGCCACGTGGAGCCGACCATCTGCTAACTCAATAACGTCGTCTCCACTCATTCCCCGACCGCGGGCGACGGCGGAGACGAAGAAGCTGTTGGCCTGGTCGACCGTCCGCTGCATCTCGAGGAGTTGATCGTGGGTGACTTCTGTGCCGGGCTCGCCCATTCCCTTGAACTCCCCGGCACGAATGACGTGGACTTTGATGCCCTCCTTGGCCGCAAGACCGCTGTAGTCGGCCACTACACCATAGGTGCCGATACTGCCGACGAATGCGGTCGGGTTCGCTACCACGCGGCTGGCTTGTGAAGCCACAAAGTAGGCGGCCGACGCCCCGAGATCTTCGATGTAAGCCATAACAGGCTTTTTCTGGCGAGCGGCGAAGACATCGTCGGCCAGGTCGCTTGTCCCGGAGAAGTTCCCGCCGGGTGAGTCAACGCGTAAAAGGATCGTCTTGACCTGGTCGTTTCTCAGTGCCTTGCGGATGGCCTGGCGGACTCCCACGGTCCCGTATTGCATCTGTGAAAGGGACGATCCGTACTTGGTCATGGTGCCGACGACGTCGATCATCGCGATTCCGCCATCGAGAATCTCATACTGTCCGATCCGGTCCGGATCCGAGTCATTCGCCCGGCCGGCTCTGATGGTTGTGACGTGGGCGGCCAGGTCCATGGTCCTGACGTGGTTGGCCAGCTCCAGCATGTGAAGCTGATGCATCGCCCAAACGCCGAGATACTGTTCGATGTTGATGCCGTCGGGATCACTCATCGTCGTTCCCTCGTGTTGCGCCGTCCCCGCCGTCCGGGAGATCGTTCTGACTGCCGCCCGCTTTCAGGCTTCCGGTCAGGTCCTTCACCGCGGCCAGGTTGAGGAACTCATGCCAGTCGACATCGACACCTAGCTCCTGTTTGACCTTCTGGCTGGCGTCGATGGCTTGGCGGATCGCTGCTGCGTTATCGTCGACGCACTCCGAAAGTACGTCGTCGTAGTCCTGGCCTCGTTCCGCGTGCAGCCGCCTGGGGCTGGTCAATCGGTTGGCCAGACGCACGGTGTCCGCCTGGGCATCCTGCAACGGCTGAATGTATGGCCACCGTTGCGCGTTCCAGGTGTGCCGGAAGATCGCGTCGCCATGCTTTTTGTAGAGCACCCGCAGGGCCTGGTCGTTGTCTATTTCCTGCCGGAGCCAATAGCGGTATTGAGGCCGTTTGAGTTGCACGATCAGCGATTGCTGGTTTCGCTTGAACCCCATCCGGGCCTGGTCAACCGCTCCCCTCCAGCCACTGAAATTGGTCTCGCTGGCGTCCACCAGCACCATGATCAGCGGCAGTCCGAGGTTCACCCCGATCAGTTGCAGGATCAGACGCACGTGATCAAAGAATTCCGGATTCGGAACGTTGGGAGAAAATCCGGCCAGTCTTTCTCCAGGCTTACCAGCGATCTGCATCCCGGGGCTGATCCCCTGCACCGTCCGCATGCTCCCGTCGCTGCGGGTTTCGAGCGTCTCCGAGCCCCGCTGCACGTTCGGCCCCGGCTGGCCACGAACGTCCATTTCGCGGAACACGGCGAAGCAGCTAACCACCTGCTGCTGGACGAGTTTGGCGAAGTTGATGTCCTCGAACATCCCGCAAAGATCGAAGATCGGGCACAGGGCCGACAGGCCCCGCGTCTGGCTGACCCGTTTGGGGTCGTAGATCTGAAAAACCGCCTTGTCTCCGTCCGTCGTCCAGGCCGTGTATGGTTTGGTCTCCGAGACCTTGATGCTCGAACTCGGCCGGCTGGGATCGACTTCGTCCTTGGTGAACCAGTACTCCAACCGCCGCCGCGTTTGCGAGAGCAGCACACCATGAACCACGTTGCGTTTGGTTTTTGGCGTTCTTGCCCGGTGGGCCTCGATCATCTGCAGGCGGCGGTTGGTGGTTGGAACGACGAAGATGTCGCCATCGACGAACCGCGAACGCAGGGCCAGCTCATCCATCTGCCATACAGTCAACTCTCCGGCCTCGTCGCACTGATTCGGATCGTTCGCCCAGTCGGTGTAACGCTGCCACAGGTCCTTATTGGCCCCATTCGGCCCAGATTCATCCGGGATCTGGCATTCCAGGTCGAAGCCCGTCTGAATGGTGTTCAGCACCGCCCTGTCGATCGTCTGGCCGACGATGGCGTCGTTACGATCCATGTCGCGGGCGTATTCGAGCACCCGCAACCAGTCAGATTCGTTGCGATAGTGCCAGTCGGCGGCCGACCCCATAGACGGGATACCCGTCCTGATGCGGCGAAACCGCGACACCCGGGCCGCGGCGTAGTCCGATTTCAGGTCGAGGAAGTTTTCCGCCAGGCCGAGGTCGCGTCTCATGAGCGGAACTCCTCGAACGAGACATCGACCAGGCTGCCTCCGCCCTCAGCGTCGTTGGCATACTGAATCGCCATACTCATCTCTTGGCGGATCGTTCCAGGATCGTACTGGGTCTCGGTGTCACCCTGGCGGGCCCGGCTGGGCAGCAAAAGCAGCAAGGCGCGACAGGCCGCGCTGAACAGCTTGGCCTTCGTCGCGCTGGCGGTCTCGGCGTAATCGGCATTTGCTAGATACGCCGTCTCAGCTTCGGCTAACGTGGTGTACGTCGCCATACACTGGCGAGTCTGGGTAAAGTGGATGGGGGAGTAAATAGATCCGGTAGTCACTCACGTCGGGTTCTACCGGATAGACTGGCGTGAAATCAGGCGCTCTTGCCCATGATCTGACCTCGGCAGGTAAGCCCCTCGCCGGATAGGCGGTCGAGCAGCTCCCGCTGCTGCTGCTCGAAACGGAAAACTAGCACTACGGTGTACACATGA
>CAYYBO010000309.1:0-1619 GCA_964470125.1 uncultured Planctomycetaceae bacterium | reverse complement strand
TCCAGATCGATCTGGCCCTGCAGTTCACCAAGCATGTCAGACAACGCGGCCTCATCCCAGGCCCCGCCGACCTTGTTCAGGGCCAGATTCAAGGCTTTTTCCTGAGCCGGAGCCAGATCGACCACGCTGACATCGACTTCTTCGACCCCGAACTCATCGCGCAGCACCTTCAGCCGCTGGTGTCCGCCGACCAGGTTGCCGCTGCGTTTGTTCCAGATCAGCGGATCGACCAGCCCGTAGGTCTGAATCGAAGTCTTGATCCGCTGGTACTCAGGGTCCGACGGCCGCAACCGCTTGCGTGGGTTATACACCGCCGGCTTGATCTTCTTGATCGCCAGCCGCTGCACGTGGATACCGTCGATCGCCGTTCTGACCCGTCTTTTATTCGGTTTGGCAGCCAATAACACGGCCTCCACAACGAACAGGCCCAGTTAGCCTCGTCAACCGGCGGCCGGATCGTGAGAATCTTGCCGTTCGGCAGCGGAAACACCGCCGGCGGCAACGCCCAGCAGAGATGATTCATCTTCGCTTCGATCACTTGCACACCGGGTCTTGGCGGATGCCGGCGGCAGAATTGGCAGTTTCCACAGTTCTTGACGCTTAGTTCGGGCATGTTCTCGCCTTTCATGATCACGATTGCCCTGGTTCCTGTGGTTGTGAACCCCGCAACACCACCCGCTCGAGCACCCAGACGACCACGTGCGACAGATCGTCGACGTGCTTGGTCTGCTCATGATAGCGCGGGTGCCGAATGACCGCATGCTGGCTTCTGAGATGCTGATGCAGGGCGACCAGCTTGCGCCGCAGGTCGGGCCGCAACGACACCTCGACCCGCCGCGGGATGTGCCCCTTGTAGTCAACCGGCAGCTCGTCGGCGTCGACTTCCAGGTGCGTGGTCGACCCGAGTCGCTCGGTCATCCCGCGACAACTCTTGAGTTGTTCCTCCAGTTCCGCGATCCGTGCGTTCTTGATCCTGACAATCTCTTGCGTTTGGCTCTTGGCCATGACTTGCCTCCGTGCTATCTGCCATCCGCCGCAACCACTCGCGGCTTACCTTGTCCCATTGCACCAAAAACTTGTTCAAATCACCGATCACCCGGTTGAGGTCCTTGAGCGTCTCGCGCATGGCGACACTCAGACCGTTCATGATCGGGTACAACCGGTCATCGTCGAACGTCTCGATCTGTTTCGGGTCCGCCCACCGACCCGGCCGCGTCCGTTTCACGCTTCACCTCTCTGTTGCCACAAACGGCCGACCGTCCGGCGTCGTGAGCGGAGCCGGCGTCGGCTGTTCCACCTGAACCGGCCTCACAAGATCGGCCTCACTCAGCAGCTCCACGTTCAGGATGTGGCCAAGTGCCCGCTGGTATCGCTCGCAGTCCCGGTAGTGATTCGCGGCCATGCCCTCGCGAAGGGTGAACCACAAAAACACCCGCCACCCGGTTTTGCCAAAAAACCTTTTGTCCCCGTGCCAATTGGGGGGGGTTTTTGTGATCACCCCACATGACCTGTTGAAAAAGGGATAGAAACCCCGGCTGCCACGCCCCGGCCACCTTGGATAAGACCACTCACCCCACCTGACCTGATGAAAAAGGGATAGAAACCCCGGCTGCCACGCC
>CAYYBO010000308.1:2606-5557 GCA_964470125.1 uncultured Planctomycetaceae bacterium | reverse complement strand
GGTTGAAGGTTGTAGGGTACGGTCGTCCCGTCGGGCAGTTTGGTTCCTCCCTTGAGATTGTAGGCGTAGTTGCAGCAGTTGTTATCGCCACCGCGCCAGGAATCAGGATCGTATCGTGGATCGTCCGCTGCAAGACCGAACGCGTCGATGTTCGCCACAGGCTCATTGTTGTGTGGCTCATAGAGACACGTCCCCGTGTCCTCCCCAGCGGGGTCGCGAGTTAGCCACTTGCTCCGACCCGACGCCGTTTTGTAGGCGCAGGCCCTGGAACCCGTTGCGATTGCGAGGGCGCGTCGGCCTCGACGGGAGAGGCGACCCGGTGGCGGAGGGCAAAAACTCCTGACGCGAGTTTCTCGGGAGGAGGTCGGCAAAGCAGGCGCGATCTGCCGCTGAGGAGTACCGGCGGCTAAAGCAAAAAACCGACTGGCGGACTGCTGAACCACGCCAGTCAGCCTACCGGATCGGCAGACCCATTGGAAGCCTCTTTTCCGGCACTGGCTGGGCTTTGGAGCGCGCTTTCCAAGCGTGCCGCTGGATGGCAGCGGGCGTGGACTTCCTGAAGCTGTTTGATCGAGACTTCAGTGTAAATCGCGGTCGTGTCCAGCTTCTCGTGCCCGAGCAACTGCTGGATATAGCGGATGTCCGCGCCGCCTTCGAGCATGTGCGTGGCGCAGGTGTGGCGAAGCAAATGGCAACTGCCCTTCTTGGGCAGCCCGGCCTTTTCCATCCACTCCGAGACCATGCGGCTGACCACGTCCGGGTTGAACGGCCCACCGTAGCCGGTGAGGAACAACGCTTGCGTGCGCGTGTCCAGGCACAGACGCGGGCGGGTCTCCTGCAAGTAACGCTCGACCCAATACGCGGCACGCTGGCCAATCGGCACCATGCGGTCTTTTTTGCCTTTGCCCTGGCGAATGTGAACCGTGCGCCGCTCGGTGTGCAGGTCGGGCAGTTCCAGACGGCACAGCTCGGTGCGCCGCATTCCCGTCGAGTAAAACAGTTCCAGCATAGCCCGGTCGCGGATGCCGAGCGGATCGGCGACGTTGGGCACTGCGAGCAACCGTTCGACTTCACTCAGGGAGAGCACTTCCTGGGGCAGCCGCTTTTCCGGTCGGGGCATTTCCAGTTCGCTGGCCGGATTGTGCAGGAGGACGTTCTGTTTGGTGAGCCAGCGGAACCAGTCTTTAATCGTGCCCAAGCGCGTGCGTTGCGTTGTCCATCCCAGGCGCTGACCGTTGGGTTTTTGGTAACGCCAGAGCGCACGCTGGAACGCCTCCAGGATCGGGCGCGTGACTTGGGAAGCCTGTTTCAGATCGCGCTCATCGGCCCAGGCCAGGAAGAACTTCAAATCGAACGTGCGGCCTTCAACGGTGCCCTCGGCGTAGTTGCGCGCCTTGAGCGAGTCCAGGTAAGCGTCGCGCCAGAGGGCCAGCGCGTCGGGCGTGCTGCGGTCGAAGTGGTCGGGCTGGGGCGCGTTGCCGCCGCGCTGTTCTTTGGCGCGTTTGGCGAGCCATTCGATGGCGGCGATACCTTTGGGTGCGGCCATAAGTAGGATACAAAGCTGTGGTTACAAGGCGGCGTTTTGGGCGGGCATCCTGATGTGCGTTTCCGTCAGCCCGTCAGCTTGTGATTCTGATGAGGCAGGCGTGGCGTTTTCCGGCGGCGGGGCCATTTTGCCATCCCCCGCCAGGCGGCCGTTTTTCCCCGCCACCCCCGGCCCGGAACTCGCCAGCTTTGCGGTGTAGTGGCAAGGCGGGAAGGCGCGCAGAGTCTCCACGTCAATCAAGCCGACATGGGCGACGGCCTCCGGCGCGTCCAAGTCCAGGAGCAGTTCATAAACGAACTGGCTGCCCAGGCGTCCGTGGCGGATCGCCAGGCACTCGAGTTCCACCAGCCGTTCCAGATGCACGCGCACTTGGGTCAGGCTCCAGCCACAGGCTTCGCGAAGTTCTTTCCGGCTGAAGGTGGCAGCGGCGGTCTTGCCGTCTTCCTTGCGGCCTTTTACGAGTTCGCGGATATGACCCAGCAAGCGGCGGGTCTGCGGCGGCAGTTCATCGAGGGAACGGCCCAGCACTTCCGGCGCAAGCTGGTTGGCGAGCGCAATGTCATCGAGCGTCACTTCGATAAACTCCACGGTGCGCCCGTTGACGATGTGGTGGCCGCGGGAGCGCTGGTGCTGGTGCAACAGCGCGATGGCATCAATGAGCGTCAGATATTTTTCGTGATCGCGCCGGTTGCGCGTGCGCCCGGTCGGGAACGTCAGGCCCGGCGCAAACGGATTGAGGATGTCCACCGGCGCGAGCAGCCGTTGCGCGTTGCGCAGTTGTTTGAGCAGGTCTTTGCGTTCCTCCTTGGCGATAAGACCGGCCAGCGTGCGGCGCTCGCGTTGCAGCCGGTGGATGCGCTCGGTTTGTTCGGCGCTCTCGTCCACGGCCAGCGTCAGACAGCGATTCTGCAACTCCTCGTCCAGGTCAATGGCCGTGGTGGTCAGGAAGATCATCACCGGGCCTTCGACGTGATATTCCTGCGTCACCATTTTGCCCGTGGTCGGGTCTTTGCCGGTGCTGGCAATGGTGAGTTCGCCTTCCGACTGCAGGAGCTTCAAAGCGTAGCTGGCTTTCTCCGCGCCGGCTTCCTCCACGACGGCCAGGATTTTGTGTTTCAGATTGGTCTCGCCCAGGTAGTAGAGGCTCTGGCCGGTCATGGCGGAGTATTTGACGCGTTCCTCTTCGGGAAAGAAGTTGAGCACCGCATCCATGAGCGTGGTTTTCCCGGCGGCGCTGGCGCTCTGGAGGATGATGGCCAGCGGCCTTTCGAGTTTGCGGCTCACGCCGGCCAGATAAGCGACGAGCGAGTTGGTTTCCTCGCCGATGATGCCCGACTTGTGGAACGCCTCGCGCAGGCGTTCGATAAGGCCGGGCGCTTTCAGCCAGGCCAGCGCCGCCTCGCGT
>CAYYBO010000308.1:0-2596 GCA_964470125.1 uncultured Planctomycetaceae bacterium | reverse complement strand
GGTACTCCGGGGTAATCGTGTAGTGGTGGGTTGGCTCCTGTGGTTTGTGCAAATCCAGTTGCGCCTGTTCGACCGCGAGCAACAAACGCCCCAGGTCGCGCTTGAGCAGTTCCGCCGTCAGGCCGGTTTCTTCGGCGGCGCGTTCAATGAAGCGGCGACGCTCCTGGTCGCGGCTCAAGTCCACTTGATCGAGATGGAAGCGTTCACCGCAACGCAAGCGCAGCGTGATTTTCAGCGTGTCGGTGCCGACCGTCTTTTCGAGGCCCGCCACGCGATACTCGCGGCCTTCCACGTCGAGGAACCACGCTTCACCGCGTTGGTGGAGTGTCGGGACAGGTGGGCAGGCAAGTGCTGGTGCTGGCGCACGGCCACTGTCGCCGGCCGGCATGGGTGTTTGCACCGGCGCCACACGGGTTGGGACTTCGCTCGTGACTGACAGCGGCGTGGTCAGACTTTCCTTTTTAGCCGTCTCCCTCTCTGAGCCGCTAACAGCAGCTACTAAAGAAGAAGGGGCTGGCGCGGGCGGATTTTCATGGGGCGACTCGAACGCCAAAGGCTGCGTCCTCTCTGCGACAACCGGTGTTGGATTCAGTGGCGGCGCTTCCGGCTTCACGGGTGCCGATGGCTGGGGGCTGGGTGGTCGTGCGCCCGCGCCGATCCAGGCGGCCGAGTTCAGGAGCAACGCCAGCGATTTGTCAGCGGGTTTGACCTTCTGCGCGTATTCGTTGGCATCCATCCCCCAAGGGAACTTGACCCGATACACTTCGAGGCCGTGGGCGCGGAAGCGTTCGGCATCACGCTGCGCAGCCCGCTCGCCGGCGTCGTCCGCGTCATAGGCGATGCGCACGCGCTGCACCTGGTGAGCGAGGATGGCTTGCCAAAGTTCGTCGGTAAAACCTTCGGTGCCGAACAGGCACGTCACATTTTTGAAGCCATTGGCCCAAAAGGTAAGCGCGTCGAACACCGCTTCACATAGGATGATTTCGGTGGAGGCCAACGCCGGGCGGTTGAAGATCCCGCGATGCGGCCCCGGTGGATACAGATGCCGGATTTCGCCTCGCGTGGTCCGCCGTCCATAAAAGCTCACGATGTTTCCGGCCTCGTCCTGAAACGGCACGACCACACAGCCGTTGAAGTGTTCGTGCCCGCTGTCACGCCACAGACCCAACTGCGCCAGACGGGCGCGCAACGCCTCGCCTTCCTTGCGGTTCTTCATCGGCAGGCGAAAGCCCAGCGTCCGATCGGCAAAGCCAAGCTGGAACTGGTTGAGCAGTTCCTCGTTGTCCAGGCCGCGAGTGGCCAGGTAGGCGCGCGCCGCCGTGATTTGTTTCAGCCGTTCGTGATAGTAAGCCGTTACCTGCTGGAAGAGCGCCGCGTCATCGGCGTCGTGATCGAGCGGACAGGGCAGCTTGAGCACGGTCGTTTGCTTCTGGAGCGGCTGGGCCGCGAAGGCCGCCTGGCCGTTGCTCAACACTTCGTAGGCGTGCCGGAAGCTGATGCCGTCGTGATATTGGACGAACTGGATGGGATTGCCTGCCTTGCCACAAGCCATGCAGTGGAACAGTCCTTTATCTGGCGAGACAATGAGGTTGGGTGTCTCGCGGTCGGCGTGGAACGGACAGCGCCCGATCCAGTCCTTGCTTCCATGTTTGTGGAGTTCGATGCCCCGGCTTTGCACCAGTCCGACCAGGTCGGTTTCGCGTTTGACGCGCTCAATGTCTGCCTCGGGGATGCGCCAGGCCATAGGTCAGCAGAACGAGACCCACTCGCCCGTTTTCTCGTCGTACTCGCCACGATAGCCGTCGGTGTCGAGCAACCGCTGCCAGCGTTTGCGGGCCGTCTCCGGCGAGCGGAGCGCCACCTTAATCATGCGCCGGCCCTGGTCGTGCCAACCGCAGAGCGATTTCAAACGGTCGTCCCATCCGTGCTGATACGCCTCGCGCACGGTCAATCGGCCCAGCCCCGCCAGTTCCTTGGGCACGCCCGCCGCCAGCGCGTCCCGCTCCCAATCGTCCCAAGGATAGTGGCCGTAAACGCAGTCGAACACCCCGGAGTCGAAGAGGTCCAACGGGCGGCGGAACTTCTTCATCGAAGGCGGCCTTTTGGCGGAACCCGTCAAGCCCGAACTCAAAGACTTTGACATGCGGGCGAGTTTCACGTATTGCGGTAATCTGTGCAAGCACTTTCCCGTATTGCGGCAAAGTCGGGTTATCCTTGGCTCATGCCAAACATGGGCAGACCCTCCAATCGAAAGCGGTCGGCGTTCGGTGAGCGCCTCGTCGCGGCCCGCGAGGAAGCGGGCTTGAGCCAGCGCGAGCTGGCCGACAAGCTCGGCATCACGCAACGTGCGCTCAGTTGGTGGGAGCGCGAGTCAGTCGCGTTACGGCCCGAACAAGTGGCGCAGTTGGCCACCGTCTTGGGCGTGAGCACGGATCATCTGTTGGGCGTGCCCACCACCAAAAAGCGCGGCACCGGCCCGACCGGCAAAGCGCGTCGGGCCTTCGAGGCCGTGAGCAAGCTGCCGCGACATCACCAGCAAAAGATTGTGGCTGTCGTCGAGACCTTCGTGGCCGGACACCAGAACGGCAACGGCCGC
>CAYYBO010000307.1:0-5574 GCA_964470125.1 uncultured Planctomycetaceae bacterium | reverse complement strand
TCTGAAGAAGGGCGCCTTCTCGATCAGCGCTCGCAGCGAGAGCCTCTGAAGCGGCCAGTAGTCCAACACCAACACCAAGGCTGGTAGCGGCGCGGCCGTCGGCTTTGAGAGCAGCGCAAGCAGGTAGGCCGCCAATGACGCGGCAATACTGCCCCAGCCGCCCCGTCTTGCGTAACGAATGTACAAGAGCAGGCTCCCCAGGGCGAAGAAGGCCGCCAAGAGCGTTTTACGCTCGCCCACCCAGGCAATCGGTTCGACCGTCAGGGGATGGAGCCCGAAGAGCAGGCCGGCCACCGCGGCTGGCACGGATCGGCCGAACAGACTGTACAGCAAGACCACGATCAGGCCTGTGTTCAGGGCATGCAGCGCGAGACTCGTCCTGTGGAATGCCCGCAGGTTGTCCGGCCGGCCTCCCATCGCGTAATCCAGCATCAGCGAGATCATCGACAGGGGCAGGTAGTACCCACGCACCGTGGAAGGTTCAAACACCTCTGCGAGGAATCTCCCGGCAGAGGCCCAACTGGGATTCTGCACCAAGCGGTTCTCGGTAAGAAAGGCCTGATCGTCGAATGACAGTGCTTGCGCCGACAGCACCGGCCAGTGGACCACGGCGGTCATCACGCACACCATGAGAATGAGCGAGCCCAGGATGAGGGATTCCTGTGTGCCTCTCGGTTGCAGCGCTCGTGGGGCGGAGACTGTGAGGCTCTTGGCCGCGCCTCGTTCCTGCAAGGTGGGCGACTTGCAGGGGCCCTCCTTCGCGTTTTGCCTGGACTGACGCTGAGACACCATGTCGGATGACCTAGCTTTGGGCAGAGGCCCCTGCCTCTGATCCTTAGCCGAGGTGAATTGTATCGGCTTGCCCCCGCGTGTACCATGCGGGCATCGGAGCGGCCGTTGGCGGTAGAGAAGGTGAGGAGTAGCGCAGTGTCAAGCAAGATCATTCCCGCGATTGCAGAGAACTGGCTCAAGATAGGCCTGGTTGGTGTGGTGCTTCTCGGTCTTGTGGCGGTGGAGGCGTTCGCCCAGACGACGCAGCCGGCGGCCGCAAGTCAGCCTGTCATGATCACGCATGAGCAGTGGGTCAAACAGGTCTCCAAGGAGCCGCTCATCAAGGAGGATTACCAAGCCGGCGGCAAGCCTCTCAGCGAAGAGCAACTCGTGGAAGTCGCCAAGGCCAATGCCTCGATGGAGTCCGCCTGGCAGGCCCGCTCGGACGGCAGGTACACCGAAGCCGTCGCGGCTTGCGACAAGGCTCTGGCGACTTACCAGCAGATCCTCGGGCAGGACCACCATCGCACCGTGACGGCCGCTTGGTTTTCGCGCGCTCTTGCGGCATTCAAGTCTGATTCGCCGGAGGATCAGAAGAAGCTGGCGTCAGCGGACGCGATGGAGAAAGCGGCCCGAGCCGCCCATGAAGCCGGCAACTATCGCGACGCGATGAAGACAGCTCAACAGGCCCTGCAGATTCGCGAATCCGTCCTGGGCAAGGGGCACGCCGAAAACGTCGTCCTTCTGCGAATGATCGGCAACGAACAAACCGAACTCGGCCTGCTTTCGGATGCCGAAGTCAGCCTCAACCAAGCTCTGGACCTGTCCACCGCCACCTTCGGCCCTCGGCACCCCAATACCGCCTTCGTGCTCGACCGGTTGGGATGGTTGCGGATTAATCAAGGCAAGTCGGAGGAGGCGGTGCAGGCGCTGTCAAGGGCCGTTCGCATCTTCAGGGCCGCAACCGGTGAGACCGCCGACTTGGCCGAGCCATTAGACAATTTGGGCACCGCGCTCGTCGGCGTCCGCGATCCCGATCGGGCTTTGTTGAGCAAGCTACGGGCCTATGTGATCCGACAACAGTTGCTCGGGCCGGAGCATAGGGACACCGCCGTTTCTCTCAGCAACCTGGCTTGGCTTTACGCCCAGACGGGCAGCATGGATCCGCAGGAAATCACATCGCTCCGTCGGCAGGCCCTGGCTGTTTTCGAGAAAACTCTGGGCCCTGAGCATGCGTGGACATTCCTGGAAACCGCCAACCTGGCGAGACAATACGTCGCCCAAGGCGAGTTGGACGAAGGCATCAAGCTTTACGAGAAGATGATACAGAGCGATCGGGCCGATCCGAACGGGCTGGACCAGCGGGCAGTCGATCGCGTCATCAATCTGGGCGCGCTTTACCTCGGCGCCGGTCGGCATGATGAAGCGCTCCGTCTTCTCAACCGGGCGTCAGAGTTGAACAGGGAGCTGCATGCCAAGGGAGACATTGATGCAGCCATCAGCCAGCAGGACAACTTGACCAGCGTCTACCAGAACTGGCGGATGTACGAGGCCGCGGCGCAGGCGGGAGAGTCCGCCCTGGCCTGGGCGCAGAAGACGGCCAAGAGACAGGACGACGTTGCCCTGTCCCGCTTGGTGCGATTGGGCACGATATACAAGGCATTGGGGCGGCTGGAAGACGCAAAGCGAGTGCTCCAGGAAGTCGTGCGCCAGGTGGGCGCGGATTCCTCGAAAGAGCCGCTGCGTCCGGTCAATGCCCAACTGATGCTTGCCTCCGTGTACGAGCGGCTCGGTCAGCTCGATGAGGCGGAGCGGACGTGTAACCAAGCTTTGCAGGTCACCGAGTCAAACCTGCCCAGGAAGGCCCGCGGACAAGCCTATCCCCTGTTGACCATGGGACGCATCCAACGGCTGCAGAAGAATTACGAAATGGCCCGCTTCTCGCTCGAGGAAGCGGTGGCCATCTTTGAGCGAGAGGAGAATCGGCGAATCGACCCGGCTTCGCTGGTGGACGCCCTCCTGGAGCTGGCGGCCTGTCGACTCGCCGAAGGGGAGAAATCCCAGGCCGCCGAGTTATGCCGGCAGGCGGTGTCGCAGATCCGCGAGATTGTTTCAAGGGGACGAAATGTCAATGCCACGGCACTATTGATCGACGCCCTGAAAGGGCTGAGCGATGCCTTGAAGACAGACTTGCCCGCCGCGCAAAAGGAGTACGAAGCCTCGCGCGATGAACTCAAGAAGCTGCTGACAGAGCTTCGCGATGTGCAAGCCCTGAGCGCTGAGCACAAGCAGTGGCTCACCGATCTGGAATCCGGCAAGGACAAGGATTAGTGTCTTACCGATGACACCACATCGGCGACGATAACTTGATCCCCTTCGACCAAGGCGGCGATCAACGAGCCTATCCGCAGAACGACGGCAAGCCCGAACCAGAGTGTTACCGATACCAATCCAAGAATCGTCTGGTTCCGCGGCCTGCGGCCGGGCAGTCACTCCACAACTTGATTGTTCTTGCGCTTTTCGCTTGCATTTTCGGGCCTCGCTGGGTACTTTTGTTTCTTACTGAGCGGCGATCCGGAGGGAAAGAAGCTGGCGGGCAAGGCTTTCTTAATTCACTCCTTCGGTTCATATCACTGACCAGCCCATGCGGCGGTCGATCGCTTCATGCCTCCGGTGCAAAGGGTCGCGAAC
Source organism: uncultured Planctomycetaceae bacterium (assembly GCA_964470125.1). Classification (GTDB taxonomy): domain Bacteria; phylum Planctomycetota; class Phycisphaerae; order UBA1845; family UTPLA1; genus DATKKX01. The sequence goes on along the minus strand of CAYYBO010000307.1, from coordinate 2,112 downwards.
CCGACCGGATCAGATGTGAACAACGACACTGAACGGAACATCCGCCCAAGCGGAAGGAATCCATGTTCCAGGCGATGCGAAGGCATCGAGTTCGCCTGCTGCCGCGAAGTTTCGCCGCGGCCGCGACGGTCGCAGCTTTGGCGGCCAGCGCGACCGTGACCGGGCTGCTCCGCGCTTCTCCGGTCTCCTCCGGCCTGATCTGGGTCTGCCTGCTTCCGTTGATGTGGGCCATCCGCAGCTTTCACCCGGTTGCCGCGGCGCTGGCCGGGGCCGGCTGGGGACTCGGCGTATGCGTGCTGCCGACAATCGCGACGGATTCACTGTCCGTCGCGTCGCCGTCGCTGCTGATCATCCTCCCGCTGTTGACCGGGACGTACGCGGCGCTAGGCGCCCTGGCCAGCCGGGCGGTCCGCTTCGTCACGCCGATTCTCGCCTTCGGCTGGATTCTGGTCGAGCTTCCGCTGGCGCACCTGCATGTTCCCGGCGGCCTGCTGATCGGCATGGAGATCGGCGACCCCTTGCTCGGCTGGGTTGCCCGCCTGCTCGGCTACGCCCTGGCCGCACTCCTTGTCGTGGGGGTGAACGCGTCCTTGTTGAGCCTGCTGTGCGGCATCCGCCTCCGGCCTGCCACGCCGCAATTGGCAGACGGGTCATGCGTGACAACGGCCCGGCTCTTAGACCATCATTCATTCCCAACTCAGTGGTGGGCCTTGCGAGAAGTCTATCCTCGCGGCCCTCCAATGTGAATGTAGGAGCGCCCAACATGATCCTCTGTGGCACAGACCTTTGGCCTGCGAATCCACCGGCGAGACGCCGGTGCCACAGGTTTTGTTGGACGGCGTAGGGTTCAATCCGACCTTCGTTCGAATCACGCGGTTCGAACCTCACCACGGACTTGGCAGGGCCTCCTCTGGTTCCGCAACGCTCGGCGTGGGGAGGGATGTATCCGTGCAGTGACGGACAATCTCGATGGCTGGCTTGAGCCCGATCGCAACCAGTGAATGAAGCGAACTCGCGCAATACGAACGCAGCGTTGATGAATGCACGGAATTTGGGCTTTTAAGGAGAGACTACGGTGAAAGCAATGTGTGTGAATGTGGGTATCGGCTTGCTCCTCTTCTTGCTCCCGAGCGCGGTTATGGCTGACTACTGGCCGCCCCCGGAGAATCTCGGGCCGGTCGTAAACTCCGCCTCGAACGAAAACGGCGTGTTCATCTACGGGGGAGCCTTGTACTTCACCTCTGACCGGCCAGGCGGCCTGGGCGGCCATGACGTCTACAAGTCCACAGGGACGCCGGGGCTGTGGGGCGTGCCGCAAAACGTCACGACTCTGAATACTGCGGGCGAGGAGCGAGCCCCATCCATTGCTTGTGTGAGTGGTCATCCAGTGGCTGTGTTTGGCCGCAAGGTGGTGGGCGGCACCTACTTCGACGTGTGGACCAGCGCAAATAGCGACATTTGCCCCAATGCGCCGATAGCAGGCTGGGCCGCCCCCAGCGTGATGGCTCCAAGCTCTCCCGCGGGTGATGACGAGATGCCCTACATAACACCCGACGGCAGCACTTTGTATTTCGGCTCCAACAGACCCGGCGGATATGGAGGCTATGACATCTGGGTCAGCCAGTGGAGCGGGACAAGTTGGTCGGCACCCGTGAATCTTGGTCCAGTTGTCAACACCAGTGCCGATGAGCGCGGCCCGTCGATCACTGAAGACGGCACGATCATGTACCTGGGCTCCAACCGCCCTGGCGGCTTCGGCGGTGTGGACCTTTATGCCAGCGCCAAAGTGGGCGGCAACTGGACGACGCCTGTAAACCTTGGGGCCGACATCAATACCGCTGATGACGAGACCTGCCCGCAGTCGGACGGCGGGGACCTGTACTTCCGGTCTACGCGTCCTGGCGGGTACGGGCAGGGCGACCTCTACGTCTCTAGGCGCAGCATCCCCACTGTCTCCGAGTGGGGTCTGATCGTCCTGACGCTGCTCCTTCTTACCGCCGGGACGATCGTCTTCGCACGGCGGCGAAGAGTCGTCACCGCATGACCGCTGATCGTTGCTCGCTTCTTTGGAATACGAGCAGAATGGAGAAGTGATGCGACCTGCCTGAAGGG
>CAYYBO010000306.1:3566-5594 GCA_964470125.1 uncultured Planctomycetaceae bacterium | reverse complement strand
CGAACTGGACAAGATGCTGATGAAGGTGGCCGACAACTACGACGACGAGGTGGAGACGCTGGTGAGCAGCCTGGTCAGTCTGTTGGAGCCGATCATGGTCATCTTCCTGGGGGGGATGGTCGGCTTCATCGTGATCTCCCTCTTCCTGCCCATGGTGAGCCTCATCAACAACCTCACCGGCGGCGGTGGGGCTGGGGGCGCCCCCGGCGGCATGTAAGCAAGGACCAGCGGCGCAGCCTTCGGTTGGAGTGAAAACGGCTTAGAACGGCTTCTTCTGAAAGCCACGAAGCATTCTCGGCAAGTGCCGAGGCCGATGCAATCGACGAAGACGAGATTCACGATGACGACGATGAAACCGCGACCGCGACCCATCACGCACGGCCTGACCATGGTCGAGGTCCTGGTCTCGCTCATCATTGTTATCGCGCTGGTCGGCATCGTGCTTCTAACCGGCAAGACCGTGCGGACTGCCCGCATGCGGGCCACGGCCGAACAACAGATGGCCATGATTGCCGCCGCCATCGAGCAGTACGCGGCATTCTGGCCGCGCTGGGAGTTCCTCGACTCCGCCGGCAAGGTGGTGGTCGCCGACAAGGGCTGGCCGGATTTCATCCCCGGTCGGCTGTTTGTCCGGTCCAGCCTGGGGGGACCGTTTGATCCGCTGCCCGGCTTCAACGAAGCCAGCGGTTCGTACGACCCGTTTAGGTTCGCGGTGACTGATATCGTCTACTCCCAGGGCAGGCGGAGCTACGACAGCGAGAGCAGCTCGCTGCTTGCCGGACACGTGCTGAACGCCAACGCGTGCCTCGCCTATTGTCTGACCGCGGCTTCTGGTAAGGGACCGTTCATCGAGGACAAACCGGGAGCGGGCCTTGTGGAAATGGCCAGCCTGCACAAGCAGACCTCGCCGCTGGTTTATCCGCCCTACTCAGGATCGACGCAGGCGCGGCGGCGGGAAGTGTTTGTCGACCCCTGGGGCACGCCGTATCGCTACTTCTGGGTCTATCGCGACAGCAACGTGAGCGACCGGGCATACAGGGGTTTCCTGCCGGTCACCACGGCGATTACGACATCGGCGGACTTTCACAAGGCGGACGCCTTTGTGCTCGAGTCCGCGGGACCGAACAAGGAGTTCGGCAACGTCTGGCGGGCCAACCCGACGACGAGCCAGCTTGATGACGCTCGGGATAACCTCACCATCATGCCGTAGGACGAGAAGATATGCCGTTGAGCCATCGACAAGCCGGCAGCCGAGCGAAGCCCCAAGGGCGTAAGGGAGCAAAGTCCCCGGGCCCCCACTCGGGCCGCGCCTTCACGCTCCTGGAATGGCTCATTTGCCTCATCATCATCGGCATCCTCCTTTCGCTGGCCACTTCGGTCTTCCGCGGCGCCGCCGAGAGCAGCGTGATGGCCCAGGCGAGAAACGCCATCATCACCTATGCCCAGGTGGCGAGGAACTACGCAGTGGCCAACCACATCGAGACGATGTTGGTGGTGAACCCTTACAACGGGCGATTTGAGGTCTGGTACTCGAATCCCCCGCCGGACGGCGGGCCCTGGAGCCCTCTGCCGTCGACCCCGGCGGGCACGCCTGACCCGGCGAACCTCGACAGCTACGCTTTCGCCCCGATCCTGGACCCGGCGGCGCGTCTGCCGCTGTTGCCGACGGGTGAACCGGCGGCGGGCGTCTGCCCGATTGACTACGGAACTCGCGCGGTCTCCGCCGTCTTGGACAGCGCGGAGATGGACAACTTGACCTGGGCGGCGTTCTGCTTTGACCAGAGCGGTCAGTTAGTCGTGCGCACGCGGAGGATTGCGACGCGCAGTTTCTATCTTCGCAGCGGTTTGGAGCGGACCGCGCTTCCGCCCAACCGGCTTCGTGACGAAACGCCGGACCTGACGCTGCCCGCGCTGATCGACGAACGCGACACGCCGATCACCTCCTCGCGAGGCTTCGTCATCTTCGATCTGGCCAAGGCGAAACTTGCTCTCGGCGGCAGGATGAACCCGCAGGACCTTGTCGGCGAT
>CAYYBO010000306.1:687-3556 GCA_964470125.1 uncultured Planctomycetaceae bacterium | reverse complement strand
CGGAGACCCGCGGCGGCGGAAAATACTACATGTTCGCCCGAACGATCGTTTTGAACCGATTCTCAGGCCAACAACTTACCTCGGGGGCGCCGTGATGAATCATGAATGGACCATCACGGTTCCGCGGCCCGCGCGACACGGCCTTGCCTGGGCGATTCCAACGCGCCCGCGCCAGGGCCGAGCACCCGTGCTCCGCTCCGCCATCTCGCTGCTGGAGACGACGATCGCCGTGGGCATTCTCGGCGTCGGGCTGATCATGGTCGCCGCCATCTTCCCCGTCGCTCTCTCTCAGCATCGGGATACGACCGATCAAGCCCGGGCGACGGCGTTGCTCACCAAAGCGCAGTCGATGCTCCAAAGCCGTCTGCGCCACGATCTTCTCTGGATGCCGAGTGATCTGCCGGCCGGGCAAGACTCCCCCTGGTACCCGCTGCCCAGCACGAACTTGTACTACCAGGCGGATGCCTGGGATTGGATGGCGGCCCTCGTCCCGCCGAGCTATACACAGCAGACCTCTTATGCAAACGTTATTAGCGGCGTCACGGACGCCGACTACTCCTTGAGGAACGGAACTCGACTGACCGGCCTCGATACGCTCAGCGATCGTCTGGCGCCGTTTACTGCTGCCAGCCAGAGTCCGCCGTCGCCGTTCACCGACGGCCAGTTCGTGGACGTACCCAGCCGGTTAGCCTGGTATGGCTTCTATCGGCGCATCGCCGGGAAGTTCGCCTTCAGTGTGGCCATCTGCCGCCAGCAGCGGAATCAACTCTTCGTGCAGCAGGACTTGTCCGCCGCGGCGGTCGACCCAAGCTTGGCGACGCAGGCCCAGAATCCGTACTCGACGCCGCTCGCGGCATACTCCAGTGTGATGGACGGAAGACGCCTGCCGGTCCCTTGGCGGGTCTCGGTCGGCCGAGCTGCCCCCAATATCCTGTTCAATACGCCTACCACTCCGATGCTCGGCGGCGGTATTCCTCTAGGCCGGCTCGCTCCTCCTGGGTCGAAGATCATGGTGCAAGGTGCCGTTCACGAGGAGCCGCCCACCGCCGTGTCCGCTCCCTTTGTCGTGCCCGGCGGCAGAGTGCTGACCGTCGCCGGCATCCTCTACGACGCGGGCGGGATGCCCAGCGCCGTCGAGATCGTTGAGGATATCAGCGAACTGCCCTGGTATTTCGAGGCCGACGGCAAGGTGGTGACTTTCGATATTTGGCTGTTCCCTCCGGCAGTCACCGCCGGCAAGTTCGACAGGAGCTCGCCGCTTATTGAATGGAAGTCGATGCTATGACCGGCGTTCGTGGAAAAGCAGACGGGCACCTTGGGCCGTGGGGCGGGCTGCGAAGGACCGCGCCCAAATCGTGCCTGCCGCCTTCCCCCCAGGTCGCGTTTACCGTCATAGAGCTTCTGGTTTCCGTCGGGGTGCTGGTGGTGGCCATCTTCGCTCTGGCCACCGTTTTCGACATAAGTTCCGAGACGACCGGGCGGACGGTCGCTCACGCCGAACTGCTCGAGGCCTCCGCTGCCGTGCGGCAGCGGATCACAGACCAACTCTCCAAGATACAACCGGGCTTGCTGATTATTGAAAGCCCGGCCCCGACGCAGGCTCGACAGGAGATTCAGGGCGGTGAACGCTTGTTCCGCCTTCGACATGATCGGATCGTCTTCCTGGCGAGGGGCGGCCCGGGGGAGTTCCAATCCTGCACCGATCCGACCTGCGGCACGCCCGCCCTGCCTGATCGCGAGCCCGCCGCCAGCCGTGAAGCCCTGGTGTACTTTGGCCCCGGTATCCCCCTGTCCAACACGCCCGCCTTGTTGGAGCGCCGCTTTGACAGTGCTGCCGTGCAATTGCCCGCGGCCGAATGGGCCATGGCGCACAGAGCGATCCTGCTTCTTCTCGACGACCCCAATCACCCGGGTTGGACGCCGCCTGACATGTCCGTCCTCACCGGCGGCCTGTTGGCCGGTGGCCGTCTGAACGACCCTGTCACCAGCAACATCTACCAGGGCAGGATGGACGCCGTCCGTTCCAGCGCGACCCACCTTGCTCAAGGCCGAACGCTGATTCAGATCATTGCCGAGATGAATCCGGCGACTCAGTTGCTCACCGCCACGCCGGCCATCGCCGGGCTTCTGGACCCCAATCTGGTCCCGACCACGGTCAGCCTCGATCCCGGCATGCCGCTTGACTACTACATGCACGGCGGCTTCACCCTTCAACCACGGCTGGCGGACTTTCGCGTCGAATGGACCGACGGACAGACCAACAACGGGGTGCCCGACTACGGTACGCGCTGGTTCGGTTTGCGGCCGTACTGGGATTCTCCGCTGAACAACGTGGACGCCGTCCAGCAGAAGGCCCAGCGTCGACAAGACGCTCCCTACGCCGCGGATGCCTTCCCCGCGGAGCTGGATGCGTTCAGGGAGAAGATCGAATGGTCCAATCCGAGCGGGGGCACTGCCGCGGCTGACGCCGCCTACCGAGCGATCTGGCGGGCGGATACCTGGGACTACAGGCCCAAGGCCCTCCGCTTCACCTATCGGATATACGACGCCGGGAACAGATTGAAGCAGCCGATGTACCTGGACCTCGACGAAGACGGCGTGCTCGACCGGGACGAGGCCGCAAGCTGGCCCGACCTGGTCACGCGGTTTGGCCAGGAGTTTTCCTTTGTCGTGCCGGTTCCATGACACGACCAGTCGGCAGGGGCCGTCAGACAGTCGGCCTGCCGCAACAATGAAATAGGGAGAACCCACCGCCATGCGGTTCATCGAACGGCAACCGGTTAGGGCTGACAAGATTTCAACCCACCTTTAACCCAATTTTGGCCCACACTCCCCGGGGCCGCGGCACATGGGGTTGGTTTTGGGGCGG
>CAYYBO010000306.1:0-677 GCA_964470125.1 uncultured Planctomycetaceae bacterium | reverse complement strand
GGTTAGGGCTGACAAGCTCTGCAACCAGCCTGGAACGCAAGTGAGGGCACACAGAGCCCGTGCGCGCGGACCTTGGCTTGCGTTTCGGGCCGGTCTGGGCCTGAGCCTGTCGGCGCTGGGGACACCGCGGCGCCGCGGGTCGATCATGATCTTCGTGCTTGGCATTCTCGTCCTTCTGGCACTGATGGGCCTGCTCCTGATTGCCCGAACACACGGCGAGTCCAAACGCGTCGCCCTCGAATCGACCGGCTCATCCCAGAAGGCGGTGATGGACGCCATGATCGACATCGTCCGCCAAACCTTGAGGCAGGACATCTGGGGCAGACCCCCGTTGGCCGGTCAGATCGATATCCCCCTGGGCGATGACGGAAGCGACGCGCAGGGCGTGATTGAGAACAACGAACCCTTTGACGCGCCGGGACCGGATGACAGGTGGCTGGCTTCCACGGTGCCGTATCACCAGGGCGACCGGCAGGTTAACAATCCACCGGTGACGGAGACCGAAGTGCTCGCCTGGCACCGCGTCTCCTATCTCGGCAGCGATGTTCTGGTCGGCGACGCTCTCAAGCCCTTCCGCTGGCGGACTAACGATCGGACGGGTCAATCCCTCGCCCTCACCCCCAACGGCGACCCAAGCCTGGCCGATGTGCCGATTCTGCAAACGCCGCCGCCAGGGA
>CAYYBO010000305.1:0-5616 GCA_964470125.1 uncultured Planctomycetaceae bacterium | reverse complement strand
AATGCCGTACTTGGCGGCTGTTCCACGAGCGGCCTTGCGTGCGGCCGTCGCCGTCCAGCTTGCCTTGTGTGCTCGTTGCGTCATATCGTGTGGTCCCTTGCCGATCATCATTCCAAGCCAAATACGGCCGATTTCCGCGCTTTCTCCAGGCGAGCATCATCGGGTATAGACGTTCTGGCACGGCAAGGTAGTTGGCGGGTTCTGGGGGTCTGGACATTGGTTGGCGGTTGGCGACGCGACGGCCGACGGCGCCGGGCTCGCGGCGCATAATGCTCGCGGCGCGCCCCCCGGTCCGGCCCCGAATTGCTGCTCAATTTGGGGGAATCCCCCGTTCTGCCCGTTTTCTTTACGGATTTCCGTCTGGTTAAGATTTTGCTCTTGTTTTTGGGAGAAAGTTCTTTGTGTAGTTATTTTTGTGGAGTAGAGTTTTGGCTGGTTAGGTTCCCTGGTTTAGCCCGAGGGGTACGTGGAGCGGGTTTTGGGCTGATCCTGCCGTGCCCTTCGGGCGTTTTTTGGTGGTTGTGATGTCTGATACTGCTCGTCATTTGCCGAAGAGTCGTCGGGTACTGGCTGATGAGGTAAGTCGGTTGGGAGAGGAGTTGCGGAAGTTGCGGTTGGAGAATGACTTATTGCGTCAGCGGCTTGGTGGGGAGGTTGGTGGTGGTGAGGACATAGATCGTGGGGTTGTTTTGGAAGATCCTGGTTTGTTGGTTGACGCGTCGTTGGGAGATGGGATGACGGTGAAGCAGTTGGTTTTCGAGGTTCGTCAGGGTTTGGCTGGTGTGTTGCAGGTAAGTCCGGCGTTGTTGGGTGGGAAGGCGTTGTTGAGTTTGGAGGATGGGGTGAAGGCTTCGTGGCCTGTTTTTCGTCGGAGTGGGTTACGTCAGTGGGTACAGGGTCACGTTTTTCCTGGGTTGGTAGATCCGACTCGTGTTGGGGTTCAGGTTGTGATGCGGACGATGGACGTTTTGGAGACGATGGTGCGTCCTGTTCCGTTGGAGGTTTCTCGGGCGTTTCACGGGAAGACTCGGAAGGCGGCGTTTTTGGAGCGTGAGCCGGAGTGTGTATCGTGAGTGATTCGTCTGACTTGGCTGTGGATTCGTTGCCTCCGCAGGTTTCTGCTGCGGTTCGGGTGATGGAGACGTTGTTTGCGGTGACTTGCGATCAGATGTTTGTGGACGGGTCTGGTCAGGTTCACAAGGGTCGGACGGGTCGGAGTCTGACGAATCAGGAGCGGGTGACGTGGGCGATGTCGATGCACCTTCTTGCGACGTTTTTCCGCGTGGAGGAGTCCGAGATTGAGGCGGCGTTGCATTCTGCTGATGATGATGATGTCGCGGATTGACTGCGGGATGGTGTTCTGGTGAGCACGGGAGCCTCATAAACTCCACTAGGCGGGTTCGATTCCCGCTCCCGCTATGAATGACGGGCTGCCAGTGCTCCATTGCCTGTTGGCGGGGGAGGGGTGTGGTGATGCCACCTCTCCCCTGCTGCTGGCTAGAAAGTGAGGATGTCATGCTGAAGGGCAAGAAAGGCAAGTAGAGATGTCTGTGAACGGCTGGTCAAAGGCTCGCGGCGTTGCGCTTCGGGCGATTGATGCGATGGGGCATCGCATCGGTCGGTTTCGGAAGAATGGGCGGGTGGGCGGCGCCTTGGTGCATACGGCTCGTTGTCGGGTGTGCGGGTGTCATGTCAATCTGGTTCGTCGCGGGGGCCGGTGGCTGAGCGATCTTCGGGCGCTATCGTGTTCTGAGTTACGGATGGCGAGGATCAACGCGCGGCTGCGGAAGCGGCGCGACCAAAGTGGAGGTGTCGTCTGATCGTGCGCACGGCGGGCGACAGGATGGCCAGAGAGGAAGCCCTCAGGCGCGTTAGCGGTGGCACGGCCGACGGGCGGGTTCTGCGTATGAGCATATCCCTGGCCGTAAACCGCGCCTCTTGTTTTCACTGGAGTCGGCGATGATTGACGGTAATGCTCCTCCGACGCACGTTCTGTACCACGATGACAATGACGGTTTTGGGGCGGCCTGGGCGATTCATCGGCGGTTCCCGGATCTTGAGATCGAGTGTATTCCGGTGAATTACGGCCAGCCTGTTCCTGCGTTGCCGGAGTCGGCCAGCGTTGCCATCGTGGACTTCAGCTATCCCCGCAACGTGCTGATGGATTTGGTTGAGAACGTCGAGGATCTTCTAGTCATTGACCACCACAAGACGGCGGCGGAGGCCCTTCGCGGGCTCCAGTTCTGCGTCTTTGACATGGAGGCGGCCGGTTGCGAATTGGTGTGGCATCACTTTCATCCCGGCAAGGTTTGCCCGGAATTGATTCGCTACGTGGCGGACCGGGATCTGTATCGCAATCAACTGCTGGACACGGCGGAGATCAATGCGGCCCTTTCTTCCAGGCCCCGGACGTTTGAGGAGTGGGATGCGATTCACGCGACGGGCCTCAGCGGGTTTGCGGCCGTCGGCCGTGGGATCTTGGGGATCATCTCGCAATTGGTTGATCGGGTGACGGCTGAGGCTCATGCCGGTGAGATCGACGGTGAGCCGATGATGGTCGCCAACTGCCCGGTGCTGCAAACGGAGATCACCAAGCGATTGTTGGATGATTATCCAGGCTGTCGGGTGGCGGCCTGCTGGTTCGAGCGTGGTGACGGCAGGCTTGTATGGCGGCTGAGTTCAGACGGCGACGTGGACGTCTCGCTTCTGGCGAAGAAGCGGGGCGGCGGCGGGCACTGTGGGGCGGCCGGTTACGTGGAATGAAAGAGAGGTTGCCATGGTTCCATTGGGTGACAGCAAGGCGATGCGGGATGCGGCTGCTGTTCGGGATGGCATTCATGAGGCGATCTGGTCTTCAAGGGAGCGCGATCCAAAAACGAGCGTTTTCACGATGGTTGCCGAGCGCCAGATGTGGCATCTGGAGTGTTGTGTGCAGGCGTTGATTGAGGAGATTCGTGGGCAGAAGGCGAAGGACTACCTCAAGAAGATGAAGGCGTTCGAGGACTATGCTCGTGGCCACTCTGATCCACCCAAGGCGGCGGAGATGTTGCAACCATCTCCTTGCGTTCAGGAAAATGGTCCTCCCAAGGGGCTCAAGCATTATCTGGATGAAACAGGATCGGCTTCTCCTGTTGGTTTCCCGGACCCGAGCACGGTTGGTCCGCATTGCGACAATTGTGCCAAGCCGATGCAGTCCGCTTTCGGCTCGACTGTGGATTTCCGAATGCCTCAAGGGCACCTGCGCGTCGTGGTCTGCAATCACTGTATGCACCCGAATGCGAAGTGGATCAAGGGGGATTAGCTTATGGCCAGGGTCAGCAGGCGATCTCTGTTTCAGTGGGCAATCGGCGTGGCCGCCGGGACGGTGCTGGCCAGGATGCCGCTGGCGGGGTTCCTGGGTGAGAACCCTCTGTCGGCGAAGCGGAATATGGAGCAGATTGAAGTTCTGTTTCGAGCGGCTTTGCGTGGAACGTTCGTCGATTCTGACGGGGCAATCTATGACACAACTGGTCCGGCCTGGAAGAAGATCGGTCATGTGTGGACGTGCCCGCCACGGCCGACTTGGGAGTATTCGAGGCATGTCCAAACCCCCGCGTAAGCTCTGCGAGCGGTGCAAGGCCCTTGGGCGTCGGGGTATCTGCGTTCCGGGATACCGCTTCTGTCATATCTGTATCGGCGTGGTCAAGCGGAAAATGCGGAAGGACGGCTACATCGAATTCAGCCCGGAAGAGCGGCGGAACGCCTATCGGGACTCTTGATCTTTTCGCCCTGATAAGTCAACAGTCGGGGCGTGAGCAAACTCACTTGGGAACAAGTTGAACGCCTTCCGAACCCGCATCTGCGGCATTACGTCTCCCCGTCCATCTTCAATCTCGATGAGTCTGACTTCAACAAGGCCATCCGCAAGGCCACCTTGAGGGCGGCGCATCTGCCATCTGACTACGATGAAGGTACGCCCGAAGAGAAGAAGCAGGCTCGGATGAGGGTGTTGCGTTCCTGGTTTGACCCGCAGCGGCCTAATGTGCTCTGCACTCATGCGGAGAACGCCGTGGCCGCTCATTTCCTGTGGGTCGAGTGGTACATGCGGCCTGACGACTACACCGGCGGGATGTACTTCTTCAAGGACTCTGTGGTCAAGTACGACATCGTTCGGGCGTGCATGGCCCCGCCGTTAGCTCCCACCGAACCAAGCAAGTGCGTGATGCACTGCCCGAGAGGGACGACCAAGACGCACACCGTCATCCGCGAACTGGTCCCGATGATTGCCGTGAACCGCCCACACAGCGAGATCCTTATCAGCGAGATCAACAAGGACCGGACCTGCGAGGAAATGGACCGGCTCCGGCAGATTTTCGAGAACAACCGGCTGATTCAGCGAGATTTCGGCGGGATGGGGTCGCTCTGGGAGCGGTCCAGCAAGACTGGCCGAAAGTTCAACAGTCAGCAGATGGACATTCTCTATAACCCCGGATGCTGCATCAAGGGATTCTCGTTCAATTCGGCCCAGCGTGGTCGGCACCCGATCTTCGGGGTCATCGACGACCCGGAAGATGAAAAGACCGTCACCGACAGGACATTCCGGCGCACGTTCTTTGAGAACCTGTTCAAGCGGTATCGCGGCATGTTCTACGTCGGCGGGCATATCGTTTGGATCGGTACGGTTATCCGCAACTCGTGTCTACAGTTTGCCCTCAAGAGTCTGATCGAGGAAGCGGTTGACGACGCCGACCTCTCCGAGAATTTCGACGAGCGCTTTGAATCGTGGTCCAAGATCCACTTCGGGATGGTGCAGACCGACGACGAGACGGGTGAGCAGTACAGCATCATGTCCGACCATACTCCGGTGCATGCGCTTGCGGAAACCGAGCGGAGCATGGGCAAATCAGCGATGGCGTCCGAATTGGCCGGTAAGCCGATAGCCGAGGGGATCAGCACGCTCATCCGGGACACCTACAAGCACGGCTACATGCACTGCCGAGCCGATCCTGCGGACCCGATGCACCGGAGCCTGCCAGAAGAGTACATGTTGGACCTCTGCACCGGCCGGATCGTCGCATGGAAGACCTTCCTGGAGATGCTGTTCAAGGCCGTCGGATGCGACATTGCTGATTCCGTGGCCAAGGACGCCGACCGGGGGGCGTCCGTGTGCATCGGGCTGGACCCGCAGCGTGACGTCTACGTCCTTGATTGCTTCGTGAAGAGGCAGGTGTCGGACGACTGGCCCGATACGGCGATGAACATGGCCGTCGAGTGGCAGGCCAACAAGTGCGGCTTCGAGGTCGCGGCCATGCAGAAGGTGTATCTGCGGATGGCCCAGCGACTCCGAGACGACTTCGAGGTTCGCGGCCTGAATCCGCCCCCGGCGATCCCCATCGTCAACAGCGGCCTGAACAAGCACCTGCGCGTGCTCGGAACACTCCGGCCGCTCTACCGGATGCAGCGGATCAGGTTTCCGAGCCACCGGGCGCTGACAACGCCGGACGGAATCACCCATTGGCCGGTGAAGGACGCCAACGAGCGGCACTTCCGCGAACTCTTCCGGGAACTGGACAGCTACACGGATGAAGGCCCGGCCGGACACGACGACGCCACCGATGCCCTGCAAATCGCCATCCG
>CAYYBO010000304.1:0-5623 GCA_964470125.1 uncultured Planctomycetaceae bacterium | reverse complement strand
TCCTCCTCGGCGCGGACGGCACGCTCTTCAAGGACGCCCAGCCGGACCACGAGTATATGAAGCAGAACGGCCTCGCCGGAAAGACCGTCGCCGTCTACACCGGCGCCCACGGCGACGCCAACGGCCTGACGCAGTTGCTCGACGCCGCCGATCTCCTCCGCGACCGCCCGGACATCGCCATCGTCATGATCGGCGAAGGTAAGATGCGCGAAAGCCTCAAGGCCGCCGCCGCCCAACGAGGCTTGGCCAATGTCTTCCTACTCGATTCCGTTCCCAAGCACAGACTGCCCGGCATCCTGACCGCCTGCCATATCGGCCTGATGATCCTCAAGCAGATCACCCGGCCGCGATGGGTAACGCCGAACAAGATATTCGACTACATGTTCGCCGGCCTGCCGAGCATCGTGAACTTCCCAGGCACGACGGCCGAACTGGTGGAGGCGGACGGCGCCGGCGTGGCCAGCGTCCCAGGTTCCGCCGAGGACCTGGCGGCGAAGATCAAGTATTGGGCGGATCACTCCGAAGAGCGCGCCGCCACCGGCCTCCGGGCGAAGGACATCGCCTGGGGAAAGTACGACCGCAAGATGATCGCCCAGCAGCTTGCCGAGGTGTTCGAGAACTGCGTGCGCGCATGAAGTGCAGGCTCGCCGGCAGTGGTGCGGCGGCGATTGCGTAACTTATGCCCCAACCTTACTGGACCAATCGACCGGCTCGAACCGACGAAACGGCGGCGATCCTGCGCCTGGTTCGGGCGGTTCACGGCGATCAACACCTCGAACTCAATGAGCGATACTGGATGTGGCGGTACTTGAACGATTGCGGCTTCCGCGCCGAGATCGTCATGGCCGAGCACGAGGGCGAACCCATCGGCATCCAACCGGTCGCCCCGTTCGATTGGCAATGGCAAGAGCTTCGCTGCCGCGGCACGATGTACACCGGCGTCCTCACGCACCCGGACCATCGTCGACGAGGGGTCTTCCGCTCGCTGATCGACAGTTCCAACCGGCACTCGGCGAAGTTGGGGGCCTTGTTCAGCATGACCATGCCAAACGACGCCTCTTTGCCCGGCTTCATCAATTTCCGCGACTGGACATATCCCGGCTCGATCCCGCTGTGGTTGAAGGTGATTGACGGCCCGGCCCTGCTGAGGCCCAAGACAGGGCGGGCAATCGCCTCACTCTTTGGCCCGATGGCGGGGCTCTGCTTCCGCCGCCGCCGGCTGAGCGGATCGACGCACCTGAACTGCGAGCCAACGACGGTCGTACCGGATGAACTTGATAAGGTCTTTGATCGCTTCGCCAGGGATTGTGGGGTGTTGATGTTGCGGCGGACGGCCAAGTACTGGAACTGGCGCTATGGAGCCAGGCCCGGCGGACACTATCGAACGCTCGTGCTTCGCGACAGGGGCGCTGTCGCCGGAGCCGTGGCCACGTCGGTGGGCCGGCGAATGGGCCTGGACATCGGCATGATCGTGGACCTGGTCGCGGCCGGCGGCGTGCCGGTCCTTCGGCGTTTGTTGTGGGAGGCGGAGTCGGAGTTGAGGACCCGAGGCCTGGGCCTCGTGACTTGCCAGGCGACGAGTGCGCTGGTGGAGCAAGCTCTGTCGGAGGAGGGTTATCGACGGCCTCCGCCAGGTTGGTTGCCGAAGAAGTTCCACTTCGTCTATCGTCCTACCGGTCTGCCCGGCCTGCCGAAGCTGCCCGCATCCCCGGCGGATTGGCACCTGACCTTCGGCGACTCGGATAACGCATGACAAACGCCCTCACCATCGACGTTGAAGACTATCACAACATCATCGCCCGGGACTGGCTGGGGCGAGACGGCCGGCCCACGCCAGCCGTGGTCCGCAACACCACGCGCCTGCTGGAGATGCTCGCCCGGCACGGCTTTCAGGGGACGTTCTTCATCCTCGGCGAGGTCGCCGAGGCCTTCCCGCAACTCATCCGCGACATCGCCTCCGCCAGACACGAACTCGGCGTTCACGGCTACTGCCACCGGCAAGTCTTCAAGTTGACTCCTGAGCGATTCCGCAAGGAAATCAGCGAGGCCAAGGCAAGGATCGAGGATATAGCAGGCCAGGCCGTGGAAGGGCATCGCGCCCCGGCCTTTTCGATCAACGCCGAAACCTCGTGGGCCTTCGAGGTCATCGCCGACGCCGGCTTCCGCTACGACTCCAGCATCGCCCCCATTCGCGGGCGGCGATACGGCTGGCCGGGCTTTCCTCTGGGCATCCACCAAATGAAACTCGCCGGCGGCAAGACGCTCATCGAGGCCCCGTTGTCCACCGTGTCCATCCTCGGCAAGCGAATGCCCGCCTGCGGCGGCGGTTACCTGCGGCACTTCCCCGCCCTCTTCACCGATTGGGCCTTTCGCTCGATCCAGCGGTCCCGCCCGGTCATCCTGTACATGCACCCGTACGAGATTGAGGTAGGTGTCCCGCCGCTGGACACTTCCGGCCTCGACCCGGAAAAGGCCAAGCGCGCGACGCGCTTCCACCGCCTGCAACTCCGCAATCGCCACACAGTCGAGGGCAAGCTGCTGCGCCTTCTGGGGCGGCATCGATTCGCGCCCCTGCGAGAAGTCATCGAGCAGGAGCTGCCGCGGAAGGGCTCGACATATTGAAGACCGCGTAAAAACGCCGCGGGACCGCTCCCCCCAGTGCGGTCCCGGCGCAATTAACCAGAATATGATTGCTGCTGGCTGACGACGCGACTCGTCCTTGCAGATGGATCACGGGTGTAGCCAGCCCCGCACTCCGTGCGGTTATCCCCCGAAGGGGTCCGATCCGCGGTAAGGACCATATCGGACAACGCCGCCGCGGCTTTAGTTACAGCCAAGTTCTTTGCCGGCAAAGCGGCAAGGGGCGATTCGCAGGGACTAACGGACCGGCGGCGGGGCCCCGGCGCCGACGGGCGGAAGGGGTCTCTTGGAGGCGGGCGAAACCACAGTGGGCCTCCAGCGGTGCATTGGGCCGCGAGGCCGGCCGGCAAGCCCGCTATGGCCGCCGCTGCGGGTCTTGAACTACCATTGCGTGACGAAGTCTCTCATGGCCCGCGCCACTTCGACGAGCTTCCGGCAGTTGATCAACTCCGGCGTGTCCTTCGCAGTGTGCGTCACCGTCCTCATCAAGTCCGTCGCCTTCTCTGCCGTGACGGCAATCGCCGCCTTCGCGTTTTGCACGAAGATCATGTGGTCGCCCTGATACCAGGGCGGCCCTTCCATCATGCCGGGGTACTTACCGAAGGCATCGCGAGCCTTGCGCTGAATAGCAGGAGGACATTCATAGAGTGAATACGCGCTCTTTCCTCGCCTGTACCCGACGTCGTCGATGTTGACGATGACCGCCGCCGCGTCCAGCTCGCGCGTATATCGACGGAGATAGTCCATCTGTCCGGCCACGCTGTAATGATCCTCTCCGTTGAGCGCCGCGATTTCGACGCACAGCGGGCCGCGATATTGGCTCAGCATCTCCGCCAGCAGGAGTTCGACGACAACGCCCGAGGCGTTGTCGGACGCACCCGGCGTGCTCTCCCTTGCATCGATATGGGCGCAGACAATGATCTTCTTCTTGCCCTCGCGGTTTTTGTGGGCGATGACGTTGCAGCCGGTGGATGGGATTCGCTCGGCCTCAATCGTCAGGCGAAACGTCTCCCCCGCCTTCTTGGCCAAAGGAGCCCCGACCGTTCCGCTGCAATAGACCGAGGGGATGTCGAAATCGCCGTCTTCGATCATGGGAAACGGATAGATCGCCCCGACCAGCTCCGGCCTTCTTTCCGTCGCAGTGATGATGGCCGCCGGCCGCTTCGCCTCCAAGAGAGCGTAGATCTTCTTGTGATGGTCCGGGTTATAGAACACGAAGTTCTTGGGCATCAGTTGTTCGGCGCAGACGTCGCCCTGCAGCAAGAGAATCCTGCCCCGACACGTGCATTCGGCGAGGTCCTCCACGGTGGTGGCGACCACGAGCTTGGCGATGAGGTTGCATCCCAGGGAGTAGGGGCTTGGGTAGACCTTGAATGAACGATCGCCGCACTTCAGAAAAGTCGCCCCGATGACGTGGTCGAGGCAGGCAAAGGGGCTCGTGTCCACCTGATAGCCCCACGATTGAACGGTGCGGGCGAAGAAGTCAGTGGCCTCGCGGTTGCCCGGCGATCCGAGGCGCCGGTGCGGCCGGACGCCGCACAACGCGTTCAGATAGGTCTGCGCCTTCTGTACGTATCCGTGAGTGGTCATGTTCGTCCGTCTCCTGGGTGTCATGGCCGAGGGTTCACGCGATTCACTGTGCTGTGGTCTTTCTGAGTTGGGCGATGTATGAATCGACCCACTGAATTTCCGCTTTCAAGAGAAACACCGGCCGCGCGGCTACCGCGAAGCGATGGGGAGGGCAGCCGGCTTCTTTCAGAAACTTCAGAAGGTCCTCGTAGCCCCGAATCTTCTCCTTGAGCGTCTTGCGATACTCCTTGAGGGCGGCCTGGGCGGTGTTGGCCGCCAGCAGGTCGCAGTTGTAGGTGGCGATGTCGATCCTCCAGCGGATGTGCTCGGGCTCGGTCAGAAGCCACAGGAGTTTGGCCCTCAGCGCTCGTTTGCCCTGGGGACTGGCGGCGTACAGCTTGCGAAGGCGGTTTTCGGGGGTGATCTCGTTCGTCCGGGTGACCAAGCCGTCCTTCTCCAGTCTGCGGAGCGACTTGTAGATCGAAGACATGGAGAGTTCGGTCCAGAAGCGCATGTCGCGATACTTGACCTGGCCCTCGATCTGGTATGGATACATGGGCTTTTCGCACAGCAGGCCCAGCAGGGCCGCTTCAGCATTGGAGAGTTTGGCCATGGACTGATTCCTCGCGTCCGGCTTTGGGCGGGGCTTCCTGGCGTGAGCCGCCTTCGACGCCTCGTCTGACTAAAATATTGTATTAGTCCAATATAGGATAGAGATAATGTTCTGTCAACGGCTGCTTCTACCGCGATTGACTACCGTTTGTGGCGTCGCCCCTCCCCGCGGCCGACGGGAAGGCCAATCGCCGCCGATTGCGCAATCGCCCTTCACGGCCTGCACCGTGCAGTCGTGAGACGCTGTGACTGAAGAAAGACCGGGAGGTTTCGGAAGGGAAAACCCCCGGGATCGGGGCCAGGCCCCGAAGATCGGTCGTCGTGCGAGACAAGGCCCGCGGTGGATTCGCCGTGGGCCTTCCTGCACGTGTCGCGTTGCCCCCGGACCGCGGCCCAGGCGATGGCGCCCGTTACGCCAACTTCTGCTCCGCCCGGTGGAGCAGCGTCTCAAAATCGAGCTTGCTCACGCACGCCCGCGAGGCGGCCGCCAGATCAGCCCCATGCCAATCGCGCATGTGCGCCGGCAGGGCGGCGAAAAGGTCCCTGGCCTTCTGGCGGCAGCCGTCCAGCTCGTAGTATGACAGGTAGCGAACGATGTCGTTAAGGGCGGCTTTCGTCCCCGCGGCCCGGTGGCAGCGGCCGTCGCAACCGGCGCAGAATTGCCGCCCCGGCCGGTTGTAGAGGTCCAGGACCGCCGCCATCTTCACTTCGCTCAACGGCTTGAAGTTCCTGGCGGCGCCGCGGTTTTCCTAGAGGATCTTCAAGTTGCTGATCGCAGAGCAGATGCTGGCGATTCGCTCGA
>CAYYBO010000303.1:0-5638 GCA_964470125.1 uncultured Planctomycetaceae bacterium | reverse complement strand
TAGCTTCGGCGTCCCTGCCGTGGTCGGCGAAACTGCATGCAAGATTTGAGACTCAACGTGAACGCTGCATGGATCGTGATTCTGCTCGCGGCCCCACTCTCCGGCTGCCGCTCGGACGGGCCCGAACCGAAGCTGGCCAGCCCCTTCCCGCGAACCATGGTCATCGCCGTCGCCCCGGTGCTCAACTTCAGCGGGGATTTCTCCCTCGATCCTGTCAAGGCCGCCGACCTCCTGGCCTCCGAACTCGCCGACGTCCAGGGCATCACCGTCCTCCCGGTAAATCGGGTGATGGCCGTCCTGGCCATGCAGAACAGGCGGCAGATCGAGTCGCCCGAGCATGCTTTGATGGTCATCGAGGCCGTCGGCGCCGATGCCATCGTAGTCGCCGGCATCACCGAGTACGATGCCTACACTCCTACCGCAGGAGTGGCCCTGCAGCTCTACACCTTGGCCGCGCGTCCCCTCGAGAAGATCGATCCTGTGGCCCTCTCCCGGCAAGCCCGTCCGCTGGCCCTGGGGGATCTCAACGACCCGCTGCAGCCCAAGGCTCAGGTTCAGGTGGTGTATAACGGAATGCACAAAGAAGTGGTCGACGCGGTGCAGCAGTATGCCAAGACGCGGAGCGACCCCAGTAATCCCCTCGGGTGGAGGCAATACTTGAAAGTCCAGTCGCTGTATCTCCGATTCTGCTGGCATCAAGCCGTCGAACGCCTGATGGACCAGGAGCGGATCAGGCAGGCCGTCGCCGCCGAGACCGAGCACCTGGAGGTTTTGCCATGAAAGAGACGCTTCGCCAGTTATCGCTCGTCAAGGGCAAGCACCGATATCTGTTTCGGTATCGCCCCGGAAATGAAGCCGACGTCATCGGGGCCTTTGCCAATCTGGCCAGCGACGGCTCCACCGATTTTGACTGGTTTGACGCCGCCGTCCTCAGCTACCAGATGGGCCGCAGATTGGAGCTAGAGTTAGATGAACTTCGGGCGTGAAACGCCCGATACGGTCCTTGCCCGCGGAGGGAGCGTCCGCGGAGGCGCGAGACCCAAAAGCGCCTCTTTGTGAGGGCCAGTGTTCCGGTGGGTAGGCCGTGGAGCGTGCCGCAGCCAGGTTGAAACATGGAACATCACGAAAACTTCGCCGAGAAGAGTCCCGCGATCATGAGTCAAGAGAATCCACTTGTCACGGACTTTCTGAACTACCTGCGCTTTGAGAGACATTTCTCTCCGCATACCGGCAAATGCTACGCGGCTGATCTGCACCAGTTCACGCTCTTCTTGGTGAGCGGACCGGACGCCGCTGCCGGCGCTTCCCTTCCTGCCAGGGGCGCCTCCGGCGAGCTCTACGCCGCCCAGCACCCGAGCGCTCCGGGAAACGCCGCCACGGCCATGAAGGCCGTTGCCACCCAGGTCGCTCCCGACACCGAGGTTGCCAGGCAGAAGCTGCTCAACGCCGACGCCAACCAGATTCGGGCCTTCCTCAGTTTCCTGCACGAGCGCGAATACTCCAAGGCCACCGCCGCCCGAAAACTGGCCACACTCCGCAGCTTCTACAAGTTCTGCCTGCGGCGCAACTACATCGCCGCTAACCCGGTGGTGACCATCCGCACGCCGAAGCAGGAAAAACGCCTGCCCAAGTTCCTCGACATCGAGCAGATCAAGAAGCTGCTCCACACCCCGGACGATTCCACCCTCCTCGGCGCCCGTGATCGGGCCATGTTGGAGACGCTCTATTCGACTGGCGTGCGCGTCAGTGAGCTGGTGTCGTTGAACCTGACCGACGTGGACATGGTCGGTGAATGCCTCCACATCCGCGGCAAGGGCCGCAAGGAACGGGTGACGCCCATCGGTCCGACAGCCTTGGCCGCGATCCGCAAATACATGGAGATGCGGGCCGGCGATCCGCGAAGCACGACCTTCAATCCTGAACCGCTGTTCGTCAATAAGCACGGCCAACGCCTCAGCACCCGTAGCGTCCGCCGCAAGCTGGACAAATACCTCACTATGTGCGGCCTCGATCCCTCCATCAGCCCGCATACCCTGAGACACACGTTCGCCACCCACATGCTCAACAACGGAGCCGATCTCCGCAGCGTGCAGGAACTCCTCGGCCACCAGTCGATCAGCACCACCCAGGTGTACACCCACGTGACCACCAGCAAGATGAAGAAGGACTACGACGAAAGCCACCCCCGGGCGTAGCCTTTGAAGAACACCGGACTTCAGTCCGGGCGGTGCAGCGAACGGGTGGTCCAGAAGGAATGTGAGTTCTAGCCGGGATTCATCAGACTCAATCGCGAAACTGCCGGCGGGGCCGCGACGCAATCGCGGCCCCGCTGGCTTCATATGGCGATCATTCGAACAGCCCGTTCACGGAGCTTCCCCGCCGCGGGCCGATCCGGAAGCCGCCCGTTTGCAGTGCGTGAACCAGGCCGCCCTTCCTCTCTCTTCCCTCCAGGCACCGCCGGTCAGTTCGCCCCGCCCTCTGAGAGGGTGCGTGAGAGGTAGTGTCGGCTCCGTGGCCGACGTGGAATGGCACGAAGGCCGAATTCCTGTCGCCGTTCCAGCGGTAAGGTGGCGGCTTCTCACACACGCACTCTGAGCCGAGAATCTCAACAAACGCTGCCGGGTTTCGCGAATAGTTTGCACCAGCACCTGCTCAAGGCGACAATCTCGTCTGCAAACGCGGAGGCAACCCCCAATGGCCCTGTGCCTGAACCCTATCGAGCTTCGCATCCTCGGCGTGCTCATCGAGAAGTCGCTCGCCCTGCCGGCCTACTACCCGATGACCCTCAACGCCATCGTCGCCGCCTGCAACCAGAAGTCCACGCGCGACCCCGTCATGGAACTGACCGAAGGCCAAGTCGCCGCCGGCGTCCATCAGTTGCAGCAGTGGCAGCTTGTCTCCCAGGCCCCGCCAGAAGCCGGCGCCCGGGTCAACCGCTTTCGCCACGAAGTCGAATCCCGGTTCTCCTGGAACGCCGCCCAAAGGGCCCTGATGGCCGAGTTGATCCTCCGAGGACCTCAGACCCTCGCGGAGCTGCGCGCCCATGCCTCCCGCATGACTCACCTCGATTCCACCGACTACGCCCGTGACCTGCTCAAGGAGTTGATCTCCGCCGATTCGCCGATGGTCGTGGAGTTGCCTCGCCAGACCGGCCAGAGCGCCGCCCGGTTCGCCCAGTTGCTCGGCGGCCCCGTCGAGGCCGCCGCTCCCGCTGCCCGCCCCGCCGCTGCCTTGGCGGCCGCCACGGACTCTGCGGCTATCGCTAAAGCCTCCCCATTGGAGGACCGTGTTGTAATACTCGAGGAAGAGGTCGCGAACCTGCAGGCTTCCTTGGCCGGCCTGCGCCAAAGACTCAGGGAGGCCGGCATCCCGGACGACGAACCGTAGCGGGTTCGGGCGGGCCCGACTCCTGCCGGCGTCATC
The DNA here is from genome assembly GCA_964470125.1 of uncultured Planctomycetaceae bacterium. Taxonomy (GTDB): domain Bacteria; phylum Planctomycetota; class Phycisphaerae; order UBA1845; family UTPLA1; genus DATKKX01. The sequence goes on along the minus strand of CAYYBO010000303.1, from coordinate 2,215 downwards.
CGCAACCGATCGAGCCGCCGCAGCCCGCTCGCGGTTTCGCTTCGCCGTGGATGCGCCGCCACAGCTTGAACAACTCGTAGAACGCCTTCAGGATGACCAGCGGGTTGGCCCCCGTCTGCTTGCCGGCCTGCCGAGGATAGTGCCCGACGCCCGCCTCGGCCACCCGCAGGCCCCGATACTGGGCCTTGGCCAGCAGCTCGGTGCTGATCAACGCCCCGCGGCTCTCCAAGGTGATCGCCTCCAGGAATGACCGCGGCAGCAGTTTGAAAGCGCAGTCGATGTCCCGCACCCTTAGACCGAACAATGACCGAACCAGCACGCCCCAGCAGAAGGCGTTCGCCTTTCGGATGAACGGGTCCGCCCGTTGGATTCGGTACCCCACGGCCACGTCGCACCGATCCAGCAGGCCGATCAACTTGGGCAGTTCGTTGATGTCGAATTGCCCGTCGCCGTCGGTGAAAAACACCCAATCCAACCTGGCTTCCTTCAAACCTCGGACGACCGCCCCGCCGTATCCCAGATTGGGACTGTTGTGTACCGCCCGAACCTGCGGGATTTCCTCCGCCAGCCGTTCGGCAATCTCGCCTGTTCCATCCTTGCTGCCGTCGTTGACGATGATGACCTCGAACGCCTCGGCAAACCTGCCCGCCGCTTCCACCGCCGCCCGCGTCACCCGCTCGACGTTGCCTTCCTCGTTGTAGCAGGGAAAGAAGATCGAAAGTGAACGCAGCCGCTGCATGATTCGATACTCGGTGTTGAGCCGGAAGCCGAGCGATAAATGGTCGGCACCCGGCGCCGCGCCTGAAGCGGCGGCCTGGCTTGCCGACCTGCCTGTTCATCACCTGTCGCTAGTCAGTCTGCGCCGCACCTCGGATACGCTCGATCAGCTTGCTTGTGCTCGCCCCCTCCACCAGGGGCGCCAAGAGCACCTTTCCGCCGCGGCGTTCCACGATTTCCTGCCCTACCACCCTCTTATCCCGCCAGTCGGCACCCTTGACCAGCACGTCCGGCTGTATCGCCTCAATCAGGGCTTGCGGCGTCTCGTCGTCGAAGATCACGATGTAATCCACGTCCCCCAAGGCCGCCAGCACGGCCGCCCGATCCGCCTGGCCTACGATCGGTCGGCCCTTCCCCTTGTCGAGGCGGCGAACCGATACGTCGGAGTTCAGCCCGACCACGAGCATGTTGGCTTGCTGCTTGCAGAAGGCAAGGTTGGAGACATGGCCGCGATGCAGCAGATCAAAGCAGCCGTTGGTGAAGGCCACCGTCTCCCGCCGTTGGCGACGCCGCGTCAGCTCCGGAAGAAGCTGGTCCAGGGTCCTGACCTTCCCAAGCGTCCGATGGTTCTCCAGAAGGATTTCCCCCAGAATCTCCTCCCGGCGTATCGGCACGCAGCCGAACTTCTCGACTTCCAGACCGCCCGCCACAGTGGCCAGGGCGACGGCCTCGCACAGTTCCGCCCCGGCGGCAGCCGCGACGGACAGCGTAGCCAGCACGGCGTCGCCCGCCCCGGTCACGTCGTAGACCTCACGCGGCCGCGTCGGGACATGCCGGAACGACCCGCCCGGTCCGAGCAGAGCGGCCCCCTCGGCATCCAGCGTCACGCAGACGTATTCCGTCCGGCACGCCGCGACGATCTGGCCCGCCGCTCGCTCCACCGCCCCGACGTCCCGCAGCGGCAAGCCCGCGACCTTTTCGGTTTCCGAGCGGTTGGGCGTCACCAGCGTAGCCCCGCAGTACCGCCCGTAGTCGGCGATGGCCGCCGGATCGACGAAGACGGGGATTCCCCGCCGCTCCGCCGCCCGCCTGACGGCAGCGACCAATTCGGCCGAGACGACGCCCTTGTTGTAGTCCTCGACGCAGGCGACCTGGCACCCCTCGATCAATCGCTCGACCTGCCGCACCATCTCGGCCAAACCCCGCCCCCGCACCTCGGTGGTCGCCTCGTCGTCCACGCGGATGAGTTGTTGCCGGTGACGGTGCTGAGCCAACCCGATCAGCCGCGTCTTACGGGTAGTCGGTCGGTCATTCACTCCCACCAGTCCGCCTGGCTCGGCCCCGGCCCGCCGGAGCAGTTCTCGGAGCGACTCGCCTTCGGCTCCTGTCCCCACCACGCCGACGCAGTACGGGATGGCCCCCAACGCGGCGATATCGGCCGCGACGGACCCGGCCATCCCTTACTGCGTCGGCGTGGTGGGGACAGGAGCCGAAGGCG
>CAYYBO010000302.1:0-5655 GCA_964470125.1 uncultured Planctomycetaceae bacterium | reverse complement strand
CCCGCCTGCCCTTTACGTCGCGAAGCGATGTCAAGGGTGGCCGACGGGAACACCATGTGCGCCCCTTTGCTGGATTGCCCGCCGACATGGCGACGCCTCATGCCACACCGAGTCGTGAAGTGCTGTAGCCCGCCAGCCTGTGTGACGACAGGCGTCAGCAGGCCTGACTTACGAGCCGATGGTCCGCGACAGGGCGTCGAGATCGGCGATGATGGCCTTGATCTTGGTGTCTGCGCTCTGTCTGGCGCGGGCCAGATCATCGCCCGGCTCGCGGACCAGGATGTAAAACTTGATCTTCGGCTCGGTCCCGCTCGGGCGGGCGATGACCTTGGTGGCGTCGTCCAGAGTGAACAGCAGCACTTCGCTCTTCGGCAGGTCGTAGCGACCGAGCACGCCTCCCTGGCTGTTCTTGATCTCGCCGGTTTGTACGTCGCCGATTGAGACGACGCCGCGGCCGGCGATCTCCTTCGGCGGGCGCTTGCGAAGGTGGTGCATCAGGGCCTTGATTCTGTCAGCGCCTTCCTTGCCCGGCAGGGTCAGGCTCTTGGCTCCCTCCTGATAGTAGCCGTGCCCGCGGAAGAGGTTTTCGAGCACGTCGTGCAGGGTCCGCCCGTCGGCGGCCGCCGCGGCGGCGGCTTCGGCGAGAAACGCGGCGCTGGCGACGGCGTCCTTGTCGCGGGCCAGATCGCACGGCAGATAGCCGTAACTCTCCTCCGCCCCAAAGATGAAATGCTTGCTGGGTCCGCCCGGCGAGCCTTCCACGTCGTATCTGTGCATCTTCTCAGCGATCCACTTGAAACCGGTCAACACCTCGACGACCTCGAGGCTGTATGACCGGGCGATCTGCTTCATCAAGTCGCCGCTGACGATCGTCGTAATCATGACGCCGTCAGCCGGCAGTCGCCCACTTCGCTGGAGCTGTCCACAGATGTAATCAAGGATAATCGCGGCGATGCGGTTGCCGTTGACCAGCTCGAACTCCCCGTCCGGCCGTCGAACGGCCAGGCCCAGGCGATCCGCGTCCGGATCGGTGGCAATGACCAGGTCGGCGCGCTCTCGCCTGGCCAACTCAACGGCCATGGCCAGCGCCGAAGCCTCCTCGGGGTTCGGCGATTTGACCGTTGGGAAGTCGCCGTCGGGCTTCATCTGTTCGGCGACGGTCAGTACCTGCTGGAAACCCCGTCGGCGGAGGGCTTCGGGAATCAGATTGCAGCCGGTTCCGTGCAGAGGCGTGAAGACGATGCGCAACTTGCTGCCTTGGTCGCGACAGGCCTCGGGATCCAAGCATGTCGCCTGCACGGCATCGAGATACACCTCGTCCACGTCGCGGCCGACTATCTTGACCAGGCCGCTCGACTTCCCCTCCTCGAAATCGGCGACATGGATATTGCCGAACCCGCCGACACCGCGGACCTCATTGATGATTGCGTTGTCGTGCGGCGGGACAACCTGTCCGCCATCGGTCCAGTATGCCTTCAGGCCGTTGTATTTTGGCGGATTGTGGCTTGCGGTGATGACCACGCCCGCCGTACAGCGAAGATGCCGAATGGCGAACGACAGTTCCGGCGTGGGTCGCAGTGCGTCGAACAAGTAGGCCATGATCCCGTTGGCCGCGAGCACGCAAGCCGTCCGCCGGGCAAACTCCGCGCTCATATGCCGGTTGTCGTGGGCGATGGCCACGCCGGCCCGCTTGGCGGCATTACCCTGTTTGGCGATGTAATTAGCGATACCCTGAGCGGCGGCGCCGACGGTGTAGATGTTCATCCGATTCAGACCGGCCCCCAGGACTCCGCGCATCCCGCCGGTGCCGAACTCCAGGTCCTGGTAAAACCGGTCAACCAACTCATTCTCCCGTGCCTGCTCTTGCAGCTCGCGAATTTCGGTTTTATCGGTTTCGGCGATGGCCGGATCGTTGAGCCATGCCTCAATGGCGTTGGTTATGTTCGCGTCCATGATTCGACCTCGTCTTGCCGCTCGCCGGCTGTCATCCTATGTCGATGCCCCAAGTTGCTGTAGGTGCCCGGAACCGGCGCATCGCGTGGATGGCACAGGTCAGGGGGCCGTGTCAGGCGACAGGACACGGACATCGCAACCAGCTACACTACATGGCGAACGGCGGGATGGGAAGAGAGCAGGAGTTGTGCGCGGCGATCGAAACCGCTACCATGAAGCGTTCGGTCGAAGGTGTTTATACGACAGAAGGGATGATGAAGTCATGGCCGAGACGCCCAACGCCGGTCCAAGCATCAAGCAACAGGTCGCCGATATAATCTCCGCCAGGATTCGCCCTGCCATCCAGATGGATGGCGGCGACATCGAGCTGGTCGACGTGGACGACAAAGGCATCGTCAGCGTTCGGCTGCGGGGGGCCTGCGCCGGCTGCCCCGGGGCCAGGATGACGCTGAAAATGGGCGTCGAACGGACCTTGAAGCAGGCAATCCCCCAGGTTGCCGAGGTGGTCTGCGTGCAGCCGTGAGGCTGCCCGCGACCCACGCTAGGATTTCGGCGTGAACCCTGTCAACCAAGGCCGTTGACCGAATCGCGGCCTGCGTGTAGATTGTCACGAAGCGCGGGTACACCCGCCTGGAAGCCCACAAGGACGTAGCGTGTTCATAGCGACCCTTATTCTGAACCAGCCGCACCCGCGGACCACATGCGCCCGCGACGGGCTGATTAACGTCCAGGAGGAGGCTTCCTAGGCGGCGTTCGCGAAAACTTGCGATACGAAGCCCTGGGAGCCCGCGGTTCTCAGGGCTTTTTGTTTGGTCCGGCGGAGTTCGGAATGGCGACGGTCATCGCACAGCCAAAGTCAGTTAATATTCAGGTAAACCTCCCGCCCATGCGAACGGAAGTCTGGCGGCTGCTCATCCTGGCCGGGCCCATGATCGGCACGATGATCTCGCGGATGTTCCTGGGCTTCACGGACTTCATCATGGTCTCGTGGCTGGGAACCGAGGCCACCGCCGCCATCAGCCCCTCCACCATCTTCGTCTTTACCGTGATCTGCGTGGGCATGGGAACGGCCACCAGCATTCAGACTTTCTCCGCCCAAGCCCACGGCCGCCGCCTTCCGCGCGAGGCCGCGGCGTACGCCTGGCAGGGGTTCTACATCGCGGCGATGTTCGGCGTGCTCTCTCTGCCGGCGATGGAAACGGCGGGGCCGTTCTGGCGGCTGGTCGGGCATGCGCCGGCCGTTCAGGAGATGGAGATAGCCTATTGCCAGATAGCTTTCTGGTGCATGGGCTTCTCCATCGTCTGTGCCAGCCTCGACGGCTTCTTCAACGGCATCCAGAAACCGATGGTCGGCTTGTTGTCCGTTCTTGTCTCAGTGGTCTTCAACGCCGCGGCCGATTACGTCCTGATCTTCGGCAAGTTGGGTTTCCCGGCGATGGGCATCCGCGGCGCCGCCGTCGCCACCGTCATCGCCTGGGCGATCCGCGCGGGGATGCTGACCGCCGTGTTCTTGTCGCACGAGTTCAACCTCACCTTCGCTACGCGCTCCGCGTGGCGCTTTCATGCCGAAAAGTTCAAGGCCATTCTCCGCCTGGGTGGACCCATCGCTTTGCAGTGGGTGTTGGATATCGGCTCCTGGTTCGTCTTCTTGACGCTGTTGATGGGCCGCTTCGGCACCGCGGCCATGGCCGCCTCCAACATCGGCCTCCAACTGATGCACGCCTCCTTCATGCCCGCCATCGGACTGGGCATCGGCGTCTGCACCCTTGTCGGCCACGCCATCGGCGAGCGAAAGCCAGACCTCGCCGTCCGGCGCGTTCGCGCCGGGATGCTGGTCACCGGCGTGTACATGGGCTTGATCGGCGTCCTCTTCTGGGTGATCCCAAGGCCGCTCATCGGCGTGTTTTCCAAGGACCCCGCCGTCCTGCACCTGGGTGTCGGCGTCCTGATTTGGGCCGGTATCTTCCAGGTCTTCGACGCCGCCCAGATCGTGTACATCAACGCTCTCCGCGGCGCCGGCGAAACCCGCTGGCCGGCCGTGGTCGTCGCGGCTCATTGCTGGCTCATCTTCATTGCCGGCGGCTATCTCACGACGATGCTGGCGCCGCAATGGGGATACCACGGCCCCTGGATGACCTGCACGCTCTACATTATCCTGCTCGGTTTGGTTTTGTGGCGTCGGTTCGCCGGCGGCATGTGGAGAAAGATCGATCTGTTCAAGGATCATTCGTCCCGCCGCGGTTTCCCCGTTCAGGCCGCAGGCCAGGAACCCGTGGCGGCGCCCTCGTCGCAGCGGAGCGAGGAATTCTGATGACCGCTTCGGCGCCGAGACGCCTGTCCGAGACGTGAGAGACGCTGGTCGTCTTTCGCCCCGGCGGGGCCGGTCGGTAGCGGCGTAAGTCCGTTCGTTCGCGGTTCGCCGGCAGGCGGCGAAGGAATGACCTGCAAACGCTCATCGGAGCTTTCGATGTTCAAGGAAGTCCCCAGCCAGTTCAACTTTCCCAAGACCGAGCGAGAAACCCTCGCCTTCTGGGAACAAAACAAGGTCTACGAGAAGAGCCTGGAGAAGAGCAAGGGCGGCAAGCCCTTCATCTTCTTCGAAGGCCCACCCACCGCCAACGGAATGCCCCACCCGGGACACTGCCTGACTCGCTCCATCAAGGACCTGTTTCCTCGCTACAAGACCATGACCGGCCACCACTGCCTGCGCAAGGCCGGCTGGGACACCCACGGCCTGCCCGTCGAGGTCGAAGTCTCCAAGGAGCTGGGCATCCACACCAAGGAGGAGATCGAGGCCTACGGCGTCGAGGCCTTCAACCGCAAATGCCTGGAGTCGGTCTTTCGCTACACCCGTGAATGGGAGGAGATGACCCGCCGGCTGGGCTTCTGGATCAACCTCGGCGAGGCCTACGTCACCTATCACCAGAGCTACATCGAGTCTGTGTGGTGGGCGCTGAAGGCCCTCTTTGACGCGGGCCTGCTCTACCAGGGCCACAAGATCGTCTGGTGGTGGGCCCAGGGCGGCACGGCCCTCTCCGCCGGTGAGGTTGGGCAGGGTTATCGCGAGGTGGACGATCAGTCTGTGTTCGTGCGGTTCCCATTGGTCAAGGACGAGCGATTCGCCGCGGTGGTGGGGAGCATCGGCGTCCCGCCGGTGCGAAACACCACCGAGAGCTCGCCGCAGTGTCAGGGAGCGGTGAAACAGGAAGTGACGACGGAACTCGGCAAACGCCGCCGAATCCTGCCCCATTGGGAAGCGGGCGGCTCCGCTTACTTCCTCACCTTCCGGGTGCAGGAGGGCTCTCTCTCGGAGGTGGAGCGGACTCTCGTCCTCCAGGCATGCCGCTTCTGGGATTCGCAGCGGATGATCCTCCACGCGGCCGTCGTCATGCCGGATCACGTGCATCTGCTGCTCACTCCATCGGAGAAGGCCAAGGATGCATGGTGGTCCATCGCGGAGTTGATGCACAGCATCATGAGCTATTCGGCCAAGGAAATCAATAGGCAGCGCGGAAGCGAAGGACCCGTGTGGCAGCGAGAGTATTTCGACCGGATTATTCGCAGCGAGCGCGACTTCGAAGAAAAATGGAACTACATCGTGACCAATCCTCTCCGACGCGGATTGGCGGACGATTATCCCTGGCTTTGGATCGAGTCCGAGGCATCGGCTGGTTCGCACCGGCGGGACGCCGATGCTCCCTG
>CAYYBO010000301.1:0-5705 GCA_964470125.1 uncultured Planctomycetaceae bacterium | reverse complement strand
GGCACTTTCTTACCGAATGTCCGGTTGGCTCGTGGGTGCTCGTGGCTATGTCGGCGACATTAACCACGCTCACACACAGTACTTCGTTATCCTTTAAGATCTGGCGTGACGATCCGTCTTTACCGCCACCCCATCTTACAGAAGAGAACCTGCAGGGGATTGCCCTCGTCATCGCAGGAGAAGATCTCCATATGTCGCTATACTACCGTGATAGAGCATCTGATCAGGACCTGCGTTCGGCGATCGAAATCTCGTTACCGCAGCCGGGTACGGTCGTTCCCACAGGGCTTGCCGCCGTAATCGGCTTGTTACGGCGGAAGCGTTCGAAGAGGGTGTAAACGGCTGACATCGCTTGTTGTAGTCCAACCGGCCGACCCCAAGGCGTCGCGAATCCGCATAAACCGGGCCCGCTCACCGTTCGCACCGTAACCCTGGATCGCTGCCAGAGCGGGGCTCCGGTCCCCGTTTGCTATTCCGTCGCTGGTAATCGGGACGGGGCTCGGTGGCACCTGCTGTCCGGCGGGAGATATCCACGTGCAGTTTTACGGAGCTTGTCAGTCTCCCGCCTGGCACGTCATTGCCTTAGATTAAGGGCACGGCGACATGCTCGACAAGAGTGGGCGGCCGCCTCCGCGATGGTGTGCGCCTCGGATCCCGATCCAGCGAAGATGCGCCGACCGACGGCGGGGCTGTTGGTCGCGTTCTTCCGAGGCAGTCTACAAGGCGAAGAACAGGCGTATCGCTTCCTGACGGATGCGAGCGCCGCGCCGTCGCCCTAGAGGTCGAGGCAAAGTAAGAGAAGCAATCGCCCGTGCGGTCGCCCTGCTAAGGAAGGGCATGTCGGCAGGAGAGCGTGATGAGACCATTGGTCTGGTTCAGGTCCGACTTGCGGGTAGATGACAACGCGGCCCTGTCAGAATCGTCTCGGGCTGCTGATTGCGGCATTGTCGGCGTGTTCACGCTATGCCCGCGGCAGTGGCAGGTTCACGACTGGGCCGACGTCAGGGTTGAGTTTCTGCTGCGTAGTCTGGCGTGCTTGTCGGAGCGGCTCAAGAAACTCCGCGTCCCGTTACGGATCGTCGAGACACCCACGTTTGCCGAGGCGCCCGCCGCGCTGCTGGCCCTCGGGCGGCAGCTCCGGTGCGATGCCTTGTATTTCAACCGCGAGTATGAGGTGAATGAGTCGCGGCGGGACGCGGCGGTCGCGCAGGCGTTCGAGAGCGCCGGGCTCGCGGTCCACCGTTTCGACGACACGGTAATCATCCCGCCGGATATGCTCCGTACGACCGATAGCCGGTTCTACTCCGTCTTCACGCCGTTCAAACGCGCCTGGCTGGCTTGCCTCGAAGAGGCGGCGTTAGACACGTTGCCCGCTCGGCCGCGAGCCCAGCGCGAGTGGGCCTGCACCCCGGATACCGTGCCTGAGCGTGTCACCGGCTTCGACCTGGACCGCGGCCTTCCTGACTTGTGGCCCGCGGGTGAGGGTTTGGCACTCAAGCGGTTGGCGGAGTTCGTCGCCCAGCGCATCACGCGCTACATGCAGGTACGCGATCATCCGGGGGGCGACGGGACGAGCCGCCTCTCCCCGTACCTCACGCACGGCGTACTCTCGCCGCGGCGGTGCCTCGTGGAAGCTCGCGACGCCAACGCCGGCCGGCTGGACGGCGGCCGGGCCGGGCCGGCGACGTGGGTGAACGAGCTGATCTGGCGAGAGTTCTATCGCCATGTGGTGGTCGGCTTCCCGCAGGTCAGCATGAACCGCGCGTTCAGGGTCGAAACGGAGAAGTTGCGGTGGCGCGAATCCGACCGCGATCTGGCCGCGTGGTGCGCCGGCCGCACCGGTTACCCGATCGTGGACGCTGGGATGCGCGAGCTGGCCGAAACAGGATGGATGCACAACCGGGTGAGGATGATCGCCGCCATGTTCCTGTCCAAGCAACTGCTGCTCGATTGGCGGTTGGGCGAGCGACATTTCATGCAGCATTTGGTAGACGGCGATCTGGCGAGTAACAACGGCGGCTGGCAGTGGTCCGCCTCGACCGGCACCGATGCCGCTCCTTATTTCCGCATCTTCAATCCGTTCCTGCAGTCTCGCAGGTTCGACCCCGATGGCGCGTATATTCGTCGGTACGTACCGGAGTTGCGGAGTGTTGCGGCTGCGGCTCTGCACGACCCCAAGGCGCTGTCGGACCAGGACCGGGCCCGGCTGAACTACCCGCCCCTCCTCTGCGACCACGCCGCAGCCCGCAAGCGGGCCATCGCAGCTTTTCAGTTGCTTGGCGATGGTTCACCCCGTCGGCGGTAACTTCAACTGATGCAGGCAGTCTGGAAGAAGATCGGCAGCCGTCGCCGGTCGCCCCCCCGACCTTGACCGTGCGGCGCGGCATCACCTGAATACCCCGCAGTTCACCGGTCCGGATTCCCCGCGTTGCCCGAACAGAATGCAGCTCGCCACATCCTCCCCGCGCAGCGCCGTCGCCTCGACGCCCACCTTCATAAGGATGCCGGCAATACCACACCCGCCCAGCGGTCGTCCCGCGGGCATTATGTTGTACGGTTGTATGCCGACCATCGAACCCACCAAGAACGGCAACGAGCCATCTGACACTACCTGAGCTGGCGCAGCCGCAGACGGAGGATCACGCCACAACCTTGGCCCGCTCACCGCCACAGAACCCAGGCGGCCGCATGAAGCCGCGAGACTCTTCAACTGGAAACCGCACTAGCCTCGCTTCGTCTTGGACATCTTGCCTGGGGGGCGCGCCCCTCGCAAAGCCGCCCCGGCGTTGTCGACCAAAGCAACCGCGGCGGGGTGCTTGACACGTCGCTCCACCGCTATAGCGTAAAGCCGCTCCCGAGCGGTACCCATCGGGCCAACCACCTGAAGACCTTGACCCGCGGTGATCTCCCGGGCCACGGCGTCTGGGACCGCGAAGAAGCCCGCGCCGCGGTGTCCGCAGGCGTTGAGCAATGCCAAGTCCTCGAATTCAGCGACGATCTGAGGACGGATGTTGACCGATTCAAACCAATCATTCATGACGCGGCGCAGCGACGTGTTGCCGGTTGGCAACAACGCTGGAGCGCCGTCGAGTGAAGCGGGATAACCACGGCGGAGCCTTTGGGCCAGCGACGGCGCCGCACACACCGTGAGGCCGAACTCGCCGAGCAGGTGGCTGAAGGAGCGGACTTTTATTGAGGGATCGGAAGGGGCATCGGAAAGCACTAGATCCAGATCATGCACGGCAAGCTGCGGCAGCAGTTGGACCTGCGTGCCCTCCACGCAAACAAGATGAACCGCTTGCGGCATGCGGAACACGGTTTCGAGCACCCGTGCGATGACCGCCTTCGGCAGGACGTCATCCACGCCCAGTCGGAAGCGTAGCGATGTCGCCACAGTCCGGCCTTTGGCCACGTCCAGAAACTCCTGCCCAAGCCCGAAGATCTCGTCGGCGTAACGGCCGGTCAGTCTGCCGAACTCCGTCAAAGCCAGGTTTCGCCCCACCCGCTTGAAGAGCTTCTCCCCCAGCGCGCCTTCCAGCTCGCGCACCTGTGCGGAAATGGTGGCGGGCGACAGGAGCAGCTTGCGGCACGCCGCGGCGATACTACCCTCGCGAGCCACGATCCAGAAGTAGAACAGATGGTGATAATTCAGCCAGTCCATACCCATAGCATACTTCGGATTAAACGAACAATCAATGAGTTATTATCTGTCTTGTTAATGATCGGCGTCTCCTCTATACATCAGTGCACCGAGGAAATGGAGCTGCGCCCATCAGCCGGGAAGCCTCGATCGTTACCGCCGGCCCACCCGCGAGCGCGTGGCGATGGGATAGCGCCCGTCGGGGTGCCGTCTTGCACACCCACCGTGCGGGCCGGCCCCGGGCTGATTGAGTCCCAGTTTTCGTCCAACGTGGAAGCGCCGTGACACGAACCGGCCGTGACTGCCAGGGAGTTTAACCCCGCGGGCATAGGAATGAACGAGCCGCAAGTGGACTTCGAGGCCCAGGAGATCAACCATGCGCATCCAGATTACGACTCAGAACATGTCGTTGACTAATGCGATGAGGGATTCCGTGCACATGCGTCTCCGACGGGCACTCGGCCGTTTTGCACGCCGCATCACCGAGATAGCGGTCACCTTCGAAGACGTGAACGGCCCGCGCGGTGGGTTGGATGTGAACTGCCGAATTAGGTTCGTATTGCGACCGCGCGGCGAGGTGAACGTGTCGGCGACGGCAGCGCAGGCGGGCGCAGCCCTCAGCGAAGCATCCCGCCGAGCGGTCTGGTGCGTGAAGAACCGCATCCGCCGCCGCTGGAAATTGCGCCGGCGGTCTCACAAATCACTTGCGACTGATGGTGGATTCGCCCGCCTGCGCTGCGCTCCAGGTCATGCAGCTCCCCTTTACGAAATGCCGGGGGCTGCGTGAGAGATGCCATCCGACAGTCTAGTCAGAAGACGCCGGCCCAAAAGGTTGCCGATCGAGATGAGCTTGTCGTACGGAAGGAAAACACAACATGAAAAAGTGTGACATTCGATGGGCTTTCAACCCTCAGGCGCGAACCCGAAACGCTGGTCAGCCTGCGCCAGACTTCCTTTCGGCGACTGCGGCCCGCAGAGCACGCGGATTCCACCGCACTCTGCCGGGCTACCAACCGACACGGCTGTGTAGCCTGCGCGGATTGGCTCGATCTCTCGGCGTGGAGGAAGTCTGGGTTAAGGACGAGTCCGATCGATTCGGCTTGCAGTCCTTCAAGGTCTTGGGAGCGTCCTACGCGGTTTCGCGTTATCTGAGCAATCGTCTTGGGTCTGGCGGCACAAGTCTGCCGTTCGAGGAACTACGCACGCTCGTGACCGGAGGGGGCACCCGAGTCACTCTGGCCACCGCTACAGACGGCAATCACGGTCGGGCCCTCGCCTGGACGGGACGGCAGCTCGGTTTGCCGGTTGTTGTGTACCTGCCCGCGCTCAGCACGTCCTTGCGGGTAAAGCGGATCAGCGATGAGGGCGCCCGGACCGTCATCGTCGATGGAAACTACGACGACGCCGTCCTCCAAGCAGAGAAGGACGCTGGTCAAAACGGCTGGGTGCTCGTCCAGGACACTGCATGGGAAGGATATGAGGAAATCCCTCGCTGGATCATGCAAGGATACGGCACCTTGTTCGATGAAATCCACGAGCAAGCGGACGGCCAGGGGCCCTGGCGGTTCACCCACGTGCTGATCCAGGCCGGCGTTGGTTCCCTTGCTGGGGCCGTGCAGGGCTGCCTCTACTCGATGGCCGGCGCCGACCGGCCTCTTACGGTGATCCTGGAACCTCTGCAGGCCGACTGCTTTCTGCGTTCCATGGAGGCGGGCGACTCATCGCCTCGCGAGGTTCCCGGCGAACTCGACACCATCATGGCCGGTCTATCCTGCGGGCGCCCCAATCCGCTTGGCTGGGAGATCCTGCGAAGCTATGCCGACGCATTTGCCGCTTGTGGTGACAACCTGGCCGCCCTTGGAATGCGTGTACTCGGCAACCCGCTGCCCGGTGATCCGCGGATTATCTCCGGTGAATCCGGATCTGTTGGTGCTGGCTTCCTGTATGCACTCACGACCCACCCTGACTTCGCCCCCTTGAAGGAGCGTTTGGACGTCGGCCCGACGTCTCGTCTTCTGGTGATCAACACGGAAGGCGACACGGACCCGATGAACTACCGCAACAT
>CAYYBO010000300.1:0-5707 GCA_964470125.1 uncultured Planctomycetaceae bacterium | reverse complement strand
GGGTTTTGTTTTTTAAGTGTGCAATTTACATACGGGTGTTGTGTTAGGGCGCAGAGACGTGCGAATCCGCGATACCAGTCAGCATTCGGTTCATTCGCTCGTAGTCGTCCGGCGTGTCCAGCAAGAAGTGGGCCTCCTTCGTGATCAACTCCTTCGGCGGGGAGAGCCGGACGATCTTGAAGCGCTCCTCATGCCGGTACACGTAGTTGAGAATGTGTTCACGGTCGGCGGACTCGAGGTCCTTCCGCCGGTCGAGCTGCTCCAGGAGTTCCCTGGAGAACACCTCGTAATCGATGCCGTGAGGGTATGCCGGCTTCGTGGTGACTAGGTCGAACCCCTTCTCGTCCCGGCACCGCGCGAGTACGGGGTCAAGAGTCTCCCCGCTGACCCAGGGGCAGTCCGCCGTCACCCGCACCACATGGGTGAACGTCCCCAGCCTCGCGGCGCAGGCATAGCGCCCGAGGACATCATCCACCGCCCCGCGATAGACCTCCACAGATTCCTCCACGGCACACTGCGCCAGCCGGGCGTCCTCCGCATTTGTCGTAGTGGCCAGGATGATGGCGCCGGCCTCGCGGGAGGTCTTCAGCCTCCTCAACACGAGCTTCAAGACAGGCAGTCCCATCAGGGGAAGGAGAGCCTTGCCCGGCAGTCGACGCGACGCAAGGCGCGCCGCCACGATGACACCGAAGGTCACGAGCGGAGCCTCTTGAGTATCTTCGCGATCTCGAAGTCCTGCCTGGACCGGATGAAGAAGGCGTCCTCGCGTGGCACCACGAAGTTGACGACCTTCGATCCCGTGACGTTCCCCATGCGGATGTTGGCGTTCTTCGTGGCAAGAGCGGTCCTCGAGTCGCTGTAGACAGCGTCGAAGTCCGTCCTCAACCGCCCGACGTTGTTCATCGCGATCAGGCCGTTCGCGGACCGCCGGAACAGCTCCAGGTCAACCTCCGTCACGCAACAGGACGAATCGGCATCGTGCATCACCAGCGTGTGGACGGCCTCTTCGAGGTTGGCCGTCGTTGTGAAAGGCGCTTGCACGTAGCAGAGCAGCGTCAGCCCGCCCCATCCCAGCTTCAGGTCCTTGATTACCTTCTCCAGCGAAACGGCGATCGAACACGACGGAATCGTGCTTTCCGGGGTGCGCTGGACAAACCCCAGCCGCGGGTCCCGATAGCGCTTCAGCTCGTGGCGAGCAAGCGGGTTGTCGCACGTGACGACCACGCGCGCGAACAGCGAAGAGGCGAGGCAGGTCTCCACGGCATAGGAGAGAAGGGTCTTGCCGGCGATCTTCTTGTTCCAGAGTTCGGGGAAGATGTCGTAGTGCCTCCGGCACGGTATGACTGCGACGACGGGACGATACCGGGCGATGTCCCGGGAACTCGCGGCCCCCTTAATGGAGCGCCGGGCGCTCAGGACGCGCTGTTCGTTGTTCGTCAAGTTCGCCCCGTGACGGCGATAGTAGAACAGCGGCAAGTTGACGTTGGCGCACTTGTGGTGCTTGGCGATCCGTGTCCAGACGTCGTATCCATCCTGGGCCTTCAGGTCCTCCCTGTATCCGCCGATCTTGCGCAGCACATCGACCCGGATCATGGTGCAGGCCCCGTTAGGCGGCACATCCATCAGATGATTGTCATCGCCCAGCGTCCGGCGCCGCTCGAAACTCATGATGCCGCCCGCGTCGTCGATCACGTAGTAGTCGGGAAAGACCAGGGCCACGTCCGCGTGGCGGTCAAGGTAGTTGCCGAGAACCAGGAGGATGTTCTCGTCGAGCACATCGTCCGCATCCACCCGCACGACGTACTGTCCTCGTGCTTTCTTGACGACGAGGTTCGCCACGGCGGCAACCCCCACGCCCGGCGTGGAGAGGAGCCGGACCCGCGGATCTCCTTTATACAGACTCATGACGTCGCGGGTGTCGTCCGCCGACCCGTCATCGACCAGGAACAGCTCCCAGCCATCCGTGCTCTGCCGGAGCACGCTGTTGATGGCCTCGCTCAGGTATCGGCCGTAGTTGCGCGAGGAAATGTAGGCGGTGATCTTGGGTTTGCTCACGGGTCACATCATCCGTTGAAGGTCCAGCCGGAACGCGTGGAGGCGTTCGAGGTCGGAAGGGTTCATACTGCCCGCGTGATCGGGCCCCACCATGTTCTTGTCGAGGGTGAAATGCTTCTCCAGGATCCGAGCGCCGCGCGCCAGCGCTGCCTGGGCGGCATGAATCCCTGTCGTATGGTCGCTGAACCCGGCGTACCGCGTGAAATCCACGGACGCCAGACGCAGGCGGTCCAGGGAGGTTGGATACTCCGATATGCAATACAGGTAGTCGACGCGGGCTCGGGTCGGGATGACGGGGAAGTCGCGCCCCGTCCACATGCCCAGCGAAACGAGGAGCGGACGACCCGTCCGGCACAGGCGCTCGATCAGCGCGATGTCCCGAATGGAGCGCGAGGCGAGCTTGAAGCGGCGCACCCCCACGTCCTCGAGCCACGCCACGCGATCCACGTCGAACACCGAAGCCAGGAACTCGATCCCTTCCTGCTCGCACGCCGCCGCCAGCCGCCGAACCTGTTCCTGGGATAGCTCGGTTCGGCAGTTGTAGTCGTACCACGGGTTATCCTGCTTCGGGAAGAGGGCCTTGGCATCGTAGACCTGGAACTTGGCCGCGTCCGCCCCCCCCCGACGGGCCGCTCGGATCAGGCGCACCGCCAGGTCCATGTCCCCGTTGTGGTTCTGACCGATCTCAGCGATGATTTCCATACGAGCCTTCGAGCCAACGATTCAGCATGACGAAGCAGAACAGCGTGTGTCCGTTCAGGCGCCGCGGATCGGCCGCCATCCGCCGGGCCACAGCGGCGCTGCCCGAATGGATGAGGCCGGCCTTACTCAGCGCCGAACCGGGCGCGAAGGTCGCCTCAAGCAGATCGGACCACGCGCCCCTCAACCAGTGATCGATCGGGACGTTGAAGCCGTGCTTGGGGCGCTCGATCACGTCGGCGGGCAGGAGCCCGGAAAAAGCCCTCCGCAGGACCCACTTCAGCGTGTCTCCGCGCACCAGGTCCGCGTATCGCAAGCCATCCGCGTGAGAAAGCACGGACGGCGCGGCGAACGGCACCCGTCCCTCGACGGAATAGGCCATCGTCATCCGGTCGACCTTTCTCAGCATCTCGAAAGGGAAGTAGAATTCCCTGTCATGCCGGATGAAATCCTCCGCACTCCACGGAGCATTCCGCTTGAACGCGGCAAAGTACCTCAGGGACGACTCTACGCCATCGAGGCGATCCCGGCTGAAGAGCTCCGCCTTCTCGGACTCCGCCGCATAGTAGTGCCAGGCCCAAGCCCGCTCCGGCTCAGGATACCCTGCCAGGACAGCCAGGCGCTTCTCGAGTGGCTCGCCGAAATTCTGGAAGGACACCGGACCGGTCCTGTCCGCGCCCGCCGCAGTGCCCGCTCCGGCAGCATGGTTCAGGTAGGGATACCACGAGTAGCCTCCGAAGCATTCGTCCGCCCCATCCCCCGACAGCAACACCTTGATGCCCGCCTCGCGGGCTGCCTTGGCGACAGCCAACACCCCCAGACCCGAGGAAACCGCGAAGGGCTGGTCGCCGAACGTACAAAACGGCTCGAGGCTGGCGCGGAAGTCCGCCGCCGTGACACGGATCTCGTGATGCCGGCTGCCAATCCGGCGGGCGTGCGCGGCCGCCGCGGCCGATTCGTCAGCCCGGCCGTGATAGGGATCGGTCACGTCCTCGAAAGCGATACAAAACGTGTCCAGCCGGGGCAGGTGCTGCGCGGCCAGCGTCGCGACGATGGAGCTGTCGAGCCCGCCGCTGAGGAAACTGCCCACGGGCACGTCCGAGAGCAGCCGGCTGCGCACCGCTTCGGTGACGACGCGCCGCGTTCGTTCCACGACGGCCTCCTCGCCCCCGCCGGTCTCCGTCTTCCGGCCGAAGAGATTTCGATACGGCTGGACGCGGATGCCCCGATCATCGGCCACCAGCAGGTGCCCCCTCGGAAGAGTCTGGATGGATCGGTAGACGGTGGCCGGCTCAGGAATCCAGAGGAAGGTGGGAAAGTCCCACAGGGCCTGTTCGTTCAGCGACAGGTCCAGGCCCGGGAAGAGGACGAGGCTCTTGATCTCCGAGGCGAAGACCACGTCTTTCTCCGATATCGTCGCATAGTAAAGGGGCTTCTCGCCCGGCAGGTCGCGGGCCAGGATCAGTTTCCGTTCGGGCGCGATCCAGAGGGCCGCGGCAAACATGCCGTCCAATCGCTCAAACAGCGCCTCGCCCTCCTCCTCGTAGAGGTGGCAGATGACTTCGCCATCCGAGTGAGTCCGGAAGGCGTGCCCCTTTCCCGCCAACGCGAAACGCAGGGAGGGGGAGTTGTAGATCTCCCCATTGTACAGGAGAACCACGGTCTTGTCCTCATTGTACAGAGGCTGGTCGCCCGTCTTCAGGTCGTTGATGCTGAGCCGTCGCATCCCTGCCCTGTACTCCGGGTGCTCATAGTAGCCGGCGGCATCGGGCCCTCGGTGAAAGAGCGCATTCACCATGGACGACAGGACGGCGTCATCCCGGCGTGCGGCCGACTTGTATCCTGCTATTCCGCACATGGCGTGCAGCGACCGAACGAGGGGCGAGGGTGTTTCACCAGTCGCCGCCTAGAGATAGACCTGCTCACCGCCCGCGCTGTTGGGGCGGTACGTGGGCGACCGCCTCGCCTCCCGGACAAGGGCCTCGTACCCCGCCGCCTCGGGCGCCTCCACCAGGGTGTCGAGCATTGCTCGCGCCCGGTCTGACTCACCGATGTAGGCGAGCGCCGCCGCGTACTGCACGCCGTGCTTGAGCTGAGCCTGCCGGTCGTTCCTTGCGACCGCCTTGGCCCTGGCCCGAACGAAGAGAGGGTCGAGCCTGTCGCGTCCGAGCTCCTCGGGTTGATCGGGGTATGCCCCGTCGATCTCCTCCGGCGACAGCCTCCTGCGCAACTGGAAGGTGTACGTCTGGTCCACGTAGCCCACGAGCACGAAGGCATCGTCCAGCGATTCGACGAAGGCGGGGAGCCAGAAGCACGTGTACTGCAGGTAGTCCTGGAAGATGAAGTAGGCGCCCGGCGCCGCGACGCGGCACGCCTCGCGCATGAAGTACTTGGTGGCAAACCAGGCCTTGCATCCGTCCACGAAAAAGACGGACACGGGGACGCCGTCCGGCGCGTGAAACCAACCGCCCGCCGCGACCTGGGCGGACAGTTCCGGCAACGGCATGTCCTGCGGAACGACGAGCCGGCCGTAGGGCTGCCCTTCATGGAGCGCCTGGAAGATGTCCCGAAAGGATCCGTCGGCGGAGATGCGGTCCACCACCGCCCCGCTGAGGACGCCCCGCTCCACCAGCGGTCGGCAGATCGAACGCAGCGATGCCGGTTCGTGGTAGCGGCAGAAGCGGTCGTACGTGTACAGGCGCGCCCCGTCATTTCTCCGGGGATTGTCCAGCATGCCCCACGCGATCGCGGCCGTCGTGCCGCCGAGGAAGGGCCCGACTTCCACCACGCTGCCGGCGCCGTCCCAGACGCCGCTGAAAAACGCGTGGAGGAACCGCCGCTCCAGGGGCGTTGTTTCCGACGGGATGCGATCCAGCTTCGCCGCCGCGTCAGCCTCCGGCAAGGCGAACGGCAGGATGGCGCCCGGGATGGCCAGGAAATCCTTCACGTAGTA
>CAYYBO010000299.1:0-5714 GCA_964470125.1 uncultured Planctomycetaceae bacterium | reverse complement strand
TCTGTTCGACGACTCGGGGGACGCATTGGGCGCTTCCGGTCTTGCCGCAGATCTCCAGGTTGGCTAGCCTGGCGTACTTGAACGCCGTGCCCCCTTCTTCGTTGACGCAACGGTAAAGCCCGCGGCGGACCAGCCGCCAGGCCTCGTCGGAGATGCCCTCAATCTCCAGAGCCGCTCGCTGACGGCAGTCGTTGGCGATGATAGTCGGGGCCCGGTAGCGTCCTTCCGCGAGCGTGGCGAAGAGATTGGCGGCCTGCAAGGGCGTGGTTCCCAGTTCGCCTTGGCCGATGGCGTAGTTGCGGCCGTCGGCCGGTCGGAAGCCTCGGCGCCGCTGCTCCCTCATCCACGTGAGCGTGGGAATCAGCCCGGTTCGTTCCTCGATCAGCCCCGTGTTGTATTGTTGGGCCTGTTCGCCAAGCTGGCCGCGGAGGATCGTCCGGTAGAAGGCAGTCAGACGATCCGCGCCGATCCGCTGGCCGATGGTGTAGAAGAAGACGTTGCAGCTATGCTTGATGGCTTCCTCGGCGGCCATGGCGCCGTGGCCGGACATGCCGCGCCAGTGCGTCCAGCAGTGCCACTTGTCCACGCCGGGCAGGAGTTTGCCGCTGCAGAAGATCGTCTCGGTTGAATTGACCAGGTTATCAACAAAGCCGGCGAGCAGAGCGGCGGGCTTCACAATCGATCCCGGCTGGTATTCCGCCTGGACAGCGCGGAAGAGCAGCGGCATGTGAACAGCATCGTCGCGCAGAGCGGTGAAGTCGTGCCGGTATTGGGCGGAGCTGTAAGTCGGAATGCTGACCAGGGCGAGGATTTCCCGCGTGTGGATGTCGACGACCACGCAGCTTGCGCCCGGAGAAGCGGGATGCTCCTGCACGGCGGCGGTCAGAATCCGGGCGACCTGCTGCTGGAGCTCGAGGTCGATGGTGAGCTGAACATCGAGTCCGTCATTCGGAGCTTGATGGGCGCACAGCGTTCCGTCGAGGTAGCGCTCCTCGAATCCTCGCTTGCCTCGGAGCATGTCTTCGCCGAGGCGCTCCACGCCGGAAACGCCGACTTCGTCCCCGGCCCGATAGCATGCCAGCCAGTCTTCAGCCAGCGGGTCGGTCCTTATCATGTCCGCCGATACCTGCCCCAGAACGCCGAGCACATGACATAGCGGCTCCGCGTCGGCGGTCCAGACGCGACGAACCGAAGGCTCGACGCGGACAAACGGCAGATGGCCCAGCTCCAGTTCGATTCGCGTTCTCTGCTCGGGAGTCACGTCGCGGATGATCGCGTGAAACAGGTCTTCCTCTCGAAGGCGGATTCTGGACGACGGTTGATCGAGCCCGCTGCGCTGACGGGCCGCGGAGATGTGTCGGCGAAGCCGTTCCACGGTGCGGCAGATGGCGTCGCGACGTTCACGAAGCTGTCGAATCGATTGACCGGAGACCTCGTGGACGACAGTCCACATCCGGGCGATGCGGCCCTTGATTTCCGCCGCCAGTTCCGCGTCGCCGGCATCCTGCCACTGCGCTTCCTGCTTTCGCAACAGGCCGGCCAGCCGCAGCAGATAGGCTTCATTCATGCTGAGCACGCCATAGTGCACGGTGACATCGTGAGCCGGCTCGTCGGAGACCAGGACCTGGCCGAACCGGTCCAGTATTCTTCCGCGAAGCGGCGGCAGGAATTGCTTCGGTGAAACGAGGGCAGCGTCAGCCAGGCGAAGGTACTCGTCACCTTGGGCGATCTGCAATTGATAGAGCCGGGTGACGATGACCAAGCCGCCGAAGATCGGAAGGAACAGGAAGATTTTTAGGCGTCGCTCGAACATGGAAGGCGTTGTCTGTATCCGGCGGGCGGCCAAGCGGCAAGTCTAGATCACGCGGTTTATCGTCGTCAAACGGCCGGGGGCGATATTAAGGCTCATCGTACGCGCAAGGTGCGCGACGATCCAATCCCCAGTATCCCGCGCAGCCGGCGGAGGAACCAGTGACCGTAGGGTGCCAGCACCGCCGTGTAGATCGCGGCGTAGACGGCTGTCGCCACGACCTCGCGCCATCGGCCCCAATCACCGATGGCCCACATCATGTGTATGCCCACCATCAGATCAAGAGACAGTTTGGCGAGGAAGGTGAAAGAAAGCTGCGTCAGCACGCTGTCGCGGAAGATGAAACTCCGCATCTTGACAATGGGTATCGCGAGCAGGCCCAGGGCCAGGGCGTGCAGGCCGACATTCGCCCGACCGCGATAACTGATGCCCGAAAGGTCGATGGCCAGGCCGATGAACCAGCAAGCCAGGAGGGCGTCGTAAACCCGGGCCGCCAGGGCATAGTGCACGGCAACGATGACCATCAAGTCGGGGCGAATCGAGTTCACGGCTACGAACGGGGTCGCCGCCGACTGCAAAGCGACCGTGACGTACAACAGGATGACGAACGCTACCCAACGCATGCTTTAGTTGACCGCGCTTCGCCGGTTCTGATGCCCACCTTGAATACCCGCGGTTCCGCGCGCGGCCGGGCGTGCCGCTGACAAAGCCTCGGCAGCATCAGGCTGCGGAAGAGTCGGGAACCGTCCCGCGGCCGGCAAGCCGCGAGGATTCTTCACTCGCTTCATCGCGATATGAAGCCGGCGGGCGGCCTCGACGGTTGATGATCGTGATGGCCGCTCGGGCGATTGCCAGCCGGACGCCCGTCGCTTGCCCCTGAGTCAGAAAGGCATCCCTGAGCGGCCCCAGGGCCTGCGGGCTGCCAATCGCCTCCAGGGCCAGGGCAGCCAGGGCTCGCACTCTGGCGATCTGTTGCTCGGGGGGGTCGTTGCTGCGGCCCGACTCCGGGCTGTTGAAACGAAGATAGGCGAGGGCCATGTCCAGTCCGTCGTCGCGGCCGAGGCGCCCCAGCCCTCGAGCGGCCTGCAGTCTGGCCTCCGGATATTGGGCGGACTGAAGCCGATAGATAAAAAGTTCCTCGGCCCTGTCACAGTTGGCGTTGGCCAGGCACTGCAGGGCCAACGCGGCAACGTCGGGCCGTGGATCGTAAGAGTACGCGATAAGTCGGTCAATCGCGTGCCGATCCTCGTACGTGGCCAGGGCTTCGAGGATCTGTAGCTTCGGTGATATCTTCTTCTCCTTCTCCAGGGCGATCCGCAGGAGCTTGACCGATTTCGGCTCCTCCAGCCGCCCTATGGCCAGGGCGGCGTTGGCCCGCACACGTGCGTCGCGGTGGTTGAGCAAGTAGTCGGATAGCTCACTGGTTCGCTTCTGGTCACCCAGACGGTGCAAGGCGAAGAGGGCGCCGATGACCACGTTCGGATCGGGCTCTTCCGCGCGGATTCTTATCCTCTCGACAAACTCGGCGCTGCGGAGCGAACCCAGGGCCATCAGGGCGGCGAAGCTCACTCCGGCGTAACCGTTCTCGATGTTGGCCTCGATGCAGGATAGGCC
Organism: uncultured Planctomycetaceae bacterium; assembly: GCA_964470125.1. Classification (GTDB taxonomy): domain Bacteria; phylum Planctomycetota; class Phycisphaerae; order UBA1845; family UTPLA1; genus DATKKX01. The sequence goes on along the minus strand of CAYYBO010000299.1, from coordinate 2,290 downwards.
GTCGGAGGAGGCGACCTCCTGGAGGGCCTCGATCGAGTGCATGCGGATTACCGGCTCGTCACTGAAGGCACTCTCCTTCAGCAACTGTACAGCCGCCGAGCGGAACTGATGCTCCTCCTCCAGCGGAAGAGTGCTTCGAAGCGACTGGACACATCCGGGGCCGCCCCAGAGAAGACACGCCGTTCCAAGAACGAAGGCGAAACGCGACCTCGAAACATTGCCCCGGAGCGGGGCGGCGCGATCGCGGCTCATTGTCGGTTGCTGGGCGACTGTTGACGATTGATGAATCATGCCCGTGGTCCTTCCTTGACTTCGGCGGCAGCCAACCGGCGAAAACGCCGCAGCATCCAATCCAGCAGGATCATGAGCAGCAAGCAGACCGTTCCCTGGGCAAACCAATCGCCCCAGCGGGTATAGAGAGTCACGCGCCGGTCGCACTGCAACTGCGACATGTCGTAACCGGGGGCCGTCCACGGTTTCTCCCGCCACCGAGCCAGCATCGCCAGATAGTCCGCCACCAGCACACGAAACCTCTCCAGGGCTCTCGCGCGGGCCGGCTCGGAGATCGCCCCCAGGTTCGCCGCCATCAGGTGAAGCGTGTCGCTTATGTAGAGGAACTCCTCTCCCAACGGGGCGAGAGAGGCAGGCAGATCGTTGTCCAGGAGTGGGACCAGCTTGTCCAACTCCGCCCTGTAAACGGCGGTGTCGGTTACTCGAGACTCCATTCGCTCGGCCGCCTCGCCCAGTTGGCGGATCACGGACTCCACCGGGTTCAACAGGGCGAGCTTCTCCTCGGGCATGGCGACGCGCATGTGTATCCGCCCGTTGGGATGAATCACCCCGCTGGCTCCTGTGTTGACGCTTCGAGCCAGTGGGATGCGGTTCTCCACGGCCCGAAAGACCGCCGTGGCCATGTGCTGCTCCAGCTCCGATGTGTGCAGAAACCACCCGTCGTTACTGATGCACAGCAACAGGTCGATGTTTTTCCCGTCGGCGGCTTTGCCCTCGCCGCGGGTGAACTCCCGGGCGATGTACGGCATGGCCTCCTCGTAGCAGATCGGCACCGCCGCCCTATAGCGTCTGCCCGACGCCGCCGCGTCGAACTCGAAGACTTCGTATCGCTCGCCCGCGGTCAGAGAATACTCAATGCCCTCCCGGCCCCACGGCGTCCTGGCGTTCAACCACTTGTAGATGGACGGATACGTGGAGCGAAACGGGACGTATTCTCCGAAGAGCACAAGGTGTATCTTGTCGTAGCGGGCCGCGGGCGTTGTCGCCCCGGGCTTAAAGAGGAAGGCGGAGTTGAAGGTGTCCACCCTGGGGGGAATCGCCGTTGGGCGCCATTCCATGGCCAGCGACCCGAGGACGATCGGAATGCCCGTCTCATCGCTCAGTTGCTGGAACTTCGTGCGGGCGAGGCGGCAGAACTCCTGGAGGGAGGCCAGGGCGTTTCGCGGGTAATTCGGCGGATAGCGTCGTCGCCGCATCTCGTCCAGCTCGGTCGGCGAGGCGTTCACGAACTCATCATTGATGTAGCCCGCCATGGCCGTCTCCGGAAGCAAGATCACGTCCGGTTTCATTCGAGCGGCCTTGCGAGCCAGTTCAAGATACGACTCCGCGATCACGTCGATCGGCGTCGAACCGGCGGGCGAATCGTCAACGTACATGGGAAAGTCGTGCTGCACCACGGCCACCTTGGGGCCAGGCTCGAAGAAGGTCTTGGACCTCTGCGTGCTGCCGTAGATCATCGTGCCCAGGACGACCAGTAGAGTGGTCAGCGAGCCGATGGGCAGCCGCGTCCCGCTGTTCGAACGCCAGATCAGGATGGGTTGGATCAGTAAATCGGTGAGCCAGCCGCTGAACATCACCAGGACGAAGCTGACGCCGTAAGCCCCGGCCAGATCGCTGATCTGGATAACCGTCAGGTTTCGGTATTGGCTGTGGGCCATCAGCAGCCAGGGAAAGCCGAGCACGGCGATGGACCGGAGATACTCTGTCGCGACCCAGGCCACGGGAGCGGTCAACGCGATGGAGACGCCGTGGCGGAGGTACATGTGCCGAATGGGCCAGGCCGCCAGCGGAAAAAACAGCGCGTAGTAAGTACATAGCGCAAAGTAGCCCGGCGGCGTCACCGCGAAGAGCCAGTAAACGTTGATGTGAAAGAAGCCGAGGCCGAATAGGAAGCTGACCAGGTAGACCAGGCGGGATCGCCGGGCAGTGCACACGCAAACCAACCACGGTACCAGCGCGACGTAGGCCAACAGCCACCAATTGACCGGGGGGAACATCA
>CAYYBO010000298.1:3820-5717 GCA_964470125.1 uncultured Planctomycetaceae bacterium | reverse complement strand
CCATGGACGGTGCCAGCAAGTTCGTCCGCGGCGACGCCATCGCCGGCATCATCATTACGCTGGTCAACGTGCTGGGGGGCATGTACGTGGGCATGATCGAGAAAGGGCTGCCGCTGATGGAGTGCCTGCGGGTCTTCACCCGTCTGTCCATCGGTGACGGCTTGGTGACACAGATCCCCGCCTTCCTGGTGTCGATTGCCGCGGGCATGATCATTACCCGATCGACCGCCAAGACGAACATGGGCGAGGAACTAATCACCCAGGTGACTTCGCGGCCGATCTCAATGCTGATCGCCTGCGGGTTCCTCGCCGTGCTGTTGCTCACGCCCCTGCCCAAGATCCCCCTGGGCCTGATGATGGTGGGCGTGGGCGGCACAGGATATCTGATGTATGGGAGAAGTCGTCGCGAGCAACAGGCGGCCCAGAAGGCCAAGGCGGTCAAGCCCAAGGAGCCCGAGCGGATAGAGAGCTGTCTGGCGGTGGAGGCGCTGGAGCTGGAGGTGGGTTACGGGCTGATCCGTCTGGTGGACAAGAAGCAGGGCGGCGATTTGCTCGATCGCATCGCCAACATCCGCAGGCAGACAGCCCTGGAGCTGGGCTTGATCGTGCCGCCCGTCCGCATTCGCGATAACGTCCAGCTTCAGCCGAATCAGTACGTGGTCAAGCTGCGCGGGGCGGGAATCGCGCGGGCGGAGTTGATGCCGGGCTACCTGCTGGCCATTGACTCGGGGGCGGTGACCGAGCCGCTGCACGGCATCGACACCCGCGAGCCGGCCTTTAATCTGCCGGCGATTTGGATCCCCGAGGAGCAGCGAAACAACGCCGAGCACCGCAACTACACAGTCGTGGATTGCAGCAGCGTCCTGACCACGCACTTGACGGAGATCATTCGACACCACGCCGCCGAACTGCTCACACAGCAGGATACCAGCCGGTTGATTGAGCACCTCAAAGAGCGCTGCCCGAAACTGGTTGAGGCCATCGTGCCGGATGTGATGAAGCTGGGCGAGGTTCAGAGCGTGCTTCAGAATCTGCTTCGCGAGCGCGTGCCCATACGGGACCTGGAGACCGTCCTGGAGACGCTGGGCGACTGGGCCGGGCGGACGAAAGACCCCGACGTGTTGGCGGAGTATGTGCGGAACGCGCTGGCCAGGACGATTTGCGAGCGGCATCGCGGGGCGGACAACACGATTCACGCGGTGACGCTTGACCCCGCCGCGGAGGACCTCATCAACACTCACGTGGAGCGAACCGATCGAGGCTCTTACCTGACGCTGCCTCCGGCCAAGGCCAACCGGCTGGTGGCGGCAATACGCAATGAGTTGGACGCGGCGTCGGGTAAGTCCGGCGGCAGGCAGCCGGTGATTCTAACTTCGCCGCAGGTGCGTCAGTGGGTTCGCAGGTTAATCGAGTCTGTGCTGCCGAGTTCGGCGGTGCTGGGCTACAACGAGATTGTCCGGGGCGTGAACGTCCGGACGCATGGAATGGTGACGGTGGCAGATGGAGTTGAAAACCTATCAAGCCCGGTCCATGTCTGACGCCTTGGCCAAGGTCAAGACGGACATGGGAGGTAACGCCGTAATCCTGCACACCCGCACGGTGAAGCGGGGGGGGGTGCTTGGCTTTGGAGCCAGGGCCCTTGTGGAGATAACGGCGACGAACGATCCTCGGGTGGCAGAGGCGAGGGCGGCGTTGCGGGCGGCGGAGGACTCGACGATCTGCAGCCCTAAGGGGGATGTTCGGCCATCGCGATGCGAGGGGGCGTCTTCACAATTGCCAAAGGATTCGCCCGGGCCTGCGTCGACCAAGGCGTACCCGGGGGCCTACAGCCAATGCCCTACCGCCCAAACCTTGGGACCGCGGTTCCCAAATCCGCCCGGCGCCCCCCCAAATGGGG
>CAYYBO010000298.1:0-3810 GCA_964470125.1 uncultured Planctomycetaceae bacterium | reverse complement strand
ACCGGCCCAACCGAGGGTCCGGCGGTTCGCGATTCGGCCGGCGGCACCGCGAATCTGGGCGCTGCCCTGCCGGCCGAACCCGACCGCGAGACGGCGTCTTCAACGGCGCCGCCCGCCGGGCAAGCGGGCGTGGACAGCGGGATTCGCCAGGAGATTGAGTTGATCCGCGACATGGTTGTCGATCTGGCCCGCCGGACGGGGCAGTCGCCCGATCGGCGGGTTCCCGCTGAGCTGCTCGACTACTACACGCACCTGATCTCGCAGGATGTGGCCGAGGAACTGGCGGTTCAGATCGTGGAGCGAGCATCGGCCCGCCTGCGGACCTGCCCTGTGGCGGTGACCCCACAGCACGGTTCGCCGTGCGTGTGTCCGGTCGGGGGGGACCTGGTCGCGCCGCCGCGCGTTCAGGAGGAGCTGCGCAGGATCATCGGCGAAATGCTGCCGGAGGTGGAACCGCTCAAACTGAAGGGCCAAGGTCGCCCGACCATTGTTGCCCTGGTCGGCCCGACGGGGGTGGGCAAGACGACGACCATCGCCAAGCTGGCGGCAAACATGAAGCTTCGCGAGGGCAAGGGCGTCGGCTTGATCACCGTCGACACTTATCGGATTGCCGCGGTCGAGCAGCTCAAGACATACGCCCAGATTCTTGACGTGCCGCTGTCGGCGGTGGTAACGGTTCAAGATATGGAAGCGGCGGTGCGGCGGATGTCGCATCTCGACCTGATATTGATCGACACGGCGGGCCGGAGCCAGCGGGACGAACCGAGGATCGTGGAATTGGGCGAGTTGCTGGGGGCGGCCCGGCCGGATCAGGTACATCTCGTGTTGGCGACGACGGCTCGCGAGGCCACGATTCGCGAAGCGATCGCCAAGTTCTCCGTGTTAGGTGTCGAGCACCTGATCTTCACCAAGATCGATGAGGCCGTCGGCTTCGGGGTCATGCTGAATGTGCTGGATTGCGTGGACATGCGGCTGTCCTATTTGAGCACGGGGCAATCTGTGCCCAAGGATCTCGAGGAAGCCGATCGCAGCCGGATTGCCGGGCTGATCGTCGGCGACGAGGTCCCGATGGCGGGAGTGCCGCCGACCCGGACGCCGCCGCGGCCGGTTGAGGGGTCGGGCAAGGAGGCGTCAGCGGCGCAGGAGCGGGGGGCGTAGCATGTCGGTCGCACAGGGGATCAAGCAGAGGATTTGCGGACACTGATGGAGTCGCGGACCGCGGCGAATCGCCCGTCGGGCGGACGCCGTCGGACGGCTCACGTTCTGGCCATCGCCAGCGGCAAGGGAGGGGTCGGTAAGACCAACATCGCGGTGAACCTGGCGATCTGCCTCACCCAGCGTGGGTTGCGGGTGGTACTGGTTGACGCGGACTTGGGCACGGCCAACGCGGATGTGATCATGAACGTGCAGGCGACGTACGATCTGTCGCACGTCGTTCGGGGGGAACGGACGATCGATGAAGTGGTCGTTCGCACGGAGGGCGGGCTTCGCCTGGTTGCCGGCGCCAGCGGTTTGGCGTCGATGGCGGACCTGAGCACGTTCGGTCGTCAGGAGTTGATCAGCGAACTCGGCAGCCTGGAGGCCCGGTCGGATCTGATCATCCTGGACTGCGGGGCAGGCATCTCCCAGAACGTGCTGGCCTTTGCCCACAGCGCGAGCGAGTTGATGGTCGTCACGACGCCGGAGCCGACGGCTTTGACGGATGCCTATGCCCTGATCAAGGTGCTCAGCCGGGCGCCGCATCCTCCGCCGCTGGGCTTGGTCGTCAACCAGTCCAACAGCGCCCGCGAGGGGCATCTGGTGGCCCAGCGGGTGGCGTCGGTGGCGGCGCGGTTTCTGGGGATGGGGCTGACGCCGGCCGGTTTCGTCTTGCACGATCAGCACGTCCCGTTGGCGGTGCGGCAACGGATTCCGTTCATCGTGAAGTACCCGGAGAGCCCGGCGGCAAACTGCATAGCAGTATTGGCGGAACGGGTCGATCGGTCGCTCTCGGGGCGTCATTGCTGTCCTGGTTTTTTCCGCAGGGTGGCCCGGTTTTTCTACTGAATCGAATCAGAATCGCCGCCGATTCCATGCAGGATGAGGATCGAGATCGGGGGGGCAGGACGATAATCCGATGGCTCGACTGTACGGCGTGTGTCTGGGCTTATTGCTTTTCAGTGCGATCATCATTTGTGGCATGCTGGCGGGGAATTCCGCGGAGAGGATCGTGCTGCGCGCCGTTTTGGGGCTGGTCGGAGGATTCGTCGTTGGGGCCACGGCCGGTTGGATCGGCCTGTCAATCGTGAAGGACAACGTTCCTGTTTATGACGGCGAGGCGGCCAGAACGCCCGAGCGGGGCGAGGAGGACAAGACGGCCCAGGTTGTCTCGGCCAGGGAGTAGGCGGCGGGTGACGCGCGTTCGCGGCGGAGGATCCGTTCGAGCGGCCTCGTTCTCGCAAGGGAGTGCCGTGCATGCCAGCGATGCCAGCGATCGAAACGGATATCGACAGCCTGTGGCGGGAGTACAAGAGGAGCCCGTCAAAGAAGTTGCGGAACTTCTTCATCGAGCACTACAACCACATCGTCAGGTTCAACGCCGAGCGGATTCACGCCAAGCTGCCGACGGAGGTGGAGCTGGACGATTTGATTTCCGCGGGGATGTTCGGCCTGATCGACGCCATCGAGGCGTTTGACCTGGAAAGAGGCGTGAAGTTCGAGACCTACTGCTCGCCGCGAGTCCGCGGGGCCATTCTGGACGAACTTCGGTCGATGGACTGGGTACCGCGGTTGGTCCGGAATCGTTCACAGAAGATCCAGAACGCGACCAAGGCGCTGCAAGGGGAGCTGGGGCGGATGCCCAGCGACCGGGAGGTCGCCGAGCGGATCGGGGTGTCGGCGACGGAGTTCACGCGGATGTCGCGGGACTCCAACGCGGTGTCGATGACGAGCCTTTCGCGGAAGATCTACGGGGGGGATTCGTCGCGCGACGTGGCGGAGATCGACATTCTCCGTGACGAGCGGGCGGAGAACCCTGTGCGGGAGGTGCAGAAGACCGACCTCAAGCAATTGATCCAGCAGGGCTTGACCTCGACCGAACGGTTGATTCTGGTATTGTATTATTATGAGCAGATGACCATGAAGGAGATCGGCCTGACGCTGGACCTGTCGGAAAGCCGCGTCAGCCAGATGCACTCGGCGATCGTCGACCGCCTGCGCTTCCAGTTCAAGCAGCGCGATCGCGAGTTCAGGGTGTAGCAGTGTCCGCGATACCACCGAGCGTCATTGGTTCGGCGTTGCAGTCGCAGGTCGCTCAGACGGAACAAGCTCGTCCGGCCGACGCCGCCCGCAACTCTCAGACCGATGCCGCCCGCAACTTGGCGGGGACGGCGGGGGACGTGTTGGAGATCGAGGCGACCGACGCCGACACGCAGGTTCACACGGACTCGGAGGGGGGCGGGAGCCAGGGGCGGTACGACGCCCCGCCGGAAGAGGAGGCCGCGGCACCCGGCGAAGATCAAACCGGCGTCGTGGTGGACGATCAGGGCGTGGCCCATCTGGACGTATCCGCGTAGGCACAGCCTCTTGCGCCGCGAGCAGACTCTCGAACAGGCTGGCTTTGTTTAATTCGCGTGCTGAGGTCGCCCGCCGGTTTCGGTCGGGGGGCGCCGCGCCGGCTGCGGGTCCGCAGTTCGTTTGTCGCGGCGACGCTGCTGGTGGAAAGAGCGCTAAATGATCTTCTCTTCCTCGTGCAGGAGGCGGACGAGGTCTTTGGCGGCGTCGGCGGGTTCGCCTTTGAGTACGCGGCCGGGCGGCCGCGGCGGTGGGGGC
>CAYYBO010000297.1:0-5725 GCA_964470125.1 uncultured Planctomycetaceae bacterium | reverse complement strand
GGGGGGGGGGCGCGCCACCGGGCAAACCGCATCGGGGTATGGGCCAGCCGGGGCGGCAGGCCCGCGTTTAAAGGTATTTCGGCAGGCTTGGTGGTCTGCGGGGGCGCCTCGAACAGGTAGGCCGAGGGTCCCAGGCGGGCCTTTGTTCCGTCGTGGACGGCAAACTGGGCGTTGGACCAGATCGACGCCGAGCCGAAGCGGCCGTCCTTGGCAAGCGCGTAGAAAATCAGGCCGAAATCCGGACGCCCGTTCTTATCTCGCAGCCGCGGCTCGGTGCGATCCACCACTCGCTTCAGCGCTTCCAGACACGCCTTCTGCGGGTCCATGCCGCCGCGCATAAGCTCGACGATCTGGAAGGCCGAGCAATTCTGAAGGCCGGCCTCGCCGCGTCCGGTCGCTCCCGCGGCCCCCACCTGATTGTCCACATACAGGCCGGCGCCGATGATCGGCGAGTCGCCGACGCGGCCGGGTATCTTGTACGACAGGCCGCTGGTCGTAGTGACGCCGGCGATGTCGCCCCGGGCATCGACGGCCAGGCAATTGATGGTTCCCCAGGTGAAGGGCACGATCCGCCCCGCTCGGCTGTGAATCTCCTTGCCGGCCGGTTCCGGCGGGAGCCAATCGTCGTCATCCGAGAGGTCTTCCTTCCATCGGAGCCAGATTCGCCGAGCCTCGTCCGTCAACAAGTTCTCTTCCTTGAAGCCGTGGGCCTTGGCGAAGCGGAGGGCGCCCTCGCCGACGAGCAGGACGTGATCGGTCCGCTCCATGACGAGCTTGGCCACCGACGAGGCGTTGCGGATGTTCCGCAGGGCGGCCACGGCCCCCGCCTTGTGGGTGCGCCCGTCCATGCAGGAGGCGTCCAACTCGACCACGCCGTCCTCGTTGGGCAGGCCGCCCAGGCCGACGGTGTGATCGTTGGGATCGTCCTCGACGATGTTGACCGCCGCCACGACCACTTCCAGGGGCAAGGCGGGTTTCGATGCCCGCGTCAGCATGTCGAAAACCCGGTCCATCGGCTGCAGGCCGTTGGCGCTGCCCACCATCAGCGGGCGGCGCGGCTTGTGAGGCTGCTCGGCCTGCGGGCTCTCCTGCTGGTTCGCCAAGATGGGTCCGCTGGTCCCCGCCAAAATCGCCGCAGCCGCCGACGACTGCAAAAACCGCCTCCTGGTCCATGCAAGATCGTGACCGGTATCTTCCGTGGAACTACTTTCCAACATGCGTTGACCCCCTTTCTCCGGTCGAGGGCTCTGGCAGGTCTTCCCGCCGCGGCCTAAACTCAGCCGAAGGAGCGAGTTATCATCCCGCGAGGTTCGTGTGTTGCGGGGTCGATCAGTGCCAGTTGTCGGACCCGCAGCCGGGAATCCCGGACTCTAACCCGCTGCCCTCTGTGTTGTCTAGACTCATGAAGCGCACCACCGCCCAATGTCTGACGGATGACGAAGCCGCCCGCCAAGCAGACGCGGAGGCCGTCGCGCGGACCTTGGCGGGCGACATGACCGCGTTTGACCGACTGATAGAGAAGTACCAGCGACGGGCCGTGGCCGTGTCCTATCGGCTGTTGGGAAGCATTGACGACGCGATGGATGTCTCCCAGGAGGCGTTCGTGAGGGCTTTTCGAGCGCTAGGCACGTTGGCGGAGCCGGAGCGGTTCGGCGCGTGGCTCATGCGGATCGTCAGCAATCTGTCGCTGAACTACCGCCGTGGGCGGAAGGCGCATCTGTCGTTGGCGACGGAGGGGGACGAGGCCGGCATCGAGGATCGGTTGGCCGATCCCGCCTCGACCGGCCGACGTGGTCGATCGAACGCCGTGCAGCAGGACGAGCTTCAGCAGGCGATCACAACGGCGATGGAGGCCCTGCCGGAGCAGCAGCGTTTGGCGTTGATCCTGTTTGCCGTGGAACAGATGCCGCAGAAGGAAGTCGCGGAGATACTGGGTTGCAGCATCGAGATGGTCAAGTGGAACGTGTTCCAGGCCAGGAAGCGCATGAAGGAGGCATTGGCGGACTACCTGGAGGAGTAAATGCTCGACGATAGAGAACAACTTGAACGCCTCTTGAGCGAGCAGCTCGACGGCACGCTGGATGCCGACGAGCGGCTTGTCGTTGAGCGGGCCCGCGAGCAGGATGCCTCGGCGGCCGCATCGGCCGAGCGATATCGCCGGCTGCAGGAACTCCTCGCGCAGTGGCGGCCGTTGACCGACGACGTGGATTGGCCGGCGATGGCCCGCTTTACTTCCGAGCGGGTCGCGGAGGCCGCCGATGAAGCCGAGTACCAGCGTGTTGACCGGCTTGTCGAGCAGTGGGCGGACTCGCTGCCGGAAGTGGATTGGGATCGTTTCAAGGTGCGAGTCGCCAGCGCGGTTCGGCAAGAGGCTGTCAGCCTGGGCCGCAACGTGCTGCCCGATGCCGTTTCAACTGAGCATCATGGCAGACGCCTCCGCTGGACGAAGCGGGCGAAGTGGATGGCCACGGTCGGCGTTCCCCTGGCCGCCGCTGCGGCTATCGTTATCGCCGTCTGGTGGCCGGGCGCCGTCGATCCCCTGACGCCGGGAGACGGCGGCCAGAGCCCACTGGTTTTCGTGGCTCTGGAAGCGCCCCGCTCGGTCGGCAAAGTTCTGATCGACTTCGACCGCTCGGCGGGGCCCGGCGAAGGCCCTGTGGCCGGAGGCGCCGATGGGACCAGCATTATGCCGGTTGCCGGCGGGCTGGCCATCGCGGCCGGCTCCGCGGACTATGTTGAGTCCGCCGATGAGGCGCTGTTCTATTAGCAAGGGTGTGGAGTCTCGCGGAAACAACGAGAGGATGGGGGCCGCCAAACGGCCAAGCCTCTGCGATGACCGCGGCCACGGAACGAGGAGGTTACTGTTGAGCACGAAGACAACCATCACGATTGGTCTCTTACTGTGCTTCGCCGGCGATGTCGCTTCCGCCCAGCCGACGAACCCGAAGCCCCCGGCCGGCGGCGACGTTGAGTGGGCCCTGGATCGGAAGCTCGACAGGCTGGCCATCAGCGACAAGGAGATCCCCGCGGTTCTCGATGAGATCGGCGCGGGAGCAGGCGTGAAGATCAGCATTGATGACGCCGCCGCCGAACTCCTGCCCTGGGGCAGGCAGACCAGGATCGCCGGGGCGACTATCAGCAACGCCTCCCTGCGCGAGGCACTGCCGCAGATACTTAGTCCCCTCGGCATGACCTACGTGGTCGATGGCGGGCGCATCCAAGTCGTCGCCACTGAGCCGCTCAAGCGAATCAACCGCCGGGCGACGTGGGATGACCTGAAGCTGCTTCGATCCTGCCACGAGACGCCGTACACCCCCGAAGCCTTCGCCAATCTTAAGCTCCAGTACCGCGTTACCGCCAAGGTCGACGCCCCCAAGATGCTCCAGCGTCAACTGGAGCGGGCCGGTCGAGGCAGCATGGCCCAGATGTTGGAGGTGGCCTGCAACTCGCTCGGCTGGGTCTGGCTGCCGGACAACGAGGACATCATCATCCGCACCCACGAGGCCCAGATCGCCAACCAACTCAGCCGGCGGGTGAGCATCCGCTACACCAACACGCCGCTGGCGAAGGTGCTCAGCGACCTGGCCGATCGGGCGGAGGTGGCCATCTTCTTCGAGCCGGGGGCCATGCTGAAGCTGCCGCGCTCCACGGCGGAAAGCTACACGCTGCTGTTGGACCAAAGCTCCATCCGGCAGGCGTTTGAACTGATTGCCGCGGAGACGGGTCTGGCCTACGAGATTCGCCGAGACGGCATTAGCATCGCTTTGTCGGAGGCCCTCGCCGGCGGCGCCGCCCGCTCTTCCGCCCGTCGCTCGCCCTATGTCGCCAAGATATCCCTCCCCAGCAAGGATGGAACCTACACGCTCGACTTCCTGCTCAGCGGCGACGAGCTGCCTCCCGACATACTCGAACATCGCGATCAAATAATCGAGCAGTACATCGAGCGGATGCGGGCGGACCTGGAAGGGCTGACCGAGAAGTCGATGGAGGAGAAGGCTGGTCCGGCCTCAGCGGCGTCGCCGTGAAAAGCGCCTTGACCAGCCGCGACCGCCCGCCCTTTACGCTGCAAGACGATGTCAAGTGTAGGGGCGCGGTCACTCCGCGATTCCGAGGCCTGCTCATTTTCGGCGCGACTGCTCTCTCATGTTCGCGGCTTTGACAAATGCAGTCACGGCAGGGGTGCCTCGCATGGGTAAATGGGCGTGGACCGAGTCGCAGCGGCAGGCCATCGAGACGAGGGGAACCAGCATTCTGGTCTCGGCCGGCGCCGGCAGCGGCAAGACGGCCGTGCTCGCGGAGCGGTGCGCGGCCTTGGCGGCGGGGAGTGAGCCATCTTGCCCGATCGAACGGATGTTGGTGGTCACCTTCACGGATGCGGCGGCGACGGAGATGCGGCAGCGGATCGGCCAGGCGATTCGGGAGCGCCTGGCGGCGGCGCCGAACGGCGCGTGGCTGCAGCGGCAGTTGGCCCTGCTGGACTCGGCGTGGATATCCACGATTCACTCGTTCTGTCGACGTGTCTTGCACCGCTACTTCGCCCAGGCCGACGTCGATCCGCTGGAGCCGGTCCTGGAGGCAAACGAGGCGGTCCTGCTTCGCCACGAGGCGGCCCGGCGGGTGTTCGACGAATCCGCCGAACGACAAGGGCCGGCGGGCGAGGCTTTTCTGGCGCTGCTCGCCCAATACGGGGGCTCGGGCGAGGAGCAACTAATCGGGCGAGTCCTCGGGCTGGACGCGTTTCTGTCGTCGCTGCCGTCACCGGAGGCCTGGATGGATGCCTGCCGGGAGCGTTTCGCAAGCCAGACTTCGGACAGGCTGTCGGGGTGGTGGCTGGAGCGGCTGCGCGAAGAGCTGGCCGGAGAAATCGAGCGGCAACAGGCGGCCGCAGCGGGGCTGGCGGCGGCGTTGCGCAACGTGCCGGAGAAAGCCGCGCCGGCCGTCGAATCGCTATCGGCCCACCGCGATACCCTCGAAGGCTGGCTGAGAGTCCTGCGGAGCGACGCGGATGAAGCGGCCGTTGACCGGCTTTGTCGAGAGGCGATTGCCGGGCACGAGCCCCCGAAGCCGCCGAGGCGTGACTCCAGGGTGCTGGCCAAGTTGTCGGAGCCGGAGCGACGGGCGTTCCTGGCGGCAGTCGAGGCGGCCGGCGAAGCACGGGACGTTTTCGGGAAGCGATTGAGGAGCGTCTACGGCCGGTTCTCCACGGCGGACTGGGCGGAGGGAATCGCCCGGACGAGCCGGCACGCCGTTGCGTTGCTCGATCTGGCTCGCTCGGTTCGGCGGGCCTATCAAGCGGCCAAGCGCGACCTGGGGGTGGTTGATTTCGGCGACCTGGAGCGGTTCACGCTGGACGTTCTGCGCGACGAGAAGGCCGGGGTGGCCGAGCACCTTCGAGGGCGATTCCATCACGTGCTGGTCGACGAGTTCCAGGATGTCAGCCCCATCCAGGCGGAGATCGTGCGGTTGGTCAGCCGCGAGGCGGAGGGCTCGCAGGCCGGCAACCTCTTCGCGGTCGGCGACGTGAAGCAGTGCATTTATCGGTTTCGGCTCGCCGAGCCGCGGTTGTTCATCGAGAGGCGAGATGCGTTCAACGAAGAGCCGAACGCCGAGCCTTCCAAGAGCCCCCAGCCTTGGCCGGGGGGTGGCGAGGAAGTTGGGACGGCGCTCGGTGAGGGAGTAGCCCCCGACCAAGGTCGGGGGCTCTCGGGCGGTGGGATCACCGTCG
>CAYYBO010000296.1:0-5725 GCA_964470125.1 uncultured Planctomycetaceae bacterium | reverse complement strand
GCCTGGTGGTTCTGGCAGGCCTCGATGATGTTCTGAATCGGCTGCTTGATGCCGAGGTTGTGAACCGTATAGCCGTTGTTGGTCAGAATGATATCGACGAGGTTCTTGCCGATGTCGTGGACGTCGCCGCGGACGGTGGCCAGGACGAGGCTGCCACGGCTGTGGTTTTCGACGCGCTGCATGTGCGGCTGCAGGTGAGCCACGGCGGCTTTCATGGTCTCGGCCGAGGAGAGCACGAAGGGCAACTGCATCTTGCCGGCGCCGAAGAGGTCGCCGACGACCTTCATCCCATCGAGCAGGAAGGTGTTAACGATCTCCATGGGCCCGTAATGCCGCAGGGCTCTGTCAAGTTCATCCTCGAGGCCGACGCGGTTGCCGTCGATGATCCGCTGCTTGAGCCGCTCCTCGATGGGCAGGTCGGCAAGCGTGCGCTCTTCGCCCAGGTCTTCGCCTTCAGCGAAGAGATTGATGAACTCGTGCAGGGGGTCGTAGCCCTCGCGGCGATGATCGTAGATCAGGTCAAGGGCGGCCTGCCAACGCTCCTCGCTGATCCTGTTTCGCGGCAGGATGGAGCCGGCGTGGACGATGGCCGCGGTCAAGCCCCGCTCCAGGGCCTCGTGCAGGAAGGCGGAGTTCAGCACGGCCCGGGCCGGCGGGGTCAAGCCGAAGCTGACGTTGGAGACGCCGAGGATGCAGCCGCAGCGAGGAAACTCGCTCATCACGCGTTCCACGCCGTCCAGCGTCTCCCGAGCCAGTGCCCGATCGGCCTCGTTGCCGGTGGTTATCGGGAAGGTGAGGCAATCGAACAGGATGTCCTCCTCGGGGATGCCCTGTTCATTGACCAGGAGATCGTGAAGCCGCCGAGCGATCTCGAGCTTGCGTTCGGCGACTTTTGCCATGGCCTCGTCGGGATCGTCGTCGATGGTCAAGGCAACGACGGCGGCGCCGTACTTCCGCAACAACTCGCCGACGCGGCGCAATTTGGTTCCGCCGTCCTCCAGGTTCACCGAGTTGACGATGCACTTGCCGCCGGCTCGCTTGAGGCCCGCTTCGATGACCGCCGGCTCAGTCGAGTCGAGCATCAGGGGCGCCGCGACCTCGCGGGCGTACCGGGCGGCGACGCGGTCCATGTCTGCGACGCCGTTACGGCCGACATAGTCGACGCAGACGTCGAGCACGTGCGAACCGTTGCGGACCTGCTCGCGGCCGACCTCGACCAGGTCGTCCATGACGCCCTCGACGAGGAGTCTCTTGAACTTGCGGCTTCCATTGGTGTTGCTGCGCTCTCCGACGATGAGGAAGCTGTTGTCCTGCCGGAGGGTAGCGGCTTGATAGAGGCTCGACACGCTCGGCTGGCTGTCGGGGTTTCGCCGGGCCGGCTTGTGCCCCTGCACCGCTTGCACGACCGCGGCGAGGTGGGCTGGCGTCGTGCCGCAGCAACCGCCGATCATGTTGACGCCGTCGCTGACGACGAACTCCCTGAGCCATCGGGTCAGTTCCTCGGGGGTCAAGACATAGTGCGGCTTGCCGTCGACAATCTGGGGCAGGCCGGCGTTGGGTACGACACTGATGTACCGCTCACAGTGTCGGCTGAGGTGGCGGACATGCTCGGCCATCTCTTGCGGGCCGGTCGCGCAGTTCAGGCCGATGACCTGCACTTGCGGGTAGGATTCGATGACCGCCAGGGCCGCGGCGGTCTCGGTACCGACGAGCATCGTGCCGGTCGCCTCCATGGTCACCTGGACAATCAGCGGCACCTCTCTGGCCTTCTCGCACATGGCCAGGGTCGCGCCGCAGATGGCCGCCTTGGTCTGAAGGATGTCCTGACAGGTCTCGATGATGAGGGCGTCCACGCCGCCGTCGAGCAGGCCGTGGACCTGTTCCGCATAGCTGTGCTCGAGGATGTCAAAAGTGGTTTGCCCCAGGGAAGGCAGTTTGGTGCCGGGACCGACGGAACCGAGGACGAAGCGGCGTCTCTCGGACGTCGAGAACCGGTCCGCGCAGCCCTTGGCCAATTGAGCGGCGGTGCGATTCAGGGAGTAAGTCTGGTCCGCCAGACCGAACTCCGCAAGCACGATCTTGTTGGCGCTGAAGGTATTGGTTTCGATGCAGTCGACGCCCACCTTCAGGAAGGACTCGTGGATATCAGCGATCACGTCCGGGCGGGTCTCGACAAGAATCTCGGAGCAGTTTTCGTGGCCCCGATAATCGTCCTCCAGCGAAAGGTTCCGGGCGTGGATGTTGGTACCCATCGCTCCGTCGACGATCAGCACGCGGTCTTCCAGGCATCTCAGTAGTGGATGGTCCATTCTCGGGGTCTTTCGGCGTCAGTTTTCGCCTCAGGCTGCGTATGAGGGGCTCACATGGTGATCCTGGCCGTCTCTTGGCCCGGGCATGGGCCGGCCAAATCCGCGGCGCTGGGCAACGGCCTGCCGATGCGCGAGGCGCTCTCGGGAGGCTTCTCCGCTGGGCCCTGACACATGTCGGCATTCTAGCCGCGTGAATAGAAGCCTGGCAGAGGCCGGTAATCCCGGTCTTCCGTAGGGCCTCGGGGCGGACAGGATCGGGTGTATGACGCCTCGGGGGCCTGGCGGCGGCGCAGCATGATCCGTCGGTTTCTCGCAGATGAATTCAGACCGTGCCGCGATGGGGCTTGGCAGCGCGAACTCCGTTGTCGGCTCGCCGGGAGACCAAATGAGAGGGGATGAACGTGGTGAAAGGCCCGTGCTGCTTGCCGTTGCCGGGCGAGGTGTTGACTTCGGTTTGTGGCAATATCGGGAGCTTGGGGTCCGGCGGTCTCTTTCCGTTTCCTCGGCCGTTGCCGTTGGTCGGCAGGATCAGGGGCAAGCCCGTTTCCTCCGATGAAGCCGGAAGCGGGGCGAGATGAATCCTGGAGTCGGCGGCACCGCTGAGCAGTTCCTCGGTGGAGACGAGGATCGCGCCTTTGGCGTCTAACTGGCGGAGGGCAAGATCCGCCTCGGCGGGGCACCAGCACCCGCAGGCGTCGGTCACGACGACCACTCGATGCCGCCGAGTGAGCAAGCCGAGGACGGCGGCCTTGATGCACTGTTCGGCGAGCGCGCCGAACACGATGAAGTGCCCGACAGCGACGCTGTTCACCAGGCGATCCGCCTTCGGGTTGGAGAGAAAGTCCACCTGGCGCTTGGAGAAAATCAGTTGCTGGTACCGCCGGTAGGGATCCAGCGGAATATCCAGAGTGTTGTCGCCGTGCAGAATAATTCGCCGGGGCATGAGCGTGAAAGGCAGTTTCTTCTGTCCATTGCTGGAATCCAGGCAATGAGGCGGCAGGCCGTTGGTGAACTCCCCAGGTCGGTGGCACTCCAGACTGGAGAGAATCGGCAGGTCCTGCAGGCGTCCCCAGTTCATCAGGCGGCGGATGTTGGGAAGAATCTGCGCTCGATTAGCGACGGGAACGGCCCCGTTGGGCAGGAGGAAGTCGCACTGAGTGTTCATGTCGACCAGGATGCGGCCGAATGAACTTCGACGCGTCGAACTGATCATCATCCGGCTCCCCTCACCCGGCACACCGGCGAATGACAGCAACACCCAACCGACGAACGTCAGCAAAGCGAACGGCTTGGAGTTGAGCGAATCGAGATGCGGACCACCGCTCGGATGGTCAGGCCCTTCCCCACGCCTGGCGCAAATGATACGCCGGTGTTCGGGCCAAGGCCAGCCCTTAACGGGAAAACAACAGAGGGGCATCGCGATGCGGCTGCGGGCCACGCGCGCGATTCGGAAGGGGCCGACCTGACTCTCATGCCAGCTCGGCAGCCGCGAGCCTGGGGCTGTACGTCGCGGGCCTCGCCGCCAATGCGAGAAGGCGGCTAATCGACGGATAGTCAAGGATTTGCGGCGATGAGATTGTCGTTGAGTCAGTTGCGAGACGCTCCATGCGGCGAGAACCGGCTTCCGATAATCGTTGCTTGCCGGTTCTTGCGGCCGTACTGTTCGGCGCGTTTATGCGGGATTTCGGGGTGACCCATTATTGGATTTTAGCTCAGCGGTAACCGAGCGGCGGAGCGCCGGCCAAAGCTGCTGCCCTCGCAGAAGTCAGCGAGGTGCTCTGCCTGGCAACGATCTCTCACGATTCGTTTCCGACCCTTGACGCGAAGGCGTTGGCTTCGCGAGTAGCCGGCAGGGTGCGGGCGGCAGGGCCATAATCGGTCGATTTCCGAGTCTTTCCGGTAGGCGATGAAACCGCGCGCCGGCAGTACAATCGCCTCCAGGCGGCCGGTCAACGCCGCCATTCCGTCGGCGTCAACGGAGGTGTGCGGGGTCTGGCGCTCAGGTCAACGCACCAGAAGCCCCGCTCAGCCGCGGGGCCGCGGTCGGCGACAACACTTTGATGAGGCACGCGATGACTCGGCTCGGAAGATTAGGTCTCTTCGCCGTTCTTGTCTGCTCATGCACGATCGGCTGCGAGAACGTGGACTGGAATTGGGACACAACGTGGTGGCAGAAACCTCGGCGCGTGGTCCGGCCGAGTCGGCCTGTGCAGAAGCCGGATGCACCGCCCGAGCGCGCGGCGGAGAACGCCGAAGAACCGTCGCCGAAGACCGTGGCCGAGGAATCGACTCCGGCTGCCGAGTCACGGCCCGCCGCCCCCGAGCAGGCTCCGCGACGGGCGGCGCGAAGTGCCACTGCGGAGACACCTGAGGTTGTCACGGCCTCCGGCGGACCGGCGCCGCAGACGCCGGGAATCGCCGAGAAGGTCTTGCCCTTTCATAGCCTGTATCTCACGTCGGGCGCAGCCTCCGAGGAGGTCCAGCCCGGCGAACAGCGCATTGCCCTGGCGCGAGCGCCGGCACGGGAATGCGCCGCTCTGCTGGAGATGCTTAGCGTGCCGATGGGACGATCGGGCAGTGAAAGAGAGTGCTACCTCATTTACGAGGAAGTTGACGAGTTTGAGGCGGCCAAGACACTGGCCTCGTTGCTCGACGAGACTCCTACGGCCAAGGGTGGTTCAACCGTCGGGGCGGAGGCCGCCTTCAAGGCGGGCGTGGCCGAGTTGCTGTGGCTGGTGGGCCAGGGAGCGATGGCCGACGCCGAGACGGTGGACTCGTGCGAACGACATCTCGCGGAGGCGGTGCAGTCCGAGGGGCTGTCGACGACCCATCGCTGGGCCGCGGGCCTGCTGGCCGGGAGGCTGGCAAGCGAGTACAGATACGATTACGCGCTGGCGAGGAGTTACTACCGCCAGGCCGCTAGTGTCGCCGCCCCCGGCGGGCTGGAATCCATGACCGTGCAGTGGTGGGTGGCGGACTCGCTGGTTCAGGATGGAAAACCGGCGGAGGCCCGCGGGATCTACGAGGCGATCGTCAGGACCTATGGCGGCAAGTGGGACAAGAGCCACATCGTCCGCCGCTCGACAGCGCGGCTGGAGCAGCGGCCAAAGAGCTAAAGGCGATGGCACGCGGAAAGGTCATGCCTCGCCAAGCGGAGACCACGTCGGCGGCCAATGCACCGATCACCTAGTTATGAGACGTCGCGGCGGTCGGCAGTCTGTAGTCGGCATAAACCGATTCAAGCTGCCGCAGGTAGTCGGCCAGCTCGTTCTCGCTGAAGCACTGCAGAAACTCTCGCCGTGCCGACCGGTTGAGTTGCATGATCCGCTCGATTAGCTCCCGCTTCGACATGGCCGTAGGCTCCGGGCGATCTTTCTGGCGAGCTGTCGCGAGGATGGTGGGTCGCGGCCTCCTGA
>CAYYBO010000295.1:0-5747 GCA_964470125.1 uncultured Planctomycetaceae bacterium | reverse complement strand
ATAGAAACGACCGCCTTCAAACGCAGCCGGCCCAATTTCGAGGACATCCTCTACCAGACTATCGAACAGCCTGGCCTGCGTAACGGCCTGGATCAGCCCCTGCCGACAGGCAAGCAGGTCGGTCTGGGCGTTCACGTTTCCGGTACGCAGCTCAATTTTGAGCAGGGCGCCCTGGATTCCACCGGCCAGCAGCTTGATCTGGCCATCGAAGGCGACGGCTTCTTCCAGGTGCAATCCTTCATCGACGGAGCGGAGACGACCGTCTACACCCGAGCCGGCAACTTCACCCTGAACGCCAATGGCGAAATGGTTTTGACCAACAGCATCGGTTCGCGGCTAGAGCCGGCCATCACCATCCCCCAGGACACCGTGGCCATACAGATATCACCCACCGGCCTCGTTGCCGTGCGCACGACCGGAGCGACGGAGTTCACCGACGTCGGCCAGATCGAGATGGCGAAGTTCGTCAACCCCGCCGGTTTGGAGCAGCTTGGGAGCAACCTCTACCGCAACACCGACGCCTCGGGGCCGGCCATCCTGGCCAATCCCCAACAAGAGGGCCTGGGCGCGGTGCGACAGAATTACCTGGAGCTGTCCAACGTGGAGCCGGTTCGGGAACTCGTGGAATTGATACGCACCCAGCGTTCGTTTGAGTTGAATTCGCAGTCGATCCAGAGCGCGGATCAGACACTGCAAACGGTCAACAACCTCAGGAGGTAGCGTCTGACGGTAGATGCGTCGGCGTAAAGACGGCGGAGACGTCAACATGAACCGACAAGGGCATGGATGTTGGATGGGCCTGCTTCTCTCGCTCGCGGCTGCGACGCCGGCGGCGGCGGGGGAAGTGCGCGTCTGGCCCACGGCCGTCGTGTGTGGTGACGCGGTGACTCTCGCCGACGTCGCCGAACTTCGTGGTTTCGACGCCTCTTCCGCTGAACGCCTGAACGAGGTTGTGGTCCACGCCGCTCCACCGCCCGGCGGTGAGATCGTGGTCCGGGCCGGCGATATCCGGGGGGCGCTGGTCGAGGCCAACATCAACCTGGGAGTCACGCAGATCTTCGGCTCATCCCGTTGCAGAGTCTCCAAGCTCCGACCGCCCCCCGAACAGCCGCCCGCCATCGACAAGACATCCAAGCCCAAGGAGCAGCCGGCTCGAAAGCCGACGAAGGCCGCCAGGATGGAAACGAGAGAGCTGGAGGCTGTCGATCCCGGCTCGCTTGAGGCGGCTGTGCGAAGGTTCATCGCTTCGCGGGCCGTACATTGCGGGGGCAAGCTGGAAATCCGCTTCAGCCCCGCCAACCGCGAGGACCTGCGGCTTCCTCTGGGGGACTACCGCGTCGAAATTCACCCCAGGGATGAGCGGACCATCGGTCTGCTGAGCTACGAGGTCGATCTCCTCCGCGGCGAGCGGGTGGAACGGAGCATTCCGCTGGTTGCCGAGGTATGGCTGTTGACGGAAGTGGTTGTTGCTCGCCGGTCGATCAACCGCGGCGCCTCCATCGAGGGCCGCGACCTGCGGCTGGAGCAGCGGCGTTTCTCTGACGTGGAATCGATTGGCATCACCGATCTGGCCGCCGCCGTGGGCCAGCAGTGCCAGCGTTTCGTCAAGCCCGGCGAGATGTTGGCCCCGAGCTGGCTTCAGTCCAAGGCGATGATCGGCCGCGGTGATCGGGTGACCATCTGGAGCCGACAGGGCTTGCTGCTGATCAAGGCGACCGGCACTGCCCAGCAATCCGGCTCACTGGGTGAGACCATCGAGGTGCGTCGAGACGGAGCCAAGCGGAAGGAAGATTTGATCGAGGCCGAGATCACCGGCCCGGGCACCGTGGCTTTGATTTCCGCCCGGCAGGTGGCTCAGCGGTAGTCGATTTTGAACCGACCCGGCTCTGGTGAAGCCGGCCCCGCGGACCACGCGGCGGAATGTTGATAGTGAGGAAATGACATGCGGTTGTCCCTTCTCTTGTCAGTCCTGATTCTCGGCCCGGTTGGCTGGGCCCTCGGGCAGAGCTCGTCGCTCTTCCTGCGCGATCAGGCCGAGAAGGCTGCCGCTGCCGAAGCAGCGACGCGTCCCGCGGCGAACGGCGCCGTGCGCGCCGACGCCGGAGCCGCCGTCCCCGTGGGGGCTGGTCGCAATTCCACTTTGGCCAGGAACTCCCTGACCGCTTTGGGCCCCGCTGAGCCGCGGCTCATCAAGATCAACGATCTGATCGGCGTCGTCATTCGATACCGGCTGCGGCATCAGAGCACCTCCAAGCTGAAGCAGGACGACAAGTGGGACGCCCAGGCCAAGCTGGACGCCTGGTTCCGCATTCACGATCGCAAACTGCACCAACAGGACTTTGAACGCGGCACCCCGGAGATCAAGTTCAAGAACAAGAACCAACTGGATAACAAGGGCGAGGCCAACCGCAGCGACGTCTTCGAGACCCGCCTGATGGCCAAGGTCATTGACGTCAAACCCAACGGCAACCTGATTATCGTGGCTTGGTCGCGGATGGAGATTGACGACGAGATGCAGTACCTGCGGATGAGCGGCGAGTGCAACAAAGAGCACGTCGCCCCCGACGGAACCATCGCCAGCGACAGGATCTTCGGTCTGGAAGTGCAGACCATGAACGAGGGGGCCGTGAAGGACGCCGTTAAGCGCGGTTGGTTCAAGGAGATGGTCGACACGGTGAAACCGTTCTAAACGGAGTTGGCTGGAGGAGCTCCGGACTTCAGTCCGGGCCGCCTTCCGCACGTGTGGAGAGACCTGTAATCGCTGGAAGCGTTGAGACGACTATGCATGCCGGAATGACAGATCGACGACGCTCGCTCCGACGACCACGGATGCCGTCGGCTTCTCAAAGAGCCGGCCGAATCCTTCCGTCGATCTGCGCGTTCGCGCTGATTCTGTCCCTGACCGCCCCGGCCGCGGCCACGAAGATCGCCGATGTCACCCACCTCCAGGGGCGACGCCAGAATCAGCTCGTAGGCTACGGGCTGGTCGTCGGCCTGCCCGGCACCGGCGACGGCGGCAAATACCTGGCTTCGATTCTCCAACTGCAGTCCATGTTGGCCAAATTCGAGATTCCTGTGCCGGCCTCCGCTCTGGCCGACACCAAGAACGTCGCCATCGTCATGCTCGAGGCCACCATCCCCGAGAACGGCGTCCGCGAAGGCGACCGCATCGACGTTCGCGTGAATTCCACCGGCGCCGCCAAGAGCCTCGCCGGCGGCTATCTGGTGATGACTCCCCTTCAGGGACCAGGCCTTGACAGGATATTTGCGCTCGCCAGCGGCCCCGTGCGCCTGCCCGACGCCAGGATCAAGACCAGCGGCATCATCGTCCAGGGAGCGACGATGGAGGCCGACGTCATCCATAACTACATCAGCGATGATTGGGAGATCACCCTGGTCATCGAGGACGTACATGCCAGCCACGCCCTCGCCTCGGTCATCGCCCAGGTGGTTAACGAGGGCGCCTCTGAGATCGGCCGTGTGCGGAGAATCGCCACCGCCGTCGGCCCCAAAAACGTCGTCGTGCTCATCCCCCAGGAAGAACGCGACGACCCCGCCGATTTCATCGCTCGCGTCGAGGCTGCCGAGCTGCTCATGCCACCCGGAGAGGCCCGCATCGTCATCAATCGACAAACCAGTACCATCGCCGTCGGCGAGAGCGTCGAGATAGGGCCGGCGGTGATCTCGCATAAGGGCATGTCGATTATGACCACCCAGCCGCCGGTCGAGCCGACCGTCGAGCAGCCGGTCGTCCAGGAGCAGCATGCCGTCGGCATCGAGGCTCCCAAACGCAGCGGAAACGGCACGAAGCTGAAGGACCTTGTGGACGCATTGAATCAGCTCAACGTGCCGTCGAACGAGATTATCGAGATCGTGGAGAACCTCCACCGCTTGGGCAAGATCAACGCCAAGCTGGTGATCGTGGAATAGCCCGCATGGAAGCGTTGAGTACAACATCACTGCCCCCGCCGCTCCTGCAAGGGCTTCGCCCCCACGCCGCCGCCCGGCCCGTCAATGCGGGCGACACGGATTCAGGCCGGCAGACCGTGCGGCAGCGCGTCGGCGAAGTCGTCGGTGACGTGTTCTACGGCGCGCTTCTGCGGCAGGTGCAGAACTCCAGGCTGAAGGGCGCTTACTTCCACGGCGGCCGCGGCGAGGACGTCTTCCAGGGACAGCTCAACATCGAGCTGGCTCGCAAAATCGGCCAGGCCGGGAACAACCCCATAGCCGACCGTTTGACCAAGACCATACAGATGCGTCTCCAGAGACAAGGCCATCCGCTGTCGCAGCCAGAGGCAACGGTGGTTCCTGAGGTCGGTCGGGCGTCCCAAGCCGACCGCGGCTCGGAGTCTACCGCGTGATGAACACCGGCCCGACAACCAGGCTGATTGGGGAATTGATCGCCTTGATCGAACAACTGGTCGACAAGCAGACGGCCTTGCAGACGGTGATCAGCGCGAAGCTGGAGGCCATGCGCCGCTGCGATCCTGAGGGCATGTTCGCCGCCTCCCGCCGGGAGGGGGACTTGACCGCCGAGGTCTCGGTCTTGGAACGTCGCCGCCAGGAGGTCGTCTCCCGGCTTTGCCCCGCTCTGGGCTTGCCAGTGGAGAAAAGTGCCGGCGCCATGACGCTACGAACGTTGATACCCGAGCTCGATCCGCAGGCCGGCAAGCGGCTGGTGCGGGCGGCCGATCGGCTTCGCGGGGAGATGCTCAAACTTGCCGAGGCCAACCGCGTGGTGGACATCGTGTGCCGACAGATGATGGCCCACTTCAAGTCGCTCTTCGCGGCTATGGTGCAACCCGAAACCGATGCGTCGACATACTCTTCTGTCGGCGAAGTCGGCCTGCCGGCGGGTGCGAGAGTACTGGATGCCGTGGGCTAGGAGAAAAACCCTGGGCTTTGTCCCGGGGATCGCGACCAGAGGGCCCTCGGCCCTGGCCGAGAGGCAGTGAGGAAAGCAAGATCGGCTTTTGCCGCTGAGTGTTTGATCATGGGTCTGAGTTCCGCACTAGGCATTGGACAATCCGCTTTGGCAGCCTATCAGGCCGCCTTGCAGATCGTCGGCAACAACATCGCCAACGTGGGCACGCCCGGCTACACCAGAGTCAGCGCTGATCTCTCCGCCGTCCCCGGGGCGAACCTCGGCTTCGGGCAGGTCGGCACCGGCGTTCGGTTGACCGGCATCCGGCGGGCCGTGAGCGAGGCCGTCAATGCCAGGCTGCGGTACGCCAATTCCGACAAACTTGCCGCCTCGGCCCGGCAATCCTACCTGAAACGCATCGAGGGCGTCGTTGATCCGCTCGGCGACGTCAATCTCGGTTCTCTACTCGGCGAGTTCTTCAGATCTTGGAACGACCTGCAGAACAATCCGCAGAACTACGCCGCCCGAGGCATCGTCATCAACAGCGCCCAGTCGCTGGCTCAGCGGATCCGCGATGTCCGCGCCGATCTTCTTGCCATTCGTACCGACTTAAACACCGAGATCGAGCGGGCGACCCTGCGGGCGAGCGACATTGCCTCGCGGATCGGCTCTTTGAACACCGAGATTACCACCGCCGAGGCGGGCGGCGGATCGGCCTCGGCCCTGCGCGATCAGCGGGATCAACTCCTCGGCGAACTGTCCGAGATATTCTCCATCACCGCCCGGGAGCAGCCTTCCGGGGCGGTCAATGTGTACGTGGGCAACGCCTCCCTGGTTCAGTTTGGGCAGTCCTTCGGCTTGACAACCAGCACCGAGGTGAACG